>CAIRUC010000097.1 GCA_903881665.1 uncultured Bacteroidota bacterium | reverse complement strand
TTAATGGTATTTAATTTCAGGGAATGATTCGCTTTCGAGTGAGTATATTATCCACCAATTTTTCTTTTTTTGAAGTGTAATTTTGGTGTTTATTTCTTCTTTTGGCGATTTACTATTGCGTTTTATTGTGCTAATACAGGTGATTATGGCCATTTCCTGTTCTATTTTTTCGACGAATAACTTATTACCTTGAAGTTCGCAACGACTCCATAAATCTTTATAACGTAGTAAAAAATAGTCGAAGGAGCTAATCATTCCACTTATTCCGTTAATGTGTAGTTGATCTGAAAGGTATTTATATACTTCCTTTCCTGTTTGCATTAGTAGTGTTTCAATAAAAGTGTTTATTACCGAAAACAATTCCTTGGTGGTTTCTGGAATTAATTTTTCAAATTCATAGTGAAGTATATATCCTTTCGATCGTATGTTTTTAACCATTGTAGTTTTTAGTATTTCTATTAAAATTTTTCTTCTGCATTCGGGATGATATTGATTACGATAGATGAAATGTATTGCGTTTTTTCTTAATAAATCATTGATTACTAATTCTTCTGCCTGATTTATTTCACTCTCTTCTTTTTCGCTCAGGCCTATATATTTGCTCAATGTAATTTCCTCTGCCGATTTAAATTTATTGATAAACTCAAATGCGATAGCGGGTTTGTATCGCATCATTCTTTTGCGGGCAGGAAGAGGGTAAAAGGGGAGCGTTTCAATATGAGCTGTGTGAAAATGCTTGGGTAAAAGGAGTTCGCCATTTGTTTGGGATGAAGGCATATTTTAGTTTTTGGCGAAACTAATGCTGCTACTATCTATTAATCGGTAGTAAACAACTACAAATGTTTAAAAACAAAAATCCCGCCTGGAGGGGCGGGATTTGAAAAAGCACAATTGTTTATTAATGAGCAAAATATCCTAGTATTTCTCCCATTTTTGTCTTTAGCTCGGTTCGATTAACAATAATATCAAGGAAACCATGATCTAGCACAAATTCAGATGTTTGAAAACCTTTTGGAAGATCTTTCCCAATGGTTTCTTTTACTACCCTAGGGCCCGCAAAACCTATTAAGGCTCCTGGTTCTGCAATATTCAAGTCGCCTAACATCGCAAAAGATGCAGTTACTCCACCAGTAGTAGGATCAGTTAAAAAAGAAATATAAGGTAGTTTTGCTTCTGATAGTTGCGTAAGCTTAGCCGATGTTTTAGCCATCTGCATCAAAGAGAATGCGGCTTCCATCATTCGTGCTCCACCTGATTTTGATATCATCAAGAACGGCGTTTTGTGTTTTATCGAATAATCGATGGCTCTAGCAATTTTTTCTCCCATCACTGCACCCATCGATCCTCCAATAAAGCGGAAGTCCATACATGCTATTGTTAACGGATACCCATTGCATACTCCAGAAGCTGTTCTCACAGCATCTTTTAATCCTGTTTTCTTTTGCGACTCCACCAAACGCTCACTGTATTTCTTAGTATCCACAAATTCAAGTGGATCATCAGATGTGAGATTCATATTGAATTCTTCAAACTTCTGATCATCAAAGAGGATGGCAAAATATTCTGCAGAACCGATTCTATCGTGGTATCCGCATTTTACGCATACCCACATATTGTCTTCATGTTCCTGTGAGGGAATAATCGACTTACAAGAGGGACATTTATACCACAAGCCTTCCGGTGTTTCCTTCTTTTCACTTGTAGAAGTAGTAATCCCTTCTTTTATCCTTTTAAACCAACTCATTTATCTGATTTCGTTCGGGTTAACAATAACAATTTTACGAATTGAAATCCTAAGATTAGAATTTATGCAATATTAATTTCTTTCGTTAAGTACACATCCTGAATTGCATTCAGCATAGTAATACCTTCTGCGAAAGGCTTTTGGAAGGCTTTTCGACCTGAAATTAGTCCTTGACCACCCGCTCTTTTATTAATGACTGCCGTTGTCACAGCTTCAGCCATGTCGGAAGCACCTTTGCTTTCTCCACCAGAATTAATTAATCCCATACGACCCATATAACAATTTGCTACTTGGTAGCGTGTTAAGTCAATCGGATGGTTTGTTGTTAATTCGTCGTAAACATTTTTATGTGTTTTGCCGAAGTTGATAGCGGTATAACCACCATTATTTGTAGGTAATTTTTGCTTGATAATATCCGCCTGAATCGTAACTCCTAGGTGGTTCGCTTGCCCTGTTAAGTCAGCTGATGTATGATAATCGATACCGTCTTTTTTGAATCCGTTGTTGCGAGTATAGCACCATAGGATTGTAGCCATTCCTAATTCGTGTGCCCTTTCAAATGCTTGCGCAACTTCAATGATCTGACGTGATGATTCATCTGATCCAAAATAGATTGTGGCTCCTATTGCTGTTGCACCAAGATTCCAAGCTTCATCTACCGATCCAAACATAATTTGGTCGTATTTATTTGGGTAGCTAAGAAATTCGTTATGATTAATTTTAACGATAAAAGGAATTTTGTGTGCGTATTTTCTCGACACAGCAGCTAATACGCCATATGTTGAAGCTACTGCATTACAACCTCCTTCAATGGCTAACTTAACAATATTTTCCGGATCGAAGAACATCGGATTTGGTGCAAATGAAGCCCCAGCCGAATGTTCAATTCCTTGATCAACAGGAAGAATACTCACATATCCTGTGCCTGCAAGGCGTCCGTGATTGTAAATTGATTCGATACTTCTGAGCACCTGATTACTTCTATTGGTAGGTGCAAAAATGCGATCTACGAAGTCAGATCCAGGAGTATGTATAACGTCTTTTGATATTGTTTTACAGGTGTGGTTCAATAAAGAATCAGCTTCTGCGCCAAGTAATTCTTTTATTTTTTGAAATGACATACCGTATATGATTTAATAATAAAGTTTATTGTAGAGGTTTAAGAAGCTACAAAGCTAAAGAAAAAATGGTTGTAGCCCAATCTTTTGCTTGCTACTTGAGTCTTAGAAATGGCCGCAATTGGCTAAAAGGTCGATGGCAGCTAGATTTAGCGCAAAATCATGTTTATAGGAAAATACCTGAGGATATTTTCTGAATTCTTGGGGATTTAGGTGTCTTGGTACAGTGTCAGCAGCATTGCTGAGATTACAAAGATTTATAGTTTCTTCGTTTTTCGACAAATCCGCTTCTTGCTTCTTGATTTTAAATTTCTTGAGCATCAATTGCAAAATCATATCGTTTAAATCAACTAGGTAGGTGGTTTTTTTGTCGAAAATAGTCCAAATATCATCTTTAAAATATTCGAAAAATGCCGTTGTATTGTAGGCCGATTCTAAGGCACCCTTATGAACCCTTACCCATGGCTGCTGGTAACTGATTTTTATGTCTTTTGTTAATGTGGAGGGCAGCAATTTTGCTTCAACGGGTATTGAAAGCATTTGAATGCCATTTGGCGACAAAATATAGGTTCGGTTTCTTAAGGTTTGTCGTTTCCATAAATCACTTTGGTCGATTAAAAATGCCGGATTTTTTTGTACTAGCATCATGTATTCAACCGAAGGAAAATATGCAGTGGCAAACATTACATTTCCTACCTTAATAGCATTCATCGGTAATTTAATTATTATTCCAATGAATAATATTAAATAATCGACTCCATCTAATCTTCGATAAGAATGTGCCGTTCGTGTCCCAACTCATCCATATAAATACGGCTTTTCCTACCACATGATCTTCAGGAACAAAGCCCCAAAAACGAGAATCTGCCGAGTTATGACGGTTATCGCCCATCATAAAATAGTAGTTCATTTTGAAAGTATAGCTAGTGGTTTCTTTTCCGTTGATAAAAATTTTATCGTTTTTTTCTTGCAAGTCGTTTTTCTCGTAAACGGAAATGGCGCGTCGATAAATACTTAAATTGATAGGCGTTAATTGAATGGTAGCTCCTGCTTTTGGAATATAAAGTGGTCCGAAGTTGTCAAGATTCCAAGGTAAACTCGGGTTATAAGGGAAGATATAGTTTTCGTAAAGTCCTTTTTGCTGAATGAACGGTGTTACCGCCGATACTCCTTGGATTTGGGTAAGTTCTTTAATATTATCCTGATTTAGCATGGCCTGATATTCATTCGTTCCAATTTGTTGAATATCATTAACTCCAATTTTCTTCCATGTTTCTTCGCGCACCCCATAACCCTGCGTTTTTACGCTGTATGCGTATTGACTTCCTTGCGGTTTAAGGTTTTTCTGACTATTCAGATAAACAGTTCGATCGATGATTTTAATCGTATCTCCTGGTAACCCAACACATCTTTTAATGTAGTGGGTTTGTTTATCGATCGGACGTTCGTCTTCCATTGGATAATTAAAGACCACAATGTCATTTCGTTTTACGTCAGAAAATCCAGGGAATCGGAAGTAAGGAAGTTTCCAAGCTTCTGAGTATGATTTACCTCCAATAATTGGTAATTCTTGATGAACAAAAGGAAATGATAATGGAGTCATTGGTGTTCGTGCTCCGTAATGTATTTTGCTTACGAAGAGGAAGTCTCCAACCATTAACGTTCTTTCCATCGATGGAGTAGGGATGGTAAAGGCTTCAAAGAAGAAGGTTCTTATTATGGAGGCGGCTACTACAGCGAATAAAATAGCGTCGAACCATTCGCGGGATTTACTTTTGTTACCGCGGCTTTGCCAGAATTTCCAGTTCATATTATGTGTTTGGGCTTCGAAGTTATAAATAATCAATGTTTCACTTCAGGAAACAGAATGTCGTTCATGGTAAATACACCTTTACGGTTTACAATCCATCCTGCTGCCATTAGTGCTCCAGCAGCAAAACCGTCTCTACTAAAAGCTTCATGTCGTATGGAGATACGGTCGATAGGTGATTTCCATTCTACCGTATGATCGCCAATGATATCTTCTTTTCGTAACGATTCTATGGCTATAGATCTAGGGTTGTTATTAGATTCTTCACTGAGGTGCCATTTGTCGCTACTGTTATTCGTATTGATAATTCCTTGCGCTAAGGTAACAGCTGTACCGCTAGGCTTATCGAGTTTATGGGTATGATGTATTTCAATTAATGAAGCAAGGTAATCGGGATGTTGTTGCATCCATCCTGCCAATACTTTATTCAACTCGAACATAATATTTACACCTACACTAAAATTGCTAGCGTGTAGGAGTGTTCCATTTTTTTTATTGAATTTGGCAGTTACTTCATCAATACGATGATGCCATCCAGTAGTGCCGCATATTACTGGAATCCCTGCCTCAAGGCATGCATATAGATTTTCTACCGCTGCTATTGGTTGTGTAAATTCAATAGCAACTTCCGCTTTTTTTAGCTCTCCATTTGTAAGTGCAGCTACATTTTCTTCGTTGATTCGTAGTACAATATGGTGTCCTTGTGCAAGGGCCATTTTCTCTATAGCCTGTCCCATTTTTCCAGTACCAATAATAGCTAGCTTCATACATTTATTATTTGAAAGTTACAGCTAACCAAATTCCGGGTTGTAATACGAATGAACAATATGGATTACTTTCGAACGAGGGTTGAATTTTCATTGAAATATTGTCGTCAACATTAAATGAAAATAAATGTGCATCAACATGCGCATCAATGATGTTTAATAAATATACAAAAAAAGTTCCTGCAATAGAGAAATCGCGATTACGATGGTAATTGTCGCTTAACAAGCGAAGATTTTCACTGGTAATATTGGTAAGTTCTTCGTTGTTCGGATCGCTATCATATCGTTTTATAAGAGCATCATTGTATTTTTTATATTTATCATTATTTTTCTTGATAAAATATCCCATTGCGGCTAATCCTCCATAAACTATAGGTACCTTCCAAATTTTATGATTGTAAACTTGTCCGGAGCCTGGTAAAACGGTTGAGAGCCATGTTGCTTTTTTTACCGAATGTAAGCGTGCAGTTGAGTCAACAGGACTTTGAGCCTTACTTTGTAGTGAGGCTGTCAAAATAATGATGATCAAAAAACAAAAGGATCTCATTATATAATTAGTGAATTCCTTGAGATGCTAACCAACGTTCTGCATCTAATGCAGCCATACATCCAGAACCAGCAGCAGTTACCGCCTGACGATAATTATGATCTTGAACATCGCCAGCTGCAAATACTCCTGGAGCACTGGTATAAGTACTTCCTGGCGTTGTAATGATATAGCCGTTTTGGTCGAGATTTAAGTGCCCTTTAAAAATAGGTGTATTCGGGTCATGACCAATGGCCACAAAAAAACCGGTTACTGGAATTATTTTCTCTTCTCCTGTAATCGAATTTTTTATTTTTAATCCATCTACGGTTTTTTCACCCATTACTTCTACTGTATCATGGTTAAAAAGCACTTCGATATTTGGTGTATTTAATACACGATGTTGCATTGCTTTTGATGCACGCATTTCACTCTTACGTACAAGCATTGTTACTTTTTTACAAAGTTTAGCCAAATACGAAGCTTCTTCTGCAGCAGTATCGCCCGCACCTACGATGGCCACTTCTTGTCCTCGGAAAAAGAATCCGTCGCAGACAGCGCATGCGCTAACTCCGAAACCATTTAGACGTTTTTCTGAATCGAGTCCGAGCCATTTTGCACTAGCACCGGTAGCAATAATTACAGCATCGGCTTCTATTGTGTGTTTTTCGTCAATCACAACTTTTTTAATAGCAGCAGAAAAATCTACGGAAGTGGCATACCCAAAGCGAATATCTGTACCGAAGCGCTTCGCTTGTTTTTCAAAGTCTATCATCATTTCAGGACCTTGAACTCCTTCTGGATATCCTGGATAATTCTCTACTTCGGTAGTGATGGTTAGTTGTCCTCCAGGTTGCAATCCCTGATAAAGTACAGGTTTGAGGTCGGCACGGGCAGCATAGATGGCAGCAGTATACCCTGCAGGGCCAGAGCCAATAATCAGAAGTTTAACTCGTTCGGTTGTTGTTGACATATCATTCAAAATTTAAGACTGCAAAGTTATTTCATTTATGATTAGTTTGGGTTGTCAAAGGGATAATAACGCAAAAAGGAGCCTTTTTGAGGCTCCTTTAACTATAATTTAATTTACTTAGTCAATTAATGTGGCAATAATTTCTTCTACCGAAATACCTTCAGCTTCCGCTTTAAAGTTTTTCACAATACGATGACGTAAGATGGCAGGAGCAATGGCTTTAACATCTTCGATATCTGGCGAATATTTACCATTAAGTACAGCATGACATTTAGCGCCTACAACGAGGAATTGCGATGCACGCGGACCTGCGCCCCAGCTTAAGTAGTCGTTGGTGATTTGTGGCGCCGCTGGTGTGTTAGGGCGAGTTTTTGACGTTAGACGCACTGCATATTCCAGCACATTTTCAGGAACTGGAATTCGACGAATCAATTGCTGAAAAAACAAGATTTGCTCTCCGGTAAGTACTTTTTTAAGTTCAGGATTGTGGTTTCCAGTGGTATTCTTTACTACCAACATTTCTTCTTCAAACGAAGGGTAGTCGAGTGTTACATTAAACATGAAACGATCAAGTTGAGCTTCTGGAAGCGGATACGTTCCTTCTTGCTCAATTGGATTTTGTGTAGCGAGTACGAAAAACGGTCCGGGTAATTCATAACGATTGCCAGCTGCTGTAACGGCTCTTTCTTGCATCGCTTCCAATAGGGCAGCCTGCGTTTTAGGAGGAGTACGATTTATTTCATCGGCAAGAATAATATTCGAAAACAGGGGGCCTTTTACAAATTTAAAATGACGACTTTCATCTAAGATTTCTGTTCCTATGATGTCGCTTGGCATTAAATCGGGTGTAAATTGAATACGATTATAACTCAATCCTAAAACCCGGGCTATTGTATTTACCAATAAAGTTTTAGCAAGTCCTGGAACACCAACAAGCAGACAGTGTCCATTACTGAAAATAGAAATCAGGGAGTCTTTTACTACCTGATCTTGTCCAATAATTACCTTACCGATTTCGGAGCGGAGTTCATTATAAGCATCTCTGAGGGCATCAACTGCTTCAACATCAGAAGAAAATGTATTATTCATAGAGTAGGATTAATCGTAAATTATTTAGCTGGATTAGAATTCCAATCAGTTAGACCAGTACAACCGGCATATTCATCAGCGATTTTTATATACGCAATAGCTTTCTTTTTGTTCCGCCAAGTTTCAAGGGTTTTATTTTGTTTATCGCTCAGCGCCATTTCCTGTAACTTTTGATAATCATCAGACATATTCATTTGATGCGGTTCAACTCTTATTTTAAGCATCAGCACTCTAAAAGCCTGCTTCCCATCTCTTGTTGTTGTTAACATAGCGGATGAAACCTCACCAGATGTTAGTTTGTCGAGTTGAAATAGAACGGTAGGATCAACTTGATCGGCCTGAAAACGAATAGCTCCGTTATTTGTATTTACAACATTTCCACCGCTAAGTTTTGAATCCTTATCATCAGAAAAATTTTCGGCTGCTGCAGAAAAAGTAGTTTTCCCCATTCTTATGGCATTCGCAACCGAATCGGTAAGCTGTTGCGCCTCAACAAGATCTTCGGGAGTTGTTTTTGGCTTTATAAGAATATGGCGACAATTGATTTTTTCGCCTCTTCTTTCAATCAATTGAAGAATATGATAACCAAATTGCGTTTCAATAATATCGGAAATGTCGGTGGTGTTTTTCATTCTGAAAGCTGCTGCTTCAAATTCTGGAACTAAGTCGCCACGGTTCACGAAACCAAGTTCTCCGCCTTGTTTAGCACTTTCTATATCTTGAGAATATAAAATAGCGAGAGTGCTAAATTCCTCGCCTTTCACAATCCTTTCTCGGATTTCCTTGAGTTGTTCTTTCGCAGCATTTTTTTGTTCTATGCTGATTGGAATATTGTGTATGATTTGCGCGTATTCTACCTCGGCATTAATCAACGGAAGACTGTCTTTAGGAATATCATTAAAAAATGATTTCACATCAGCAGGGGATGCGCTAACGCCTTTTGTAACCTTGCTTTGCATTTGTTGCGCAAGAAGTTGATCCCTAACGATTGGTTTAAATTCCTCTTTTAATTCGGGAATTGATTTGCCATAAAATTGTTCTAACTTTTCTGCCGAACCTATTTGCTGAATAAAGTATGCCATATTGCTTTCTATCTTCTGCATCACTTGCGACTCATCAACATTAATGCTGTCGACGGTAGCTTGATGTACTAAGAGTTTGTTGAGCAACATTTGATCTAAAATCTTACATTTTAAATCAGCATTGCCATAGTTTCCTTGTTGCAAGAATTGCTGATATTGCGATTCGATTTCAGATTTAAGAATGATATTATTCCCCACAACAGCGGCAACCTGATCAACAATATTTGCGTTAGGTTGAGCTTTAACAATTGAGGTAATAAAAAATAATATTACCAGAATTTTATTTTTGGGGGAGCCAGATCTCCACTTCATTTTCTTTAAGTGCATTTTCATAAGCTGCTTTTTGCATTCCATTAATTAAATCGAGCTTACGTTTGTTTATAATAAGATTACGAATATTTTCTTTCTCGAAACTTAACGGAGATAGACTTTCTTTTATTTTAAATCCTTTAATGTTTACGAAATAAACAGCATTTGAATCGGGGATTTCAATGAATCTATTGTTCTTCAAGAACTGTTCTTTATCGTATGTTTCAATAGGTACTTTCTTTAATAGGTCGTCAAACAATAGCCATTCTTCTTCATTGAAATAATAGTTGGTGGCGAATTGATAACAGTATTCTTCGAGCTGTTTACGTTCTTTAGTGTTTTCCGACCGGTACCAATTTCTTACTTTATCGATTTTTGGCGCATTTTTCGGAATTTTAAAATAAATAACTTTAATGATATTATCTTTTAATTGAAAATTATTTGCATTGTCATTATAGTACTTTTCAATATCAATTTCAGAAATTATCGTGTCTAGTTTTTGTCTGATTAATTCTCTTTCGTAAATATAGGTAATTAATGAGTTGCGGTATTCTTCTAGTTTTACCTCTACATTTTTATTCTCATCATCGAGGTTGTCATTTGCTTTTTTTAGTACAACTTGTTGTTGTACCCAATTTTCAACAAAGTTTCTGATAATGGTTATACTGTCGCTTTTTGATGTTCCTTTAGGTACAATATTTCTAATGTCTTCAAGGTTTAAATATTTATTGAAAGCCCTTGCAATAACTTTGTCGGAAGCAGCGGATTCGTTTCTTTTAAATTTACTGCAAGAAGAAAATAAAAACAGGCAAATTGCGATACCCGCGAAAATACGAGATATCAAACAATTTGCCTGTTTTCGATTCTTTTTTTTTATCATTATTTCTTCCAGATCGACTCAAGGATATCGTTATTTATCTGCATAGAATATTTTTTGCGCAAGCCATTAATCCATTCTTTTTCAAGATATGTTTGAAAATCCGCGGTTATAGCTCCTTTGGTTTCTTCAAGTGATTTTGGTTCTACCGGATTTATTTTTCGCATATCTACAATATACGTTTGGCTCAAGTACTTTATATTTTCACTTAATCCTAATTTCCATCCTGTTTTTTCAATCACTTCACTTTCTCCATGTGCATATTTGCCTTCACGTTTTGTAATTCCAGCAGGGTTTGCTTTATTAATTTCTGTCATGATTTCATCAACACTCTTTTTCCCTTTTTTTAATTGTTTGCGGAAATTATTTGCGATTTCGTCATTCGGGAAAGAGTAGTTAGTAGCCTCGCATCTTTCACCCCATAAATAATTATTTTTATTGTTATCATAGTATAATCTTAATCCATCAGTATCTTTTACAGCTTTACTCCAAACCATTTTGTCGGTAAGATCGAATAATAAGATTCCGTCGCGGTATTCTTTCATTAAGTTTTTAAAGTCGATATATTTTCCATCCAAACGAGCTTCTTCATATGCTAAGCATTCATCTTGATTCCATTGATCGTACATGCTATAGCCAATAACTTGAGGATTGCTTCCTGCACGTTTTGTTTGGTGAGTAGAAATATACGTTGCGAAATTTTGTTGTGTATAGTTCGTTACAATTCCTTTGCTATCGGTTAAGGAGAAAAGGTTTTTGTTGAAATTATCTGCATTTGTCAAATTCCAATCACCATTGGTTAATGTAGTGTCAAGGCTTATAATAAATTCATCTTTTGCTTTTGGTACTTCTTTGAATTTATATTCACCTTTGATTTTGTTTACCATGGATGTTTTGCTCGATTCATTACGACTATCACGTGAAATCATCTGACGTAATTCTCCTTTCTTTTCATCAAAGGATGCGACACCGCGTTTTTCAATTCGTTTAATAATATGCCATCCATAGGAAGTTTTAACGATTTCAGACTGGTCTCCATCTGATTTCAAAGCAAATGCTGCTTTTTCAAATTCAGGAACCATTCTTCCTGTTCCGAACCAAGGTAATTCTCCGCCTTTTTTAGCGGATCCTTTGTCTTCGCTATATTTTGTCACTACAGAATCCCACGGTTGACCGTTTTTTAATTCAGTTAATGCTTTTTTGATTTTTCCTTCTGCTTCTGCAATTACGCTGTCGTTTGCGTCTTTCGGCATTCGAACCATAATATGAGCTGTATGTATTTCACCTTGAGCTTGACGAATGTCTATGGTTTTAATGATGTGAAATCCGAATCGTGTTCGTATTGGCATTGAAATTTGACCTGGTTTTGTAGTATAGGCTACAGTTTCAAAAGGATAAACCATTTGCATTCCCGTAAAATAGCCTAAATCACCGCCATTATCTTTGGCTGAAGGATCTTCACTTGAGTCGCGTGCAACTTTTGCAAAGTCTCCACCTTTAAGAATTTGCTCTCTGATTTTCAATAATCTGTTGTAAACAGCAATTGTATCTTTAGGCAATGCATCTGGATTTAGTTTAATTAGAACATGACTCGCACGAACATCTTTGCTTAAGCGATCATAAGCTTCACGAATTAATTGTTCGCTTACGTTTTTATCCGTTAAATACGGCTGTGCAAGTTGTTTTCTATATCCAGCTAATTCAGTTTGAAAAGATTCGCTAGTGTCTAGTTTCATAGACTCTGCCTCTTTAACTTTAAGCTTATAGTTAACATAAAGGTCGAGATACTCACGAATAGCGGCTTCGGTGTAAACGCTATCTTTATTGTTTTTGCGATAAACGCGTTCAAACTCCGACTTTGTAATTAACTCACCGCCAATTGTCATGAGGGTGGGTTCTGTCACCAAAGTTGGCGTAACTACGGCGGCTATCGCTGGTTTAGCAGGTTTTAATGCGGATTTTGCTTTTGCTTGGCTAAATGCCGGAATGTTTACCGAGATAATAATACTAGCCAGTAAGGGAATAAGTATGGCTTTTTTCATAGAGTTATGATGTTTTTGCAAGATCGCAAATGTAATAAAGTATGTCCCTTGTTCCCTCCATTTTTATGAAAAAATGGTGAATGGGTAGGAGGGTTGTTAAACATTTGTTAATACAGATGTATACGATTATTAAATTTCGATTATTTCAGGCTGCGAGAATAGGCTAAATATTATTAATTATTTTATTTAAATTAGCGACTATAGTTTGGTGCTTCTCGAATTATAGACACATCGTGTGGATGACTTTCTTTTATTCCACTAGAGGTAATTCTAATGAATTGTGCTTGTTGCAGTTCTTTAATTTTCTTCGCTCCACAATATCCCATAGAAGCCTTTAATCCACCTACTAATTGATATATTTCTTCTGCAACCGTTCCTTTGTAGGGTACGCGACCTACAATCCCTTCTGGAACTAATTTTTTGATGTCATCTTCCGCATCTTGGAAATATCGGTCTTTTGACCCTTCTTTCATGGCTTCAATTGAGCCCATGCCTCGGTAAACTTTGAATTTACGTCCTTCGTAAATCATCGTTTCTCCTGGTGATTCTTCTGTTCCAGCTAAAATAGATCCTACCATTACTGTGGAGGCTCCAGCCGCTAATGCTTTCGGTACATCTCCAGTAAATCGGATACCTCCGTCGGCAATTACGGGTACTCCTGTTCCTTTAATAGCGTTTGCTACTTCTAACACAGCCCATAACTGAGGAACTCCAACACCGGCAATAACTCTTGTGGTACAAATCGATCCTGGTCCGATTCCAACTTTTACAGCATCTGCGCCTGCTTTTACTAAGGCGAGAGCCGCTGCTCCTGTGGCAATATTTCCTACTACGCATTGTAGTCCAGGGTAGGCTTTTTTTACTTTTTTAAGTGTTTCAAGTACACCTTTAGAGTGGCCATGCGCAGTGTCAATTACAATAGCATCAACTCCAGCATCTTTAAGTGCTTTTACTCGTTCTAATGTATCCGCGGTAACGCCAACTGCGGCAGCAACTCTTAATCGACCAAATTCATCTTTGCAGGAATTTGGTCGCGACTTAAACTTTATAATATCCTTATAGGTGATTAAACCAACAAGTTTACCCAGCTTGTCAACTACAGGTAGTTTTTCGATTTTATGCTGTTGTAATATTAATTCTGCTTTTTGAAGTGATGTAGCTCCGATTGCAACGATAAGTCCGTTGCGTGTCATTACTTCACTAACATTCTTTTTACCATCTTTTTCAAATCGAAGATCACGGTTGGTAAGAATACCCATCAAAATGTTTTTGGCATTTACTATAGGAATACCGCCAATTCTGTTTTCCTTCATGATTTTCAGAGCATCCCCAATTGTAGCATCTTCATGAAGTGTTACAGGATCTTGAATCATTCCACTTTCGCTGCGCTTCACTTTTCGCACTTCCGCTGCTTGCTGCTCAATCGACATGTTTTTATGAAGCACGCCGATTCCGCCTTCTTGAGCCATTGCGATGGCCATAGCGGAACCTGTAACCGTGTCCATGGCTGCGGATAGAATTGGAATGTTTATGGGGATTTTACGAGTGAAAAGACTCGTTGTATCCGTGTCTCTGGGCATGACTTCAGAGTAGGCGGGAACTAATAAAACGTCATCGTACGTTAGGCCTTCGCCAATAAATTTAGGCATGTTCTTTTTCATAAGGGAATGCTTCCTATTATTGGCGATCAAAGATAATAAAAAAAGGCCACCTTGGGGAGGTGGCCTTTCACGCGTTGACCGGAAAACTACCGTAACAGAGTTACGGATCCGCTCTTTTCAATCTCCTGACCGTTGGTACCAAAAATTCGAACTGTGTACACATACGTTCCTTCAGGAGCGATTTTACCATCGAATTCACCGTCCCAGCCTTCGCCAGGAACACGTGATTCATAAACTTTTTGTCCCCATCTGTTAAAGACTACGAAGAAGTAGTTTTTAGCATCAACGAAGATGTATTCAGGTTTGAATATGTTGTTTTTGCCTCCTGGAGTGAATGCGGATGGCACAAATAGATGTGGTTCTTGGATCAGGCAGAATATGTTCGATGAACTAGTGTCTGTATATCCGTACATATTGCCACCACCTTCGTATGCTTCAACACGGTAGCAGAACTTTCCTGATGTTTGGTAAATAGCTGACACCTCATCCATAAAGGTTTGTTGCCCAAATGGAAGAATTGCTGCAGGAGCTGCTTGCCATACATTGTCTACTTTTCTAAATAAAGCGTAATTATTAACGCTTCCTAACCAATCTTCATAATCATTGAATTTTAGTTCGTTGGTTAAGTTGTACCGCGCCTGACCACTTAATAATATTGTTCGAGCCAAATTACTTTTTAGTATTTCATTACCACAAGAGTCAACAGTGATTAAACGGTAATAATAACTATATTGTTCAGTTCTTGCTGTAAAGTCGGCAAAAGTTAAATCTGGATTTCCTGTATAAGATTGAACTCCTACAGTAGCAAATGGACCTGATTTGTCGAATGCTCTTTGTAATTTATATTTACTTACATCCGGTTGTTTAATTGTGTCAACATAAGCAGTGATAATTACTCGACGTTCATCGATTACTGTGGCTTTTCTAAGATAGCTAAATGTAGGTAGGGTTAACAAATCAGCGTATGCACATGCGCGAGTAGATGAAGATGTTCTACCAGGTACATTTCCAACAGCTTGAACATAGTAGCAGTAATATGTACCGTTAGTTAACGTGTTGTGGCTATAAGTAATATTGTTGGAAGGAACCGTTGCTATTAGAGAAAAAGGGCCACCATTTTCTGATGCATATACATTGTATTGAGCTACTCCTCCTACCATATTGATATACGGATTCCATTGAAGATCGATGGAATACTTACAAACATCTAACTTGGCTTTAAGAAACAGGGTAGAATGTGCCGACCCGATATTACTTCTGTTTAAGCAACTGTCGTATGCAGTGATACTATATAACTGCGGACCATTTTGTACCGACGGATCTGTGAATTGGTAGTTATTCGCATTAATGCCATAGGCTGCTCCAATTGAATCCCATGAAGCTCCATTGAAATGATATAAGATATATCCTTCAACATCGCCGCTAAGACTAGGCAACCAACTAATTGAAACGATACTTTGTGTTGTAGTGTCAATACTAACGGTATCTATTAACGAAACGGTTGGCTTAGTAATGTCTTTAAATAAATCGCCATCCGTTGATGAAGTAGATCCGCATCCTAATGCATCGCCTGTAGTTACATAATAGTTAATAATAGCTGAACAGATATTAATCGTATCGTGCCATATATAGTCCGGAGCTGTTGTTGTTCCAATAATATTCCATACTCCAGCTGGATATTCTTTATGTATATCATAAGATTGGGTTGCTGTTGTTAATTCAGGATTATGTAATGGATTCCATCTTACTACCGCCACTCCGTTGTTATTAATCACATTAACTTTAATTGTTTTCAATGTGTCGGTTGAGGGAGATACTTCACCACCACAAGCCGTTTTAGTTAAAATGTAATAGTATACATTTTGATTTTGAGCATTCGCTCCAACATGCGTATAAGTGGTCGTATTGTAGTTTGTTATGTTTTGAATGGCATTAAATGGCCCATTCACATTTGCAGAACTATAAATTAAATAGCTGCCAAATTTCAAACCTGTGTCAACCGGTGCGACCCAGTTTAATACGACATCACCGTTTAATTGTACCGATGCACATCTTAAGGATGGGGATGCCGGAATTGTATGGTCAACAAATGTTTCGCCATCGTAATTCGACATTGAAGTACATCCAATATTATCATTTATACTTACTCTGTAATTTACTGAATCGATACATAATGTTAATGGTTCTGTATAGGTGGTGGCCGACACTGTCCCTGCATTCGTCCATGTTCCTGTTCCAGCTGGCTGCTGACGTTCTACTAAGTAGCTTCCTGTTGATGATGCAAGTAATGGATTAGAAGGTGCATTCCAATTTAATGTTGCAGTTGTTGTATTTCCACCTGTAACTTTTAAATAAAGTGAACTAATGGTATTCCCTAATGTGCCGTTATCAATCTGACCTGTACATCCCGATTTTGTAACAATATAATAGCTTACAGATCCATTATAACCGTTGGCATTTACATCAGTATAACTGCTAATACCATTTGATTGTACAGAATCAATTAAATTAAATCCTGTACCTGTATTTCTGTATAAATTATATTGATTGAAATTAATCCAACTAGTTGGTGTAGGGTTCAGCCATGTTAATTGCGTTTGTCCGCTAGGTGAATTTACTGTAACACAACGCATCTCAGGATTATTAATCACATTTCCGATATACGTAAAAAGGTTGGTGTCTACATTCGATGTTGAAACACAACCACTATTGTCAACTACTTTAATTTGATACCTTAATGTTGTATCACAATTTTGAATTGGTTGTGAATATAATAATTGAGCAGTATCGCCGTAGAGTTGAAGTGTTCCTGCAGAATTATAAGATGAGTAAATATCATATTGACCTGTAGTGCTGCTTCCCGGCAATGGTGATGCTAATGCAGTCCAATTTAAATTTGCTGTTCCTAATACCGGTGTTGTGGTTAAGTAAATTGAATTTAATGACTGTGAATTCGAAGTGCTGTTAACCTGTCCCGTACAACCCGATTGAGTTAGCATATAATATCCGTACGATTGATTGTTTCCGTTCGCATTGATATCAGTGTAATTTACTGCTCCAAAAGTCGATACAGAATCGTATTTCACATATCCAGCACCGTTATCTCTCCAAATTTCATATTCGTTGAAGTTTACAGTAGAACCAGTAGGAGGTATGAAACTTAATTCAATTTGACCATTGTTTAGAACACTCACACAACGTAAATCAGGATTGTTGATTACATTTCCAAGATAGGTATATAGGTTGGTGTCAACATTTGAATTCGATAAACATCCACTGTTATCTGAAACTTTTACTTGGTAGCGAAGTGTTGTGTCGCAATTGTGAATTGGCTCAAAATAAACTAATTGATTTGTATCACCGTATAATTGTAGGTTACCTGCTGAGTTGTAAGATGAGTAAATATCATATTGCCCAGTTGTACTTGTTCCTGGTAGAGGTGATGAAAGTGCCGTCCAATTTAAATTCGCCAGACCTAAAGCAGGTGTAGTAGTT
>CAIRUC010000096.1 GCA_903881665.1 uncultured Bacteroidota bacterium | reverse complement strand
TGAATAATTCAGAATTAAATAAATTTATTAATCAAAAAAAACAAAAATAAACAATACAATCATGGCAGATTTAAAAGCGTTCGCAGAACAATTAGTTAACCTTTCAGTGAAAGATGTTAATGAATTAGCAAAAATTTTAAAAGACGAGCATGGCATCGAGCCTGCAGCTGCTGCTGTTGTAGCTTCTGCTGCTCCTGCTAGTGCAGCTGTTGCTGCTGAGCAAACTTCGTTCTCGGTAATTTTGAAAAATGCCGGACAAGCTAAATTAAACGTGGTTAAAGTTGTAAAAGACCTTACCGGTTTAGGCTTGAAAGAAGCTAAAGACTTAGTTGACGGAGCTCCAAAAGCAGTGAAAGAAGGTGTAGACAAAGCCACTGCTGAAGATCTTAAAGCAAGATTGACAGAAGCAGGTGCTGAAGTTGAGATTAAATAATTAGCATCTCTCTAGAATAAAAATCCCAATCTGATTTTCAGGTTGGGATTTTTTTATTACCCAATTTTCTTTACCCATACCATCATTGAATTTTCTTTATATACTTCAATCTCCGATTGTGCTTCAATAAATTCGCCACTACTCACGGCGTTATACAACGTGCCTTGAATTGAAATCTTTCCTTGCGGTTTTAAATCAGTGATGCAAACACCTCGGAGATTAAGCACACTCTCGTGGTGTAACAGGCTATTTACGAGCTTAGAGTCGGCTAGGGTTTGGGTATGCGCCATCTTCTCAAAGAAGTTGCTGCTGGTAATAAATCGGCTCGCTATAATGGCCAACAGGATGGTTAATATAAAAGATAAACTAACAATCTTTAAAGCTAAATTTAACGAGCTGTTCTCAACATTATCGAAATTAAAATAATTGTTTTTTAACAGTGCTAATACCAATGACGAGATCAAAAAAACAATACCCGTAACCCCCGTAACCCCAAAGCCTGGGATGACAAAAATTTCTAAGATAAGGAGTATCAACCCGATGAAAAACATTACAATTTCCCAATTCGCAGCCAATCCATCTAAATAATTTGGTGCAAAATAAAGTATGGAAGCGATTAAACTTACACCTATTGGAAACATTGCTCCCGGATGCTGAAACTCAAAATAGATGCCACCTAAAATGAGAAGAATCAAAATTCCACTTAGCATGGGGGCGTTCAATATTCCTAATATTTTATCCAAGGTGGTGGGCTCGTAATAAATGAGTGTGGCCTCCCTTAAATGGGTTCGATCTAACACTTCCTGCAATGAATTCACCTTGCCTTCACAATAACCGTATTTGATGGCCTCCTCGGTGGTCAAGGTAATTACCTGACCTTTTTTGTTGATGCTGTCAACAACAATATTCCCATCCACCATGGCTTCCGCAATATCACCTCTGCGATGATTTTGAGTGGCCGTGCTTCGCATGAGACCTCGCATATAACTTTGGTATTTATCGGGCAACAACTCGGCATTTTGATTCACCACGGAGGCGGCACCAATGGTGCTGCCTGCATGCATAAAGATGCTGTCGCAGGCTAAACTAATAAGCGCGCCTGCACTTGCTGCATTATTATTGATATAGGCATAAACAGGCATTTCTGCATTCAAAATGGTGGAGCGAATAGAGTCGGCAGCATCAAGCAATCCACCATAAGTGTTGAGTTGGATGATGACGGCGGTGGCGCTCATGGTATGTGCTTTTTCGAATGCTTTTTGAGTATACCTCCAGGTTTTAGGCGAAATTTCATCCATTAACTGAAATACCAAAACATTTTGTTGAGCATGGCTCTCCAACAACATTATAGTGGTGACTAGGAATAAAATTAATTTTTTCATTT
>CAIRUC010000095.1 GCA_903881665.1 uncultured Bacteroidota bacterium | reverse complement strand
GGCAGACACCGTTAGAGTTGTAACAGGACCTGTACCTGTTGCAAATGCTGGACTTGCAACAACATATTGTTCGGGGCAAAGTGCTACTCTTGGCGCTCCATCAACATTGGGATACACGTATGCATGGACTCCATCAACAGGATTAAGCAGTGCAACAATATCGAATCCTATATCTGCGGCAACCAATACCGGAACAACTCCAATAACCATTAGCTATTCTATTGTAGCAACATGGTTTGGATGTCGTGATACTGACTTTGTTGCAATAACTGTTAATCCTCTGCCTGTTTCAAATGCAGGGACAAACCAACTATTATGTTCGGGGAACACAGTTCAATTAGGAACATCTGCTACAGCAGGCTACACATATAGTTGGACGCCGGCAACAAACCTTAGCAACTCAACAGTATCAAATCCTACACTAACAGATACTACAACTGCAGCGATTCCTGACACATTACAATATACAGTTACGACCACGTTAAATGGCTGTTCGACGACAGCTGATGTTACAGTATTTCTTAGTCCTATTCCAACAGCTGTTGCTGGAAGTGATGTTACATTCTGTTCAGGACAATCTGGTTCTTTCGGAACTAATACTACTCCTAACTACAATTATACTTGGAGTCCATCAACTGGATTAAGCAGTAGTACAACATCGAGCCCTACAATTACCTTAACCAATGGAACAACAAATGTTGCCTCCTCTAATTACATATTAACTACCAATTTATTTGGATGTATAGACAAAGACACTGTTACGGTATTTGTAAAACCGCTGCCCGTTTCAGAAGCGGGAACGGCTACATCATTATGTAATGGCGACACTATTTATATTGGTGCGCCGAGCACTTCAGGATACACGTATTCATGGTCGCCGGGCAATGGATTAATTTCAACTACCATTTCGGATCCTCAGTTATTCGTATTAAACAACGGCACCACACCAACAACACTTTATTATACGGTTACAACCACATTAAACGGTTGCACAACAAGTGATAGTGTTTCAGTAACGTCGAATCCATTACCAAATGTTACAGCAGTTGCAAATCCGATAGCAATTTGCATTGGAAACAGTGCAACATTAACGGGATCAGGGGCGCCAAACTTTAGCTGGGCATTATTAGCAAGTCCGGGATTAAGCATTGGAACATCGGCCAACTTCACAGTAACACCAACAAATACAACATCGTATATTTTAACTGGAACAAGTACTGCAAGTTGCTTAAACTACGATACAATAGTAGTATTTGTAAATCCCCTTCCAAATGTACAAATCAGCACATTGAATACTCAAATGTGCTATGGCGATACAATTACTTTATCAGGAACAGGCGCTTCGAATTTTACGTGGAATGAACTTCCGTCAGGAACAACAATTGGTTCATTAAATAGCGTTGACGTACATCCGACAACAAATACTAGTTATGTACTAACAGGTATTGACGACAATTCATGTTCAAACAAAGACACCATCGATATCACTGTAAATCCTGCAGCAACGATCAATGGAATTACAGGGACACTATCTGTTTGTCCTGGAGTAACAGGAGTGCAATATTGGGTTAACAATCCAAATAGTGCATCAACATACAGCTGGAATATTACCAATGGAACGATAGGCTCTGGACAAGGAACAGACACAATTACGGTAGACTGGTCGTCAATATCAGGAAACGGAAGTGTTAGTGTAATAGAGATAACCGACAAAGGGTGTAATTCAGATCCAATTATTTTACCTGTAACAATCAATGTAATATTAACTCCAATAGCTCCAACAGGTACACAAACACTGTGTGCAAACTTAGCTCAAAGCCAAGCCTATTCAACTATAAACACACCTGGATCAACATATACATGGCATGCGCAAGGGGGTACTGTTACGCAAGGTAACGGAACAAACAATGTTATAGTAGACTGGACAGTAACAGGGCCGCAAACTGTAGCTTTATGGTATGAAGAAGCAAGTGTAACAGCAGACACGGTATGTTTTGGAATATCGGATACATTATATGTAACTATTAATCCAGCGCCGCAAACAAGTGCAATAATAGGTAGCAGCAGTATTTGCGTTTCTGATACAGGATCATTTATTGTAACAAATACAACTGGCAGTAATTACAGCTGGACAATTACTGGAGGAAACATATTAAACGGAAATGGAAGCAACGGAATACAAGCAACGTGGAATGGAAGTCCGACAGCAGTAATAAGTGTTCAAGAAACAAACAGCTATGGCTGTGTTGGAACTATGAAGACTTATAATGTAACTGTAAACCCACTTCCTAATGCATCAGCAGGAATTAACGACACCATTTGCACAGGAAACAGCACAACGTTAAATGCATCGGGAGGAACTATTTATACATGGACACCAGGAAGCACGTTAGATAATATTGGCATTGCGAACCCAATTGCAAATCCAACAAACACAACTACCTATACTGTATTAGTAACAGACGTAAATGGTTGTAAAAAATCGGCAGCGGTAACCATTGTTGTAAATGCGTTACCAATAATAAGTGCAGGTAATAATACAGCCATTTGTATTGGCAGCAGCACAACACTTAATGGCACAGGAGGAAGTTCATATTCTTGGACACCATCAACAGGACTTAACAATCCATCAATTTCAAATCCTACAGCAAATCCCACAAGCAATACAACCTATACTGTAATTGGAACTGACAATAACGGATGTACAAATACGAGCAGTGTCATTGTGAATGTAAATCCATTGCCAGTAGCGGATGCAGGCCAACCAAATATTATTTGTAATGGAGGAAGCGTTACACTTACAGCAACAGGAGGAGCAAGCTACTTATGGTCGCCAGCGGGCAGTTTAATCAACGAGACATCTGCAACACCAATTGCAACACCAACTACAACTACAACATATACAGTTACCGTTACAGATGCAAATGGATGTACAGATGATGCGCAAGTAGAAATTAGCGTAAACGCACAACCAACTGCCGATTTCATAGTTGACAGCTTAGTAACAGTAATCGGATGTGAAGGAATTGAAGTAAGCATAGTAAATAACAGCTCGAACGCATTACAATATGTTTGGACACTAGGAGATGGGACTAGCACCACAGACGTTAATATAAATCATTTATATGCATTTAGCGGCGCACTGAACATTACATTAATAGCCCAAAACAATCAATGTGCGGATACATTAGTTAAAAGCTTTACGCCAGGATTACTTAATGATTTCTTAAGCAATATTCCGAATGTATTTACACCAAATAATGACGGAGTAAATGATTGCTACAATTTGGGAAGCAAAACCAACTTTGATGATTGCAGCTCATGGCAAATATTCAATCGTTGGGGATCGGAAGTATTTAGCAGCGGACCTGGGAAAGAATGTTGGAATGGTAAAAAAGACAATGAAGGCGATATTCTTCCTACGGGAACCTACTTCTACATCTTAAAAATTGCCGGAGAACAATATAAAGGAACGGTGATGCTTGTACAATAACAAGACCAACCTATACATAAAAAAACGGAGCCCCAAAAGGCTCCGTTTTTTTATGACCAAATATTTTGACCTCCAATTGTATCTAGGCAATTAATCGGCTTTAAAAAAATGAATTCAACGCACCTCTTCACATAATGTAAAAGGTAAAAAAAATAGAATACAAAATTGGATTGAAAATAAACAAGGACGGCGAAAACGTGTGAACCGCATCGGCTTTGAGGATAAAGCGAAGCACGCTCCCTAAATCACCTCTATTTCTCGGCATTATTAATATAACCTTTTACCCCTTTTTGCGTATAAAAACAGGTTTAAGGGAATAAAATTAAAATCGAGCCTTAAAGTATAATAACAATTAATTGACTTAGCACTATCAGAAAAAAATGGGAATTAGACAAGGCGCCTTCCGTAAAATAGACAGAAAGATATACGTAGTCTTTTTAATTGTTATAGCCATTGCACTAATCAATGCAGTAATTAGTACCTATACTATAAAAGAAAGTCAAAATATAACAAGTGATATCGTAAACAATACAAATCCTTCATTAGACGCTTTGTCTAAGTTGAATTTATTAGTTACGCGATCAAGAATGCTAATTACTAATTGGGTATATCTTCCAAACAACAAATCCGACAAAGACAGTTTAAAAAATTTAAACAATAACGAATACACACAGCTAAAAATTAAACTTAGTGCGTTAGTAATAAACTGGGAAAACAAAGAACATGTAAATAAAGCATACGTGTTATTTACAGAATATGAATATTTGATGTCGCAACAAAATAAAATAATGCGACAACTAAATACAATAGAAGACTACCAAGATCCTGCTAAGAAATTCGCTGCTGAAGACATTCTAGAAAGAGAAATTATTCCGCATTCAGAAGAACTAACCAAAGAACTAAAAGCTATTTTGCAAGAAAAAACTGAAACTGCGTTAGCAAAGCAAGATGATATGCTTTATCATTTTAATTTTTTAGTGGTTTTAGTGCTCGGATTAGCAATTTTAATAATTAGTTCCATTTTATTTGCGGGATTTGTAATTACCCGATCGATAATACTTCCCATATTACAAGTACGATCTATTATTATGCAAATGGGAAGAGGCGAATTACCAGAACTAAAGATGAAAGCCCCTCAAAATGCGGTAGGAGAAATGTTACATGCGTTAGGATTTCTAATTGATGGGTTCCGACAAACATCAAGATTTGTTGAAGAAATAGGAAAAGGCAATTTCAACTTTCCATATAAGCCATTAAGCAGCAAAGACGTACAGGGGCATGCGTTAATAACGATGCGCGATCAACTACAAGACTCATCCGATGTAGAATCAACAAGACAATGGCAAAATGAAGGGTTAGCAAAACTAAACCAAATCATGCGATCATCGAACGATGATTTCAATTTATTACTTGATAAAATCATCGATACAATAGTTGACCATATTAAGGTTGAACAAGCCGCCATTTTTCTACTTCACAACGACGACTTAAACGATCTGCACATTCAATTAGGAGCATATCATGCCTTAAACAATAAGATATTAAATAGTCGTCGCTACGAATTAAAAGAAGGGTTAATAGGCCAAGCGATTGCATCGAATAAAATCATTTCAGTTGAGAAAATTTACGATCCCTATTTCACAATCGACACAGGAATTGGAGAATCGAAATCGTGCAATATAATGATCATCCCATTAGTTACAAGCGGTAAAGTAGTAGGTGCCATAGAAGTAGCCAAATTAAGATCTTTTACACCAGTTGAAAAAGAATTATTGGAAAAAATGGGCGAACCAATTGCGGCTAATTTATTTAGCGTAAGAGCCAATTTAATAACCACACAATTACTTGAAGAATCGAGAAAGCAAGCCGACGAACTAGCATATCAGGAACAAGAATTAAGAAAAATCAATAACGAACTTACCAAACAATCAGAATTACTACAACAATCAGAAGAAGAGCTAAAAGCACAACAAGATGAATTAAAACAAGTCAATTTAGAATTACAAAAGAAAGCTGGGCAATTAGAAGAACAAAATTTAGCTATTGAAGATGCCCGCCAGAGTCTAGTTTTTAAAGCCGAACAATTAGAGCAAAGTAATAAATACAAATCAGCGTTTCTAGCTAACATGAGTCATGAATTAAGAACCCCTCTTAATAGTATACTTATACTTGCCAAATTACTTGCAGATAATAAAAATCAAAACCTTGACATAAAGCAAACAGAGCATGCCGAAATAATTCACAAATCGGGTAACGATTTATTGACATTAATTAATGACATACTTGATTTGTCAAAAATTGAAGCAGGAAAAGTGGACCTACAAAACGAAGAATTAAGCATCAATAATATTACCGAAGACATTCATTTACTATTTAGAGAACTCGCTATCGAAAAACAAATTGGATTTAATGTAATAAACGAACTTGACAAAAAAACTACTTTGAGTGGAGATAAAATTCGAATAGAGCAAGTAATCAAAAACATGCTATCAAATGCCTTTAAATTTACAAGTGCGGGCGGCCAGGTAGATTTCAAAATAAGTATTGCATCTAATGAAATAACGTACAAAGAAAAAACGCTACTACAGGCCGATGAAGTAATAGCGATATCCGTAAAAGATTCAGGAATTGGAATTGCAGAAGACAAGCAGAAACTTGTATTTGAAGCATTTCAACAAGCGGATGGATCGACTAGCAGAAAATTTGGAGGGACGGGGTTAGGACTTGCCATTTGCAAAGAGTTAACCCATATGATGGGAGGCGAATTACAACTTGAAAGTATTGAAGGAGCAGGAAGTACATTTACAATGTATTTGCCTACACAAACACCAGGAAGTTCAACTGCTATTTTTGAATTAAATAAAGAAGAAATTTCAAACGGCGAGCAATTAAAAGAAGCCTTACGGAAATATGATTATGAAAACGATGAAATAAAAGATGATCGTCAATCGATAGTAGCATCCGACAAAGTAATTCTTATTGTAGAAGACGACTATGTATTTGCGAAGATGCTTATGAATCATTGTCATCGATTCGGATTTAAAGCCATAATTGCATTACAAGGAGATCAAGGATTAAACTATGCGAAAACATATAATCCGTATGCGATTATATTAGATATGCGATTACCTGTTATGGATGGATGGACGGTTCTTAAATATTTAAAAGAAGATCGCGCGTTAAATCGCATACCGGTACATATTATATCATCTGTTGACAAAAAACAACTTGGATTAGACATGGGAGCGGCCAATTATCTGAAAAAACCAGCAGGTATCACAGAAATGGAAACGCTATTCAATAGTATTTCTACTATTACAGAAGCGAATTTACCAAGAATGCTTTTAGTTGGAGAAGAGAACGAAGAAACCAGAAAGCTTGTGCAACTATTTCATGAAAAAGAGAAGCAATTACAAATTAAATATGCCAGCAATATAGAAGATTGCATTAGCTATGCAAAAACAGATAAGATAGAATGCTTAATGATTGGAAATAATCAAGATGTAACAATTACCAATAAAATGGTGCAACTTATTCAATCAAATAACGATTTAAAGGATATACCATTAGTTTATTGTTCGAAAAATCCGGATGAGTGCCTACGAGAAGTGAGTGATTTAATTCACGATGATCCATTAACAAAGAATAGGAATGTATTAGATGAAGCTGGGATCTTCTTAAATAAAGTAAGTAAAGGCATTCAAGATTTCGAAGAAACACAACTAAAAATGAATGAGTTGTTGTTAGGAAAAACAGTATTAGTAGTAGATGATGATGTAAGAAATATCTATTCGCTTACAAACATCCTAGAAAATGAAGGTCTACAAATCATTACCGCCTTCGATGGAATAGACGCTTTGAAAAAGTTAAACCAAAACAGCCAGATTGATATTGTTTTAATGGATATAATGATGCCAAACATGAATGGGTATGAAGCAATGCAAGAAATTCGAAAAACCCCATTATGGAATGAATTACCTTTAATAGCAGTAACTGCAAAAGCAATGAATGGTGATCGTGAAAAATGCATGGAAGCTGGAGCTACGGATTACATGATGAAACCCATTCAAGCAGAGCAATTAATTTCATTAATGAAAGTATGGTTATATAAGTAAAAAATAAAAGCATAAAATAAAAACATATGAATAACAGTAAAATTCTCATTGTCAATGATAGACCCGAAAAAATCATTGCCCTTGAAAGTATTTTGAATGAACCACATAGAACATTCATTAATGCTACTTCGGGAATAGAAGCCATGTTAATGACAAAAGTTGATCAAGTTGACCTTATTATACTTGATAACGATTTTGAAGACCTAACAGCAAATGAAGTGGCGCAAGAACTTCGTAAAAATGAAACGACTAAAAACATCCCGATTATCTTCATAACGGCACGGACCAAAAACGAAATTAAAAATTTAAACAAATTTAAAATGGGCACTGTAGATTTCCTGTATCAACCATTTGATATGGAAGAGATGAAAACTAAAGTTGCGATTTTCGTAAAGTTCGCTCTACAAGAAAGTAAGTGGAAAGAAAAAGCTTCGATATAATTGATCAAAAAATCATTAAAAAAAACCGTTATCATTACCGATAACGGTTTTTTTATTTACTTTTAGATTCCAAATTCAATACCAATGAGAATAAACTTCCTCCTATTTGCAATTTTTTTTGCTTCCATTAGCACAACTGTAATGTCGCAGGGCGACCATAGAATGTCGGCGCAAGAGAAATCTGAAATGCCTGCTTATTTATTATCAAGGCCCTCGGCAACGAATCCAAAAATTGCATCCATAACACCTCCCTCCTCTCCCGTTCGTACAATTGCAGAATGGGAAGAATTGCAAGCGTTAGTAATTGGATGGAAAACTTATCCAACTATTCTTCGTGAGATTGTACGCGCAGCAAAAACAGAAACTAAAGTTATTATTGTTTACACATCACCAGATAATGTTACAAGCCTTACAGCTTATTTAGCGGCCTCTGGCGTTGACACAATTAACGTTGTTTTTCTAAATGCATCTCTCAACAGTGTATGGAGTAGAGATTATGGTCCGTGGAGTGCTTATACCAATGATGTTGACAGCTTAATCACTATCGACTGGATTTACAATCGGCCGCGACCTCAAGATGATCTAGTTCCTGTTGCAATCTCTAATTATTTAGGAACGCCACTTTACCAAACAACAACAGCACCATGGAATCTTATTCATACGGGTGGCAACTTCATGACTGACGGGCTAGGGACAGGATTTAGTTCGAATTTAATAGTCGATGAAAACCCTACTTTATCAATTGCCAATATTGATACGATTATGTCAAAATTCATGGGGATTAATCGCTATATAAAAATGCAAACATTGCCTTATGATGCCATTCATCATATTGACATGCACATGAAACTTCTTAATGAAGAAACTATATTAATGGGTGAATATCCACAAGGGGTTGCTGATGGGCCTCAAATTGAAGCCAATCTTCAATTTGTCATAAACAATTACACTTCACCATTTGGAACCCCCTATAAAGTTATTAGAATACCAATGCCGCCTGACAATGGTCTTTATCCAAATACAACAGGTGATTATTTTACGTACACCAATTCTTCTTTCATAAACAAAACTATAATTGTACCTACTTATAACATTCCTCAAGATACAACTGCATTACGTATTTATCGTGAAGCATTGCCTGGTTATAAAGTTGTAGGCATTACCTCAACACAAAGTATTTCTGCATTAGGCGCTTTACACTGCATCACGAAAGAAATAGGAGCTACTAATCCTTTATTGATTGTTCATCAGCCTTTGCCTAATACAAGTGACACAACAAATGATTACACAGTAAATGCGCGGATCCAACACCGAACAGGAATTCAATCTGCAATTATTTATTATCGCACTGACACCATTCAACCCTACTTTTCTTCGATAATGGTTAATATTTCAGGGAATGTATTTTCTGGAGTCATTCCGGCTCAACCGGCAGGAACAAGAATTTATTATTACATTGAAGCAACGGCCACTTCAGGAAAAGTAGCTAGTCGTCCAATGCCAGCACCAACAGCCTATTGGTTCTTTGATGTAAATGGAATTACTGCTATTAATGAAGTAGAAGATCTTGTTACAAAATCGATTTTCCCAAATCCTGCACGTAGCATTACATGCATTCCATTTGAGCTAACAGAAAACAGTCATGTAAAATGCACTTTGATGGATGTCGGCGGGAGAGAAATACTGAGACTTGCCGATAAAAATTTAAATGCTGGAGCACAAAAATTATTTCTCGATGCATCAGACTACTCACCGGGTGTATATATGATTCGATTAGAAACCAAAAAATCAATTCATGTTTCATCATTGGTCATTCAACCGTAACCAATAGAAACGAGAGGGCTTTATCAATGATAAGGCCCTTTTTTATAGATCCATAAATGTATAATTTTGAAAAATCTACAAATGCGTCACTGACATTTTTATTCAGCAATGAAAGAGAATCAATATACCTGTACGATATTATTATTAGTCCGATAAAGTTAAATCATCGATTAAAAATTATTTCCATGTTTTTAAGTTAACACCAAAAAAATGACAAGACGACTACTTAAAAGTTTTACTTATGCCTTTAACGGCATATACGCCTTTATTATTACAGGCGGGAATATACACCTCCATCTAATCGCTGGATTAAGTGTAATTACCGCCGGTTTTTACTATAAAGCAACAAAAATTGAATGGGCTATTTTAATTGTCTGCATTGGATTAGTAATTGCGGCAGAAGCCATCAACACGTCGATAGAAAAACTCACTGACATCGTATCGCCCGATTTTAACAAAGAAGCTGGAAAAATTAAAGACATAGCAGCTGCAGCAGTTTTAATTCTTGCAATAATGGCTACAATTGTTGCTATAATTATTTTCTATCCTTACTGTTGCAAATAATTATATACCGGCATTTGTTCTAAATAATTTCACAGCGATAGCCATCAAGACCACACCAAATACTTTTCTAATTATACTGATCCCTGCCTTACCCAATAGTTTTTCTAGCGGCTCAATCATTCTCAATACTAGATAAACCACAATCATATTCACAGCTATTCCCACCAAGATTGTGCTCGTATCGTATTGAGCTCTTAACGAAATTAAAGTCGTCATAGTTCCTGTACCGGCAATTAAAGGAAAGGCAATTGGCACAATTGAAGCTGTTTCAGGAATTTCATCGCGATACAATCTTATTCCGAGAATCATTTCAAGAGCAAGGAAGAAAATAACTAACGACCCTGCAATGGCGAACGAAGAAACATCGATACCAATTAGCGTCAAAATACTTTCTCCAAGAAACAAAAAAAGAACCATAATTAACAAAGAGGCGAAAGTCGCTTTCTCGGCGTGAATAAACCCCACACGATTACGTGTTTCAATAATTACAGGAAGCGAACCGATGATATCAATTACCGCAAACAAAATCATTGTTACAGTAATAATGTCTTTAATAGATAATTCCATAAGTATATGTTTGGACGACAAAGGTACTTAAACTAAAACATGTGATTTTGTTGACCATCTCTAGTATTTCTAAAATATTGTTTTTCAATTCATCAACACTTTTTTGTGTGAAAAACTAAACGTTAACCTAACATTAAGATTTCGGTGACATAAAAATGACAGCGATTGAAAACAAAATTGATTCTACGTTGTTATTTTTGCAATCGATTAATCAACGATGCGTAACATAATTTCATATTTACTTTTATTGCTGATTTTGTCAGATATGACAATGTCTGCTATTGAAACTATTCGTGATGTTAGCTTTCCTGAATTAACCGCTATTAAAGACTCACTAATTGAAGATAACAAAGATAAAGAAACAAACAAAGATGATTTAATATACTTTGCAAGCACGCAATCTTTAGACCTTCCTTCTTTAAATTCTTCATCCTATTGCTTTACAGACATCGCTTTTTATATTAGCGAATGCCACAAACAACTATTAGAAATTCCTCCGGAAGTATAATTTTTTATTCAGTTTTTTCGTCTGGATAAATTTTATTCCATTTTAATTTAAGTGATTTCTAATTTCTAATCATCAAATTAAGGGACAAGTTTCCTTGTGCTATTATGAACTAATTCATAGTGACCAATGATATTATGTTCCTATTATAAACTATGAACATAAATTTAAATAAAGCAACACTTATAAGCGATATTCAATCGGGCTTAGTTGTCTTCTTAGTAGCGTTACCGCTGTGTTTGGGTATAGCACTTGCAAGTGGGGCACCTCTATTTGCAGGAATTATTTCCGGAATCGTTGGTGGTATTGTAATAGGCCTCTTAAGCAACTCTCAGTTGAGTGTTTCGGGGCCGGCAGCCGGACTAACTGCCATAGTATTGAGCGCTATTACTAGTCTAGGAAGTTATGAAACTTTTCTTTTGGCTGTAATATTAGCTGGTGCAATACAATTGATCTTAAGCGTAGCAAAAGCAGGAACCATATCAAACTATATTCCAAGTAATGTAATCGAAGGAATGTTGGCCGCTATCGGTATTATTATTATTTTAAAACAATTACCGCATGCCATCGGATATGATATAGACAATGAAGGAGACTTTTTCTTCATTGAAAAATCTGGAAGCAATACCTTCTCTACCATCTTTAATGCAATCAACTATTCACACCCAGGTGCAATAATAATAACAACCGTTTCACTATTGATAATGATTGCATTTACCAAAGTTGAATTCTTGAAAAAGATAAAAGCTATTCCGGGTGCCTTAATTGCTGTTATTATAGGCATAACAATTAATGAAGTATTTAAGCTTACAGGTTCCACTTTAGCTATATCGCAAGACCATTTGGTAAAATTGCCTACACCAAGAAATTTCAATGAATTCGTGGCGCAGTTTTCATTCCCTGAAATTTCTGGAATAAACAACCCTAGCGTTTGGATAATTGCCTTAACACTTGCCATCGTAGCTAGCATTGAAACATTATTATGCATTGAAGCAGCAGATAAAATGGATCCACTTAAGAGGCATACCAACACGAACAGAGAACTATTCGCTCAAGGAATTGGTAATATTATTAGCGGATTGATTGGAGGCTTACCAATAACATCAGTAATCGTAAGAACCTCCGCGAATGCGAATGCAGGTGTAAAAACAAAAGCTTCAACCATCATACACGGAATACTATTACTTATTGCGGTATTAACGATTCCATTCATCTTAAATAAAATTCCCTTAGCATGTTTAGCTGCCATTCTTTTAATAACAGGATACAAATTAGCTGGACCTAGCGTTTTCAAACTTATGTATAAAGGAGGTAAATACCAATTTACCCCCTTCATTGTAACAGTAATAGCTGTAGTATTTACCGACTTGCTAAAAGGTGTTGCTATCGGATTTATTATCTCTGTTTTCTACCTTTTAAGAGCAAATTTGAAATTGGCATATTTCTTTAAGAAAGAAGACTATCATGAGGGGCAAATAATCAAGATTAAATTAGCGCAAGAAGTTTCCTTCCTCAATAAAGCCGCCATTAAACAAACTTTACATCACTTGCCAGTTGACAGCAAAGTTGTGATTGACGCCTCAGATACATTCTACATCGACTATGATGTTTTAAAAATCATACGAGACTTCATTGGAACTACTGCAGACGAAAAGAAAATAAGCATTACACTTACAGGATTTAAATCAGAATACAAACTAAAAAATGCATTATCGCATGTAATCTCAAAATAAAATAACTATGAAAGCACATACATCAGAAACACAAGCATCAATTACTCCACTGAGAGCACTAGAAATATTAAAAGAAGGAAACTTACGTTTCGTAAATAATTTAATGGCTGATCGTAATTTGCTAACGCAGGCAAATGAAACACGTGAAGGGCAATGGCCTTTCGCAGTTATATTAAGTTGTATTGACTCGAGAACATCTGCCGAATTAATTTTTGATCAAGGACTAGGGGATATCTTTTCAATTCGCATAGCGGGCAATGTTGTTAACACCGATATTATTGGTAGCTTAGAATTTGCTTGCAAAGTTGCGGGATCGAAATTAATTGTTGTACTAGGTCATACTCAATGCGGCGCAATAAAAGGCGCTTGTGATCATGTTGAAATGGGGAATCTAACCGAATTATTATCGAAGATTCAGCCTGCTGTATATGAAGAAAACGAAGTCTCAGAACATTCGCAACGTAATTCCAAAAACAACAAATTTGTTTTAAACGTTACAACGTTAAATGTAAAGAGATCTGTTTCATCAATTGTTAACAGAAGTTATATTCTAGAACAGATGCTCGAAAAAGGGGAAATTGCTATTGTTGGCGGTGTTCACAATTTAGACACAGGGAAAGTAGAATTCATAGAAGAGACCTTAATTTCAGATATAGAAACAATAAAAATAGTATTAAAATAAGGGGCGGATTATAGTAGGTGAGCTAAGAGAAGGTCAGGATTTTTGTCCTTCTCTTTTTTTATATTAAAGGAGTTATCTACTTTTAATGCATGAAAAAATTGTCGCTATTGTTCTTACTAATTTGCTCGGCATTTCTTGCTCAATCTCAAAAATTAAATAATCATGCAGTATGTTTTTATTACAATTGGTATGGATCAAATTTAATCGATGAACATAATTATCATTGGGCACATCCCGTTATTCCACAGAACGACAAAGACACGACAAAAAAAATCTTTCTAGGGCGGGGCGACATAGGAGCAAATTTTTATCCTGCAAATGGAGAATACAGTAGTGGCGATACTTCAACAATTGAAAAACATATGCAAGAAGTAGCGCAAGCTGGCATCGGGATTATTGCGGTTACATGGCTTGGGGTTGATGACTACACTTACAAGAATGTTGTACCCCTCCTCGATGCTGCATCTCGACACGGAATTAAAGTTTGTTTTCAAATTGAACCGCGTGTGCGAAAAACAGTATTTAGCACTTGCGAAGCCGTTCGGTTTATTGTAGAAAATTTTGGCAATCATCCTGCATTTTATAGAAACAAGGAAACTCATCATCCACTTTTCTTTATTTACGACAGCTACGTAATTCCTGCAAATGAATGGGCCATTTTTTTAAGTGATACCGGAAAGCAAAGCATACGAAATAAATCATATAATTCTGACATGATTGGATTATGGTGTTGGAAAGAAGATGAAGCCTTTTTTAATAATTCAGGATTCGATGGATGCTATACCTATTTTGCGAGCAGAGGATTTACGTATGGATCAACGCCTGAAAACTGGACAACATTACAAAGTTGGGCTGATGCTCATCACAAAATATTTATTCCTTCAGTAGGCCCTGGATACAACGACGAACGCATTCGTCCGTGGAATACACGTAACAACAAAGACCGCGAAAATGGCAAGTACTATGACCGCATGTTTGAAGATGCTATCACGGCAAATGTAAAATGGATTGGAATTACATCATTCAACGAATGGCATGAAGGAACACAAATAGAACCTGCTAAAAAACACAAATTTGGCAACTTCTACTATTTAGATTACGGCGTATTAAGTGACGACTATTACTTAACGCGAACTAAATATTGGTTGAACAATTGGGAACAAAGGAAAAAATAAACTGCAAAAAAGAAAAGCTCCGAATTGCTTCGGAGCTTTATTATTATTTCAATTTAAAAGTTTCTAAAAACTTCGTGGTATAATTTCCCTTTCTAAAATCTTCATCCTGCATTAGCTGTTGATGGAATGGGATCGTTGTTTTCACTCCTTCTATTACGAATTCGCTCAAGGCTCTTTCCATCGTTTGTATTGCCTCTTCACGTGTTTGAGCAACCGTAATCAACTTTGCGATCATACTATCGTAATAAGGCGGGATTGTATATCCTGCGTAGATATGTGAATCTACACGAACACCATGTCCGCCGGGCTGATGCAAAACTGTGATTTTTCCTGGTGAAGGACGAAAATCATTGTAAGGATCTTCGGCATTGATACGGCATTCGATAGCGTGCATGGTTGGGAAGTGATTCTTTCCGCTAATTGGAACCCCTGCAGCAATTTTTATTTGCTCTTTAATTAGGTCGTAATTGATTACCTCTTCAGTAACCGGATGTTCAACCTGAATACGAGTATTCATTTCCATGAAGAAGAATTTACTATGCTTATCGACAAGGAATTCGATAGTACCTACACCTTCGTAATTACTTGCTAATGTTGCTTTGATTGCGGCATCACCCATTTCCTGACGAAGTTTATCTGTCATAAATGGAGAAGGAGTTTCTTCCGCCAATTTTTGATGACGACGTTGAATAGAGCAATCACGCTCACTCAAGTGACATGCTTTCCCATATTGATCGCCGGCAACTTGAATTTCAATATGACGAGGTTCTTCGATAAACTTCTCCATATACATTCCATCATTACCAAAGGCAGCACCTGCTTCTGTTTTTGCAGTTTCTAGTGCTTTTTCCATTTCATCTTCGCTCCAGACGATACGCATACCTTTACCACCACCTCCGGCAGTTGCTTTAATGATTACAGGATAACCAATTTCCAAAGCTACTTTCTTTGCTTCTTCAATACTCCCTAACAATCCTTCAGAGCCTGGAATAGTTGGCACACCAGCAGCCTTCATTGTTGCCTTAGCGCTCGCCTTATCGCCCATTGCATCAATTTGCTCGGGAGTAGCTCCAATGAATTTAATACCATGCTGGCGACAAATTGCAGAAAACTTAGAGTTCTCCGACAAAAATCCGTACCCTGGATGAATAGCATCTGCATTGGTGATTTCTGCCGCTGCTATAATGCGAGGAATATTCAGGTATGAATCACGGCTTTGCGGAGGACCGATACAAACGGCCTCATCAGCAAAACGCACATGCAAACTTTCTTTGTCGGCAGTTGAATAAACAGCTACCGTACGAATATTCATTTCTTTACACGTGCGAATAATGCGTAATGCAATTTCACCACGGTTGGCAATTAGAATTTTCTTAAACATAGAGATTTAATAATTAATAATATTGCGTAATTAAACGCAATGCATTTCTATTAACTCGGATCTACTAAAAACAACGGTTGATCGTACTCAACCGGCGAAGAATTATCAATTAATACCTTCACAATTCTTCCTGACACTTCCGATTCAATCTCGTTAAATAATTTCATTGCTTCAATAATGCAAAGCACTTTACCTGGCTTAATTTCATCACCTACGTTAATGAAGTTTGGCTTCTCAGGAGTCGAAGCACGGTAGAAAGTTCCAATCATTGGACTTTTTACTGTGATGTATTTCGAATCATCGTTTACAGGTGCTGCAGGTGCCGGAGCCAATGCTGGTGCAACCTGAGGCATTGCTTGAACGAGGGGAGCCGCAGAAACAACTTGCTCAACCACACGTGTTGTACCATTTTTAATGGTGATTTTTATATCAGAAGTTTCAAGGCTCACTTCACTCACACCCGCCTTCGATACAAATTTTATCAGTTCTTCAATTTCCTTTTTATTCATAAGGAGTTAGTTTTAGAATCGATAAAAATAGTCTAAATATGTGGATTAGGGGGCTTTTCGAGGGATTTTCTGAGGTTTTTTGATAAAATTGAGTGGTTTTTAGTGGTTTTCCTTTAATATCGGGCGATTATCTTTTTTGAATTATCCGTTTATATTTCGAATATGAATAGCTCAAATTTGCTCCAGGCAAATTGATCAACCCCCACACCGTCTATTTCAATACGGTCATTAGCATTTAATTTTTACGATTCAAGGGTTTTCGTCTTTTTAAGGAATCGTCACGCATTTACTACAAACAATGCTTTTTACCATTGCAATTTGGCTTAAATATTTTTAGCTGGTTAATTCTCGCGATCAAAATTACCGAATAAAAAAGGGCTGATATTAGATATCAGCCCAGTTGCAATAGCCAAATACATTCTTGTTTTAGGGTATATATAGGCAAAGAAGACTGTTACTCGTTTTGCTTCAGCATCTTCATGTAAATGATGTGATTACTCAATCAGTAGTTTTACTTTTTCAATGCTTTGATTTGTTCTTACTTGTAAAATATAAATACCTGACTTATAATTTCTCAAATCAATACGTTTTTCATTTGCTCCTTTTTGCGTTGGCATTTGTTCAGCATAAACCAATCTTCCTATGTTATCCATTACTTCAATAGTAGCGATCTCATTTTCTTTGGCTGAACTGAATTGAATGTTAACGTCATCTTTTACAGGGTTTGGATATGCAAGTAAATTTAATGCTGTTTGGTTTTCTCTGATACAAGAAGTAGTTGTTACTGACAATACTCTTATTGCTGAGACCCCGCAACTATTAGAAGCTTTCACAGTAACAATTCCATTTGGAGATACTACTGTACTATGCGTCATTGAAATAATCTTTGTGTTTTGACCCGCATCAATAGTCGCAGCGGTAGGTACCGTCCAAGTATATACTGAAGCACCCGTTACAGTAGCAATTGCATATTGCTGACTGCTTCCCGCACAAACAGTTGTAGGACCACTTATCACATCAGGAATTTTCGGAACTGCTTTTAACGATACGCTTCTCGCAGCTCCTTCGCCACATGCATTTACTGCTTTTACTACTATAGATCCAGTTGTAAATAATGATCCGAAGTTAACATTTATAGAAAATCCATTTGAAGCTCCAACAAACGTAGCGCCTGTAGGAAGTGTCCAATTATATGATGTAGCTCCAACAACTGGATTCGCTGAATACATTACATTGGTCGCATTGCAAAGTCCATCAACAGATCCGTTTATAACTGTAGTTGCCGGCAATATATTAAGCGTAACTATTCTTGTTCTTAATGAACTTGCTCCGCATGCATTAGTAGCAGCTACTGTAATTGATCCGCCATTCCATCCAGCGATATATTCAACTGTAATGATATTTGTTCCTGCTCCGCTCAATATAGTAGCACCTGTTGGTAATGTCCAAACATATGATGATGCGCGAAATACTTGAGATACTGAATATGTTGAAATATCTCCTATACAAGCTTTATCAGGTCCAGATATTGAACCAGGCGTTACAGGAACAATAGTTGAATATGATATATTAGCTGAACCTGTTGCAGATCCACAAACTGAATACGCCATACATTCCACTTTTCCTGATATTGTATTATTTATTGCAACAGACGTATACGTTACTGTTATCGCTAATGTACCTTGTCCATTTGTAATAATCATACCTGCAGGAACAGACCATAAATACTGCGTAGCAGTTGAGCCATCCGTTACAGCATCTACTGAAAAAATAGTAGCACCTGCATAAGCATTACATTTATTAAATGTTCCAGTTATTATTGGTGTTGGCATTGCGCTAGATCCCGATACAACTTTTGTTATTGATCCTGAACATCCATTCGCGTCTGATACAATGTAATTATAAGTTCCACTAGCAACAGTAAATACTCCTGTACCGATATATGATCCAGTACCCCCTGTTGCTGCAACTATAACTGTTGTTGTAGGGGCAATGCAACTAATCATTATTCCTTGAGTGGCAGTAACTATAATTTGTTGTGGTTGAGAAATCGTAACTAATGCATTAGCGCTACAACCTTTCGCATCAGTAACTGTTACTGAATATGTACCTGTGTTAAGTGCTGAAACTGTTGCTAATGTTGCTCCGGTACTCCATAAAATCTGATTACCTGAATTTCCTCCAGTCGAAATAACAGTAGCAATTCCATTTGCACCTGCATAACAAGAAACATTTGTTGATGTAGTAGACAATATTAATTCATCAGGTTGATTGATTGTGCCTGATGTTAATACTGCACAACTTCCATTCGTAATAGTTACCGAATATGTTCCAGCACCTACTCCACTTAATGCAGCTCCGTTATATCCTGTGCTCCATAAATAAGTTATGGCTCCTTGCGTATTTAATGTGGTTAATGTAATTGATCCATTTAATGCTCCATTACATGTTGCATCTATTGTTGACGCAGAAGCTGTAAAAGAAATTATTGTTACACTAAAATTACCAGAAACAGAATTACCAGAACCATCAATTGCGGTATACGTTACTAATGTTGTACCAACAGGGAAATTATCTCCAGGATTATAATTACTAACAAAACTTGAGATTGTACAATTATCGGAGGCTGTTGGAGCAGTCCATGATACTGAGCCTGCACACGTTCTGTTCGCAACAAAACTAACTGGCATATTACTTATAACTGGATTTTGGTTATCTACTACCGTTACTACTTGCGTAGCTGTTGCTGTATTACCTGATCCATCGGTGATAGTCCATGTTACTGTTGTTGTGCCTAAGTTATAGATGCTCGGGGCGTTGTTCGTTACAACTGCTCCTGTGCAATTATCTGCCGATACTGG
>CAIRUC010000094.1 GCA_903881665.1 uncultured Bacteroidota bacterium | reverse complement strand
TACCTTTGAACGAAAGGCCAATAATGAATATTTACAAATGGACCCATCCAATGCTTAACCGGGTTCCAAATGTCAACCCAAATAATAAAGTCAGAGTTATCATTTAAAACTAATTCTGTCAACCTATTTCAGGCTGGGACAAACCACGAACCTCGAACTTCGAACCTGCAACTACCTTTCTTTAATTTTCTGACAAAAAAACTCAAACGAACGTCAATCAACATTGAGTATTTTTATCTCTTCACAAACTTGCCGGTTAATACTTCTTTATCCGTTACTAACCGAACTATATAAACACCTGTGGTATAGTTTAACATTTCTAAGTTTTTGGTGTAATATTCAGAATTAAGCTTGCCAGACTCTTGTTTAATTAATTCACCATTTATTGAATACAACTCAAATTGAAAATTTACCCCTTTTAATTTTTTTGCATTTATAAATGCTATACCCCAATCTTTATCATAATAGATGGCCAATGCATTTAACTCCGATTTTGAATCCATAATGCCAACCGTTAGCGAATCACATGTGCTGCCTCGTAAGGGACCTAGTTCGTAATTAGGATTGTTAGGTAGGCCATAATAAGAACGATGCCCTCCTAAATAAAAACTGAATGGTTGAAAATCACAAGCAGCTCCTAAGCTATCGGGATAATTAACAACTGACAAATTTTCATTAATGTTATTCCATGTTGTATCACAATACAAGTAATCAAACCCACAATCAAGTGAATTAGCAATGCAACTTAAATAAATCTTGCTATCAGGACCCAATTTAACATGGCCTATCCTATCGTCTTTGGGCAAGGCGAGTAAGGTATCTGCACTCGCCAAAAAATTGCTTGCATTTAAATCATATTGTACAAAATAGGAGGTATCACTACTTGAACCAGCAAGCATAGTAGTAACATATAGTTTTGAATCATCAGGTGACAACGCCAACCCCCAATATATTCGGCCCCAAGTGGTAGCTATAGGAGCTAAAATTGTATCATTAGATATAACGCCAGTGCAGCGATCAAAATCAAAGCGCTCTAATAAACCACTACCCACACATTCATAAAACATATCTCCTTGCTTAGTAAATTCTATACTTACACCCCCGCCCCCAATATATGATTTACCAATATTCTGATGACTTGAAAGAGTAATACCACTAGGTGATATTAAATATAAATAATACGAATTTAATGATTGCGTGTAGCTCCATTCACGAATTAATATCCACCAATCTCTACCATTGCCATGCTTAATAGCGGTAACACAATCATTTGTTTGAAAAGTATGCAGTTGCACATTTTTCTGCAACACATAACCGGCTCCATTATTTAAACTCATGTCAACCAAGCTATAATAAAACCCTTGGTTAATTGGCGTTACACCAGCCGTAAATATATAAAATTGATTAATATTTGCGGGATTTGGAACAATGGTCATTTCGTTAAACCATTCTAACCCCTTTAAACTATCGCCATTTGTTATAATATTATGATTTTTATTTATTAAAAACCCCCAGTCATAAGTAAAAGGTGGACCAGTAGGTCTAAAAATTGTTTGATTGGGAGTGCCACCATAAAACAAAAGATTTCCAAGACTATCGCAAATACTTACGCAAGTACCTCTAACTCGGAAAACGCTTGAGTCAGGAACAGGATTATTTAAATTTTTGAAATTTATTGCGGCACTATCTCCAAATGCCCAAAAACGGTCAGTGAATTGGGCATTAGCTCCACCTGCCATCAACAACAAAACAAAAACCAACAAGCTTCTAATCGCCTTCATAAAGTATAGCCTTAATTGACCAATATTTATCAAATGTATATACTATTCACTTAAAAAGGAAATTGCTAATCACTTAACCGTTTGTAAGCGTTTATCTCCCGACTATCTCGTAGATTTTTTGTAATTTTATTAAGGGGAGGGAACTACTGTACCCCAAGTTGAGATTGCGAATTCTTGTTAAGGGAGCGTTGTGCTTACTAATCAAAAACCAACTATTCTTGGTTTTGATTATCGAATGCGGTGCGGTTGCTGATGTAGTTCCTCCACTTGTCGACTACCGCAGTGAAATCGGCAGGCAATTCACATTCGAAGAAGAGTTCTTCTTTGGTAATCGGATGTGTAAAGCCTAGTGATTTTGCATGTAATGCTTGTCGTGGCATTATAGCAAAACAGTTTTCTACATACTGACGGTATTTCGAGTACACCGTTCCTTTCAGGATTTTATTTCCTCCGTAGGTTTCATCACTAAAAAGTGGATGTCCGATGTATTTCATGTGCACACGAATTTGGTGCGTTCGTCCGGTTTCCAGCTTACATTCTACCAACGATACATATCCTAAATTCTCAATCACTTTATAGTGCGTTACCGCATGCTTTCCGAAGTCACCATTGGGGAAAACTTCCATTACTTTTCTGTCGCTTAGGCTGCGCCCTACATTTCCGGAGATCTTTCCGCCTTCTACATTAAAATCGCCCCATACTAAGGCTAAATATTTACGTTTGATGGTACGATCGAAAAACTGTTTTGCTAATCCCGTCATTGCTTGTTCAGTTTTAGCAAGGACAATCAATCCGGAAGTATTTTTATCGATACGATGCACTAATCCCGGACGGATAGAATCGCTGGCAATAGGCTTATCGCCTAAATGCGGATACATGTGATGAATAATAGCATTCACTAATGTCCCACGATAATGCCCATAAGCAGGATGCACTACTAATCCCGGAGGTTTATTGATAACGATGAGGTATTCATCTTCAAAAACAATATCCAGCGGAATATCATCGGGATAAAGTTCAATTTCACGAGGAGGATGTGCCAAAACGATAGAGATAACATCGTCGGGCTTCACCTTATAATTCGACTTAACGGCAACACCATTTACGAGAATAGATCCGTCATCGGCAGCCTGCTGAATTTTATTACGTGAGGTATTTTGGACCCTATTATTTAAAAATTTATCGATACGAAGCGGTCCTTGATTCTTATCGACTATAATCTTTAAATGTTCAAAGAGTTCATCCTGATCTGCATCCGGCGAACCTAATTCCGAATCATCAATGCTGTCTAAAGAAGCAAACTTATTTTCATCAATCACCACTTTTCCCTCTTAATTATTAGTGAGCTACTATAAACTTTTTCTGCACTACGTTACCGTTAGTGAGCACCATTCGCAATAGATAAATGCCATTAGATAAATCATCAACAGCTATAACATCATTAAATCCTTTCAAATTCTTCACTACATTTCCTTCACAAGAATAAACTTCCATTGCAGAAACTTTAGAAGGCTCGGCCACTTTTACTTTCATTAATCCGGTAGCAGGATTCGGATAAACGGCGAATTGGAAGTCGGCTTCGTTATGCGAAAGCCCCACAAACAAATTCGTATCACCCATCACCGGACGAATCATGAAAGAACCGGTAGCTACTCCTACTCCATTCCATGTACCGGTTACATTGTAAAACATTTTACTGTTTGATGCTGTATTTTTATCGAAGCCTAGATGTAAACCATCGCCCGCTACTTGCTGGAATCCCACGTAAATCGTTCCACTTACAGGAACTATTTGATCGAGTACATAGGTACTATAACCATTCACTTCATCGATGTAAGAAGGACGTTGGTTTGTCTCTTGATAAATCAATGCCTCAGGACTTAAGCTACTCCAAATTTTTATTGTAAATAATTTTGTAGCTACAGAAGCACCCATCTGCGCGAAATAAAAACGAACAGCGCGTAATGTATCAGGCTTGATGATATCGAAGCGCATTGCTAACTTACCGTTAGGAGCACTTACTAAGTCGTAAGCTACTTCGGCACTACCATCGTCATAGCTATAGTAATTATAAAATTCTTGCGTGTAGCGGATAGTATCATTCGATGTTAATCCCAAGAAGGAATTCGCATTCGAAAAATAATTTTTCACAAGGAAAGTAGTGCTATCAATTGTATACGAAGGTGAATTCGGGTAGATAGAAGTTAAAGGGAAAGTGTATGTTAAATTCTGATTATTCGGACGTGCGGGGAAGATATTTCCATTTGTCAATCCGAAAGAACTTACCAATGAACCTGCATAATCATAAATACGATTATTGAATCCGACATCAGCGGCAGCATTATCATTTACACGATAATAAACCGTTGATGAATCACTAATGATAGCTTGTTGAGCTGTTGCCGAAAGAGAAGTAAAATGATCCCATGGGATAGAAGTAAATCCGTCGAGTAAAGAAATTCCTGGACGAGTAAATGCTACATCGTGCAACACTGTATCCATCATTCCCGAAGAGCTATTATAGGCAGCATATAATCTTACATAATCGAGGTGCCAAATATCGAGATCACCTGTATTAGAGCCATACGTTCTAAAGCGAAAGCGAAATCCATCTTGCAGAAAGGTACTATCCGAAAAATGAAAATTAACCTCATTAAAAACAGAATCCTGTCCGCTACTTACTCCACCCAATACATTCCATTGACGAGACCATTTTAACGTTGTAGGATTATAGAAATCGAGTATTAAAGAATCATTCGCTTCAGGAGCATCACCCCAACCTTTTTTTTCATAGTAAAAACTTAATGTAATCATATCTGCCAGCACGTAATTACCTCCGCCGACAGGCTTCGTCAGCAAATTAATTGGATGAGAAGTTAAAGTATCACATCCGCCTTGCGATGCTGCATTACTGTTCGTATATGCGTTACCGTTAGCATCGAGTCCGTCGAAAGTAGCAACACCGATGGTGATAGGATTACGAGCATATTGATCGTTTACATAGACGTAATTATCGCTCCATTTATTTGCATCGGGATACACTTTTGTAGAGGAGAAATCATCAACAAAAGGAAGATCGAGATTAGTGAAAGAAGCATTTCTTAATGCAGGTGCCGGGTTCGACAATAAGTATTTTTTTATTACAGGATTATTCGTCAGTGGAAACAGCTGTTCACTTTGAGCAAACAAATTACTCACGGCAAAAAACAGACAAGCAGCAGACAACAAAACCGGTTTTAGAATATATTTCATGAGCGGAAATCGATATTATTTGTTTCTTAAATAGAGTTTAAGCGACTCTCCTTGTTTAAGGAAAGAAGAATCGCCTGGTTCAGGTTCTTGTTGATAAATTATCGCAGCCATAGAATCCTTTACGGGACCATCGAATACTAACTCACCAATATTAAGTGCAGATCCTTGCAATACAAATGTAGCTTCTTCGAGGGTTAGATTTACCAACTGAGGTACTGCCACATCGGTACTACCAACACCATCGCCCAGCACTAAATCAATAGAAGAACCCTTAGCCAATTCATCACCGGCATTCAACGTTCGTCCGTTATACATGAAACCTAGAACAGCATCTTTAGCAAGGTCGGGTTTATAGATTAAATGTCCGACTTTTAATCCATACGAGTTCAAAATCGCCTCCGCCTGACGTTGCGAAACATCGACCAAATTCGGAATTTTCACCTGAGGAGCCACGGTACGAGTGATTGTCACGTAGATGGTACGGCCTTCTTTCACCAATTCATTTGGGGCAGGATCTTGTTCAATTACTAAGCCTGGAGCTTTATCAAGAATGAATACAGACGAATCTGAAACTTCCACGTTCAAGGACTTCGACTCAAGGAAAGCTTTTAAATCTTTAAACTTCATGTCCTTGAGATTCGGCACAGTAACCGTTTCACCATGATTAGTAAAAGAGCCTAGCCAATTGTAAGTAATAAACAGCAAAAAAATTAGCACAATAATGGCCAAGCCAGCTTGCACGGCAAAAACTTTAGAACGAATAAAATCGGTTACATTACTCATAATATTAATTAGCTAATCCGGCAGGATGATTCTTAACACGGCGCATTCCGAAATCGAGGATGCGATCAATAAATTCGTAAGGTTTATATTGAGCTATGGCAGCTTGATGGAATATACACGTTGCAGGAGTCATTCCAGGAAGTGAATTCACCTCAATGAATATCACCTCCACTTTTTCAGGAGAGTAAATCCTAACAAACGCATCAATTCGCGCATACCCTTCAATTTTCAACAATTGCGCTGCTTTACCTAATTCCACTTTTACGTGATCAGAAATTTTTTGATTTTCAATTGGCTTTTTGGCATAGCGAGCAGGCGTAATATTTTGCCCTTGACCCGCAAGAAATTTTTCTTCCAACGACAATACATCTCCCTCTGACAATGCTTCAGAAGCTTCAAACACCTCATAATTAAGCTGCCCTTTCTCGTTGAAAGACGTTAACATTCCGCCCGTAATTTCGAGGAATCCGGGGGCATTATTAGCTGTTATTAAAGTTTCGAGAAGAATAGATTTTTTTCTAGGAAACTCTTCTTTTTCTTTAATTTTAAGAATAGACAAAGCATGTTCATCCATCTCCACTCCTATTCGAAAAGTCAATGTAACATAGGCCTCCAACTCATCGGCATTACGAATAATTTTCACCGCCGAGCTACAACCGTCATCGACGGGTTTTGCGATAAAAGGAAAAGGGAAACACTCTTGAATCGCATTAAAAAATCCATCTCTATCTAACAAGTAATCATCTTCGAACACCATCTGATGATCGGCAACAAAGAATCCATGCTTACGTAGAATTTCGTTTGTATGGTACTTATCGATCGTTACTTTAGAAGAATCGGGACCTGAACCATTATAAGGAATTCCGAGGCGATTTAATTCTCGCTGAACAGAACCATCTTCGCCCGGACGACCGTGCAAAGCGATAAACACTACATCAGCCATCTCGGCTAGGTTTGCATACGTTAACTTCTTAGGTTTCCCTAAGCTGGAAGCAGATGAAAATCGCTCAGTAATTTTATCTGCTTTACGAATGATATCGTTGATAACAGGATGAATAGAATAATGCTCGATTTTCTCTTTGATATCGTCGGCATTATCTTTCAAGAGTGCATTTACCGGCAAGGTATACATCTGATGATCGTCGGATGAGCCTGTTAAAAACACAGGGAACGGATCATACTTTTCACTCGAAGCTAGCTTCTCGTAAATATTTCTTCCGCTTTCAACCGATATATGACGCTCGGAAGAATATCCCCCGAGTATAACGGCTGCGCGTATACGAGAATTTTTCGATTTTTGTCCCGCATCAATCAACTTATCCAGTTGACGAATTAAAAGCGGAAGTTTGTTATAGATTTTAATATCATTCAAACGATTTCTCAAGGAAGCGTGAATGATATACGTAATAAACTGAGAAGGATTCAATCCGATTTCAGCTGCTTGATGGAAGAAGAAAGAGCTTGGCATCATACCCGACGTAGTATTCGGGTCATTCAAGAATACCTTTCCTTCGGCAGTGATAAATCCGTCGATACGCGCATAAACATTAAACTTCAACGAAGAATAAAGTTTCTCGCACTGCTCGCGAATAAAATTGATATCATCATCCGGCAATTGAATCGGCGTAATTTTACGCGACAATCCCGGTAAATATTTAGATCTGTAATCGAATAATTCTTTACCCTTTCTAATCTCTGTTGGAGGCAAAGCGAGAGGATTCCCATTTTCATCTTCCACCACAATACAAGAAAACTCTTTACCATCAATAAACGACTCCACCACTACTTCACTTTCGGCATCGGAAGCCATTAAGATGAGTGAAGATTCTGACTCGGAAAACAAATCCATCATCACCGAAAGCAATTCTTCAGGGTGATAGAATGTTCGACCTCCAATCATGAGCGGCATTCCAACACCTTCTCTAATATCACAAAGCTCACGCACATAATCAACTCTTTTTTCAAAAGAAAAATTATCCCATTCAGGTTTATTAATAACACGAATAAAAAAAGCCTTGTTAACAGCATTAATAAAATGTTCGAGGCCATTGTTTTGCAAAATGCTAATCCCAATTGACGATCCTTGGTTTGCAGCTTTCACCACACAAGGAACACCCACCATATCAATGACACGACGATAAATCAGGGCTCGATCAGCAGAAGGGCTCAGCCATTCGGAGCGAGAAATATTAGCATAAGCAGGAATATCGAAACCGGCGTGCTTCATAAACTCTTTCTGAACCGCTTTATTCATGCCGATAGCTGACGACAAAATTCCGGAGCCACTGTAGGGAATACGGAAATACTCAAGCATACCTTGTAAACGACCATCTTCACCATCGGCACCATGCAAGCACAAAAAAGCGAAATCGACCAATCCAGGCAAAGCAGAAGGATCGACTTTTGTTCCGATTTTATGAATGAGCTTAAGTTGTTCAGCCTTATCGAGATCGCCTAAACTCTCGGCATAGACTTGAAATTCGTTAGAAGAAGGAGGAATAGCCTCTGAAGGAGGATAAAAATCCCTAATACTTCCCTTATAAACGTATTCCCAAGATAACAAAATTAAGTTACCGAAGCTATCCACAAAGAGGGGAATAGGCTCAAATATTGACTTATTCAGATTATCGTATACTGTTCTTCCTCCGGCAAACGACACCTCTCTTTCACGGGAGGTACCGCCGAAGACTACCCCGATGCGAATTTTTTCCATTGATGCAAATTTACAAAATCTCCTCTGTGAATTAAGCTGATTTCAAAGATTTATGAGCAGGCGATGTGAGTAAAATGCAGAAAGACGCAAAAACACTTGAATTCGCTATAAAAAGTTTACTGTTTATCGAAAAACTCTTTCAATTTAGCCACAGCATTTGCTCGGTGAGAAATGGCATTTTTTTCATCATCCGACATCACGGCGAAGGTGCAATCGTACCCATCGGGCATAAAGACAGGATCATAACCGAACCCACCATTACCCGACAAACCCTCAGTAATTTGACCATTCACCCTACCTTCAAACAGAAACTCTTGCCCATCCATTATTAACGCCAAAACGGTAACAAAAGACGCTTTACGATTATCGGCACCATCCAGTTCTGCCAATAACTTATCAACATTTTTTTGATCACTGCGTGGCAAACCTGCATAAATAGCACTATCTACACCAGGTTGATTGCCAAGCGCTTCAACCAAAAGACCACTATCGTCGGCTAAAGTAGTTTTGCCTGTTTCGAGATACACCGTTCGGGCTTTTTGAAGCGCATTCCCCTCGATGCTGCCAGATGTTTCAGGAAGTTCAAAGTTCACTCCAGCCTCTTTTAATGTTTCAAGAGTGAAACTAAGGGGTAACATTTTACGTATTTCGTTCAGTTTGTGTTGATTATTGGTTGCAATAATCATAGAAACATTCTTCTCAAGCATAAATAGATAATTACATTTGTGTTTACCCAAAGCTAAGTAAAATGAAAAAAAGCATTCTCTTTTTAGTGGTACTATTACTAACAATTATTCAAGCTAAGGCACAGTGCCCTACGGCCATTGCTCTTTTCCCTGATTCGGCATGTGCAGGAAGTGCTATTCAATTTACGGGTGTATCAACCGGTAACAATTTGACATCTGAATGGGACTTCAATGCTTCAGACCTCCGGACTAACCCGACTGGCAGTTTGATTTTGAATAACCCTTCGGGGCTAGGATCGGGATTAGGGATAGACTTTTCAATTGAAAACGGGAATTATTATGCATTTTCCATTAATACATCAGGAATTCTAACGAGGTATGAATTTGGGAATTCGATAAACAATATTCCAATCACCACCACCATTGGCAACCTTGGTATTTTAGCGAACTGTGTGGATTTTAGAATTTTATTTGACAATGGAAATTGGTATGGTTTAACGAACACTTTCGGAAATCAAATTATTAGGATAGACTTTGGAAGCAGTTTAATGAATTCACCAACGCCAACTATTTTGAATTTACCGACTTCACTATTCAACACCCCTTATTACATGTCGGCAGAAAAAATAGGGGATCAATTTTATGCAATTGTTAGTAATTATTCAGGGGCCAACATTGCTGTGATCGCATTTGGAAATAGCCTAAGCAATAATAACCCTAATGGGTATACGATTACCGTTCCGAATGCCTTTCCAATTTCAACTGTACTTACCATTGACTGTAATGAAATTTATGCCATTGTAGGATATGCTGCAGGTTATCCATTTGTTCAAATTGACTTTGGAACAACTGTAACGTCAACACCAGTCGCTATTACTCCACTCAATGTAACCACGAATAGTTCATACAGAAGATTAGACCTTTTTAATGATGGGGATAATTATATTTTGATGGGGCAATCGTTTGGAGGAGAAACGATGTACGAATATAATTTCGGAAGGCACATTAATAATCTAAGTCCTGTAATCACCAATTTAGGTGATATGGGAATAATTTCAGGAGGATTTTACAACAACTCAATAAACAAAATAGGATCTTCGATTTTTGGACTATCTTCAAATTACAATTCAGGAGATTTAGTTAAATTTAAATTCAATGAACTTACAACAGACAACTCATACACTGACACAAACCAAAACACCACAGCCACATTTAACACTACAGGATTCCATTCTATTTCTTTAACAGTAAGAGATAGCATTTCGGGTTTATTCAGCACTACATCCGACAGTATTTACATTAGTCCATTACCCAATCCAACCATTAGTTATTCAGGAGCATGTGAAAACGCTCAAGTAACCTTTATAAATAGTTCTCCATTTAACCAAAGTAACTACACACAAGAAAACTGGACCTTTAGTTCAGGGGGAACCAACTCAGGAGATACTGTTTATTATTCATTTCCTACAGCAGGAAATTTTGATGTAACTTTAGATCTAACTACTTCTGCGGGATGCAGCAAAAGCACAACACAAACAATCAATATTGCGCCATTACCAACATCACAATTTTCTTTCACCAACAATCAATGTGAAGAAAAAGAAATCGCGCTACTAAACTCATCACTTGCCAATCAATCTACTATTTCAAACTACTTGTGGATATTTGGAGACTCAACCACTTCAACGATTGAAACGCCTCATCACGCTTACTATAATTTCGGCACTTACGACATTACTCTTATTGTAACAGCGAATGGCTGTATTGATACCTTAACTCAGCAAATAGACATTATAGAGAAACCAGTTGCCTCTTTTTCAACATTCAATACATGCATCGGTGAAACATCATTATTTCAAAACAATAGCACATTTAATGGTGCAACATTATCAAATTGGAATTTCGGAGATAATAGCAACTCAACCGTAAACTCACCAACACATCAATATTCAGCATTGGCAGGAAACTACACTGTTGAATTAATTGAATTAGCAGGAAACGGATGTAGCGATACAATTACAAATCAAATTAAAATTGGGAATGTTCCTACACCCGCATTTAGTCAGAGTAGAGACACTGCATGTGTATTAAACAACATCCAATTTATTGACAACTCCACTCCAAGCATAGGAGATACTATCATTAAAAGATTTTGGAGCTTTGGCGACGGGGCGCACGACTCAACGAATACAAATCCGATACATTCATACGCAACACCTGGAATTTATACGGTTACATTAACTGTTGTATCGCCTACATATTGTGATTCGACCATTGAAAAATCTGTATACGTAATTGATAGCCCAACAGCGCATTTTACAATTGGAAATGTATGTTTACATGAAGTAAGCATATTTACCGACACCTCAACACCAGTAATAGGATCGAACATACAAAATTGGAAATGGAATTTTGGAGATGGAGACAGTTCAAGTGCAGTGAATGCAACACATACCTATTCGGCCATAGGAAATTACACAGTTACATTAACGGTTATAAGCAAAGAAGGTTGTTTTGATTCTACATCAACCAATACCACCATTTACGGATTACCAGATGTTCATTTCAGTAATAGCAAAGCATGCACTGGAACAGCAATACAATTTAACGATAGTTCGACCTGCATATTAGGCATTCCAACTTCATGGTATTGGGACTTTGGCACAACGGGAGGTAATAGCATATTAAAATCGCCGACATATATTTACAACAGTGCATTTGCCTATCCAGTAACACTAATTGTAACAAGTAACTATGGATGTAAAGACAGTTTAACAAAATACATAATTATAAATCAATCGCCACAATTCAATATTCAAGCTAACGATAATTGTTTTAACACTCCAACTACCTTTCAATACCTACCTATAGTAGGAAGTTCTACAAACGTTGGATATTTATGGAATTTAGGAGACTCTAGTTATTCATCAAATCCGAGTCCGCAACATATCTATAACGATCCGGGAATCTACAACATTGATTTAACCGTAACCAACATAGGCAACTCGTGTTCAACTAAATTAAGCGATACTGTATTTGTACATCATCTACCAAAAGCGATTTTCCAAACAGGTTCAGCGTGCGTCAATAAAGATCTTCAGCTAAACGACATGAGCACTGTAGCAACGGGAAATATTACAAATTACAAATGGACGTTAGGTAGTTACGGAATATCATCGATTCAGAATCCTACATTAAACCTACCGGTAGCCGATTCATTTCCTGTAAAATTAGTAATCACTACCAATTATGGCTGCAAAGATTCTACCTCATCCTATGCGCAATTTAATCCTCTGCCAAAAGTAACTTTCACTCCTACGCCATATTTTGGAGCTCCGCCATTAAACGCATCAATGAACCTTATAAATGGAGATGACCAATACCAATGGAATTTCGGAGATGGCAGTGCTACACAATCGGGATCAAACATTAGCCATATCTTTAATGACACCGGCATATTTGTAATACATTTAATTGCAACAACCAACAAAGGATGTATTGACAGTAGCTTCAAGAATATTGTTGTATTAATTCCCTATACCGACTTAAGCATTGAAAACATAAACTTCACAAAAAAATTAGATTTTTGGGAATTAAGTGCGCGATTAAAAAACAATGGAAACCAAACGATAAGTAACTTCTCGATAGATGCTCAATTAGCTGAAAAATCACAAATAAATGAATACTTCAATAATGACACATTGGTAAGCGGTCAAATTAAAACCATTGTATTTAGATCAAGATTTGAAGTTAGCAACAACGAATCACCAGGTTATTTATGCATGGAAATAAAAGATGTAAATGGAACTATTGACGACAACACAAGTAACAACCTAGAATGCATTACATCCAGTACTGACTTTGAAGTATTCAACGCTTACCCCAACCCATTTAAAGATGAGCTAAATATAAATGTAAATATTCCAATAAAAGGAAGTTTATACATGAAAATAGTAAATTTACTAGGGGAAACAGTTTTAGAGCCAACAGAAGCTGATGTTGCAAAAGGATACAATTCATTCCCCGTAAATTTAAGAACTCTGTCGTCGGGGATTTACATGCTAGAGGTAAGATACAAAGACAAGAGTAAATTAATCAAACTGATAAAATATTAATTCAAATTTAAAACATTGATAAACCAATGTTTAATTATTGCAAGGAATCTTCTTTCGAAAACACATAAAGGATAATTTAAAAATGCCTTTGCTAGGTATTTAAATGCTTTAATATTTTGTTTATCAAGAACTAAATGTAACGAAATATAGGTATCAAAATAAGCCTCCATCATTTTTTTGTGATCAGAAAAAACTTGCTGCACATTTTTTTCATCAAACGCATAGCCAATCGACAAAAACTTTCGCAACTGAAGTTTCAACTCATCACCAGTTAAAACGCTTCGTCCATCGTGCATAATAAGGCACGCTGAAATTCTTTTATCGATAACTATAGGGTATTGAGAAGCTAACCTAACCCACAATTCCCAATCCTCACTACCTGACAAGTTACGATCCTCATTAAAAAGATTATTTAGAATAACGGTTCTTAACACAAACACGCCCATACAACTTAATGGATTTCCTTTTGCAAGAGTTACAATATAATCGCTTGGATTAATAGACATTTTAATAGAAGACAAATGACTACGTTTAATTTCGTAAGCCAAATGCATCCAAGGAATTTCGCTATTACTATTTGAAATGGTTTCGTAGGCGTTTTTTAAGTAATCGGGATACAACAAATCATCAGAATCACAAAAAGTAATATATTTCCCTTTTGCTTGAAGCACACCAAAATTTCTAGCGGCACCACGTTCTTGATTTTTTTTCTTGAAATATTTAAACCGAGAATCCACAATATTGGAGACAACAAATTCTGTATCATCAGTACTTCCATCATCCACCAGCAATAATTCAAAATTCTCGAATGTCTGATTAAAAACAGACAACAACGTATTCATCACAAGCCCACCTCGATTATAAGTAGGAATAACGACAGTAAAAAAAGGGTGAATAACATTTGCTGACATCGACAATAATTTTAATTAATTATGCTTCAATAAATCAGCTTCTTCGGCCAACATTCGATGCATTCTAATAATAATTACCGTTCTAAACGCCAATTGATTAAAATCGGCAGAATATTTAATAAAATCTTTTCGAAGCATTTTCTTAATCTTCCATGGTATCTGTTGTTTAAACCAAAGCGTCCAGCTATTTTTTATGATATTAATATGATGATCATTGACAGTAAGATGAGATTGCACCCAATTAATAAAATTAGAATTAAGAATATTTCTAGCATCTTGAGAATTCAATTCATCGAGCATTAAACTAACAATTTTCGCAGACTTAAGAATTGCAGCCGGCTCTGGAATCGAAGCCTTTTTAGCAAAAGGAATATCATCAATTAATTCTGCAACAAACTTCGCATAAATTCTTTTATTAGTTCGAAGCGAATCGGGGAGCGCTCTTCCAAAGTTTACAATATCTTGATGCAATAGAGGATTATAGACCTCTACAAAAGGATGAATTAAATCGTGAAGAGAAGATAATACATACGGAATTCTAAACTGGCGATACAACCGATCTCTCCATGCTTCAAGAGACTCTTCAACTTCTCTAGTACAAAAATCAGGATACTGTTGCGGTTCCATATCAAAATGCTGCAATGGAATCATATTCGCATTATCTTCCATCAAATGTAAATCGAGCGATATCCTTACATCTTGTTCTGTTTTAGAGGGAAGCCAACCAAACGCTTCATCGGCTCTTACAATATTTCTAACCCCATTATCAAACAAATTTTCCCACATTCTAAATCCATCCATATAAGAATTGATGTGATCTAATCTACCTTCACCATATTGAAGAAATCGATTAAACAACGGATCGAAAGAACGATCTATAAAATCCGTAATAAAATATTCATTTGAAACTTTTAACCTAGCAGCAATTCTTGAAGCCACGTTAGCGTCAGTAAATTTATCATTCACAGAAGAAGACAAACCCCAAGTAACCGTATTAATATTTACACCTGACTTCACCAAATAATATAAAACAGCTCGGGAATCATACCCACCTGATAAAGTTAAAATGGAATTAGAGAGATTGAATTTAGCATTTTCAAAAACAGAATCGAGTGTTTGGTTCAGTAAATTAACATACTCGAGCCTTGATAAATCACTAACTAGTTGTTTATTATTATCGCGAACATTCACTGACAACTTCCATTCCGAACGATCAAGAATTACATCTTCACCTGCGCCGAGATGATGAATCCTACTATCCCACGAATTACCGGGTCCTAAATTTCCAGCAGCCAACATCCATGAAATAGCCTGTGGATTAGAATTAAATGAACCTATCCAAGAAACGATAGCTTTTTGAGAAGTAGAAACGATTAATTGTTTATCATCAAAATAATACCATACAGATCTGCTAGCAGTAGAATTAGATGAAATCAAACAACGAAAGTCATTCACCGAAGAAAAAAAGGAAGCACAAGTAGGAATCAAATTTAAATTCCACCAATTATCAGGTAAATCCACAAAGGCTCCTGTACAAACACTACTAAGATGATTATGAATTTGCGGATCGGGAACAGAAATTAAAAGACAATCTTTTTCACTATAATTTATAGTAGGCGTTATTCCGGCAATACCAATAGGTAATAAACGACGATGAATAAGTGAAAGATCTTTTCGAACCTTCTCTTCTCCACCCTCAAACTTATTTCTATTTATTACAAGAAAAACACTAGCCATAGTTTAAAAACTTAAATAATTAAATACAATAATAGCTAAAAAGAAGATTATTTAGCTATTCCAAAAATCAATTTTTTTACAATAACATAAATTCGTTTATTGAAAATCAATTTAGGATAATGAAAAATGGCCTTACCTAAGTACTTCAACGCAACTATTTTATTGGAAGCCAAAGTGGCATG
>CAIRUC010000093.1 GCA_903881665.1 uncultured Bacteroidota bacterium | reverse complement strand
TCAAATTGGGAATAAGCAAATCGTTGTCCGCTCGCACCTACTGTTATTGAAGAAAATGGTCCTTTCGACATGTAAAATTTATAATTTATATTGCCAATTCCAGCTATTTCCCCGTCTTTTATTCCGTACATTGGTGTCATCACAAATTCGAAGTTTCTTACCGGTAAGAATATATTATGCAATACCAATCCACCCATAAATCCGTTGTAGTTGTTCCATCCAATTGATGGTGCGATGAACAATCTATTTTTTGCAGGATATTGAATTTTTGCTAGGAAGTTTATGCTGATCGGTTCCGTTTTCTTAAAAATGCCTTTTGTTTTTACAGCGTTGTTTAATCTATTTATATCTGGCATATTGTAATTCGGGTCAATTACGATATGATCACAATCGCTACATAGAATCGAGTCTTTGGTGAATTTTTTTGTGGGAATTAGCCAATGTTCAGTGGTTATTATGCCATTTTTTATGCCCGCTATATTAAGCGGTGTGCGAAGGTTCCCAACGTCTTTAATCGTTAATGCGAAACCGTTTGATTTCTTTTTAATAGAACTGATTCCGTAGTTTATTTTTTTGTTTGTTTTTATAACATCTTCAAAAAACCAATCTAAATTTTGTTTCGTCGATTGCATAAACGATGCTCGCATATCTTCGGGATAAGGGTGTTTGTAGCACCAATTCGTAAAATAATCTTGCATCGCTTTATCAAAAATACTATCGCCTAAATAACTTCTTAGGTATTGAAATACATATCCTGTTTTTCGATATACAATTGCCCCATAATTTAAATCAATAAAATCAGCACTATTTCCTTCTATCGGTTGGTCAATATGTGCCGATGCGGGTATCGTGTATTCGAAATCGTAGGTTTGTTGGTAATTGAGTTCGTTAAGTCCTATTAGCTTTCCCGCGAATCCTAATGAGGAACTAAGATCATTTTTGTTTTTACCTTTTTGAGGCGGATATTTAGTCATCCAATAACGCATTTCATAGAAGGAGTTTATTCCTTCATCCATCCATGGATGTTCTCTTTCGTTGCTGCCCAATAGGCCGTAAAACCAGTTATGACCCACTTCATGTGTGATTGTTACTTCTAAGGTTAATGCATTTCCGCTAGTTCCTATTATAGTAACATTGGGGTATTCCATTCCTCCTCCCGCTGCTATCGTTCCGTCAACTGCTGTGCATTGGTTATAGGGATAGTCTCCAATCCATTTTGAATAATATTCAAGTGCATCTTTGATGTATTCTGGCCCGCGTTTCCAAAGTGTCGATTCACTGTTGGTGAATAACGACCATGTTGTAACATGTTTTCCACTTCTAGGCATTATGGCTTCGCCTTTTAATACATTAAATCGTTTGTCTGCAAACCATCCAAAGTCATGCACGTTTTCTTGATGAAAATTTAATGTTTTGGTTGCTATTGCTGATGTAGGAAATCGCATGTCGGCCTTATATTCTTTATTGATTTCTGGAAATGACATGGCAGCGGTTGTTGCTGCTTTGTTGTTCATCCAGGCTAATTCTTTTTCCCCATCTACTAAATCACCTGTTGCGCCAACTACATAATTAGCAGGTAGCGTAATGCTTACATCGTAACTTCCATATTCCGAATAAAACTCGCCTTGGTCTAAATAGGGCATGGCATGCCATCCTTTATTGTCGTAAACTGCGGGTTTCGGATACCATTGTGTTATGGCATATGCTTGTCCTATATGTCCAAGTCGTGAAAATTCGGCATTCGGAATTTTAACATAAAATGGGGTGGTGATGATGATTCTTTGTCCCGGGTAAAGAGGTTTGTTTAAATTAATTTTACAGATGTCAATGTTTTCTTTGTCTAGTTGATAGCGTAGCGACTTCCCGTCTCCTTTAAAATTTAATGAGTCTATAAAACCTCGATCTTCTGGTTTTGCAAAGAAAATTTTGGTGTTTTTATGTTGTATTTGCTGTTTTGTTAATGCCGTTGTTCTGTCCTTATAGGCATTCGGCCAAAGATGAAAATACAAATAGGTTAGGGTGTCGATCGATCGGTTGATATACTCTATTTCCATATAAGCAGTAATGGAATGTTGTTTGTCGTTTAATGAACAGTCAATTTTGTAGTGAACTTCCTGTTGAAAATAGGGCCTTCCTTGTCCTAAAGTGGTTGTGTTTTGTATAGTGATAAGAAACAGAAGAAGGGTCAGTTTTTTCATATAACAAAATTAACTAAAATGCAGATAAATAACTGCATTAATAGTAGACAGATCTTTAGTATTATTATCGATTTGAATATTTATTGAAGGTAAATAATGTAAATAATGCAACTATTATTATTGTTATTGTAATGCTTTCTTGTAGAATATCGTCCACTTTTGAGCTATAAGCAATAAAAAAACTTGTTTTAGTATTATTTAATAAGTTCTAATTGAAGCTTGCCTTTTGTTTGTTGATTTGTGGAATAAGAATTTTGAAACCTTATAAAATGATAATAGTATTTATTGTATACTTTAATGATATCGAAAATTAATTAATACTCTTCGAGTAAATAGTAATGGACTTCTTTATAATTAGAGGGGAATAAAGATTTGGATGAATTTGATCAGCTTTTTTAGATTTCACTTTTATTATTAACTCTGATCTGCTTTTCAGAAAAGGTGAGTTGTAACCTCACCTTTTTATTTACTTTATATGATAAATATTCTGAATTTTAAAACACCACGACGTTCTTGCTTTGTTTTGTCGATTTTTATTCTGATTTCCGATTGGTTGTCTAACGTTTTTTCTTGCTTAATAAAATCGAAAAACGACTTTTATGGATGTTGCAACTTTTAAAAATATAGACTTGATTATTGATTAATTATTTCCGTTTTTAATTGAATTAGTTTTTTTTGTATTATTAGATTATTATGACTATTTTTAGTTTTTAACAAAGTCAAGAATGGGTTTATTTATTGATTGCTATTTGTTGAAGAATAAAATCAAGCTCTTTTGAAGATCTATATAAAATACATGGTTAGTATTCGTTGCAAATATTTTGTTACGGATGTTATAAAAAAAATAGGACTTAAATTAATTAATGTGGAGTTAGGTTTTGTTGAATTTGAGGGTGCTTTAAGTTCGGAGCAGAAAGAGTTGCTACGTTCCGAATTATTACTTTCTGGATTAGAGATGATGGACGATAAAAAGTCTATACTGATTGAAAAAATAAAGCATGTAATTATAGAAATGATTCATTATAGTGATGAAATTCCTAAGGTTAATTTTTCAGTTTATTTAGCCGAAAAAACAAATCATGATTACACGTATTTGTCAAATTTGTTTTCTGAAACGGAAGGCACTACAATTGAACATTTTATTATAAAGCATAAAATTGAACGAGTGAAGGAGCTGATAATTTATAATGAACTTAACTTAACCGAGATTGCATGGAAAATGCACTATAGCAGCGTTGCTCATTTGTCGAATCAATTTAAAAAAGTAACCGGATTAACTCCTTCTTTTTTTAAATCGTTAAAAAACAAGAAGAGAGAAAATATTGAAAACTTATAAGTGGAATTAAGTTAGGAATAAAAGAATTATTTTTTCTTATTATGCTGTAACGTTTTTGTGTACGGATTTTTTTATCAATTCAACGAAGTCGTCAAATAAGTATTCTGAATCATGCGGGCCAGGAGCTGCTTCCGGGTGATATTGAACTGAAAAAGCAGCTTTCGATTTTACACGAATTCCTTCAATGCTATGATCGTTGAGGTTGATATGTGTAATTTCTACTTCTGTTGAATGATGTACATCTTCAGGCATCACCGCAAATCCGTGATTTTGTGAGGTGATTTCACATTTTCCAGTAATTATATTTTTTACTGGGTGATTTATTCCTCTATGACCATGATGCATTTTAAAAGTGCGAATTCCGCACGCTTCTGCTAATAATTGATGTCCTAAACATATTCCAAACACTGGAGTTGAGCTGCTTAACATTTTTTTTACTGTAGCTACTGTTTCAGGCATTGCTCCTGGATCTCCTGGTCCATTCGATAACATGTAACCATCAGGTTGCCATTGTTGCATTTCTTCAAATGTACTCGAATATGGAAATACTCGTACGCTGCAACCACGCTCTGCTAATAATCGAATGATGTTTAATTTTACACCTGCATCTAATAACGCAACTTTATATGTGCCGTCCGTATTGTAATCGTAAACTTTAGGTGTAGATACTTTCGATGATAACTCTAAGCCTTCCATCGATGGCACAGCCGCTAATTTCTTTTTTAATACTTCAATATCTTGTTCGTTGGTGCTTATAATTGCATTCATCGCTCCCTTTTCACGAATATGTCTTACAATTGATCGTGTGTCTACATCGGTGATGACAACAAGATTTTTTTGCTCGAAAAATTCTTGTACGCTACAGTCTGCATCTTTTCTAGAGGAAATTTGACTTAGATTTCTGCAAATTAATCCTGCAATTTTAATTCCGTCCGATTCCGATTCTGAATTTTTTATCCCGTAATTCCCAATATGAACATTCGCCATCACCATTAATTGTCCGGTATATGACGGGTCAGTAAATATTTCTTGATATCCCGTCATTCCTGTATTAAAACAAAGTTCTCCGGTGGCAGTTCCTTTAAAACCGGCGGCTTTGCCATGAAAAACGGTTCCATCTTCAAGTAAAAGTAGGGCTGGGGCTTTAGCAGTATATTTCATAGCGGGAAGGGCAAGATCAGTGACGCAAAATTACTGAAAAAAAGCGCTTTATTTTCATAAAAGTATTTTCTCTTTCTTGTGTTGTAATGTATTTAAATGATTGTTAAACAGTGTATTGGTATTTTTATTTAGAATTGTGTTTCACAAAGATTTACCAACATTTTTTGCAATTTTGTTGATAAGCACTATTTCTTGAATTTTGTTACATGCTTCGGCTGAAAATTATTTCCGTCCAAAATCAGCTGGAATTTCGCCCCAAATACTAGTTTCCCATTTTAATATGGGGTTGTTATAGCGATTGTTTAGTAACCATTTTTCGGCTCGATCGATATACTCAAATAATTTCCCATTATTTTTAGTAAGGGCTAACTTAGTGCCGCATTTTTTCTTTTTCACCCAGCCAATCGCAATTTTTGAATCACTATAAATAATTTTTGTGGGCAAGTTGTTTTGTTGCAGATAGGCCAACGCATGTACGAGGGCTAAAAATTCTCCAATATTATTGGTGCCATCTGGGTATGGACCCATATGAAATAAATTATCTTTTGTTTGCATATCTACTCCTTGATATTCCATTAACCCTGGATTTCCACTGCATGCCGCATCAACACAAATACTTTCCATAATTGGCTTTCCTACCATTAACTTACTTCCAGTTCTAACGGTAGGGGTGTCCGAAGATTTGCGATATAAATGTCGTGCAAAATGTTCTTTAAAGGCTTTTTCGGCTTCTGCTTTGGTGGGATACGACTTGTACTTTGCCTCTGGAAAACCATCCGTGCTTCGCTTGCAGTCTTCCCACGTTTCAAAAATACCTTTCGTTCTTCCTTCCCAAACGGTGTAGAATTTCTTTTTTGTCGCCATTTTTTTTAACGCCTTTTCGAATATTGTCGTTTTTTTGGTTTGCGAAGATAGTGTATACTTTATTTAGTTATTGCTTGGTTCGCTGAGGTTGTTTACTATTTCTTGTTCTAATGATTGAATAGCATTTTTTAGAAAGGTAGGTAGTATAATATGTTGTGTGAGTTTTATTTTGTCGTCATCATTTAAATGTAAAACCATTTCGTCAAATTTTTCTTGTCCGTGATTTTCTATGATTTGCTTATTAATATCTTCTCGCATCAAATAGTGTAACATGCCTATGGGGTCTACTTCTGGATGAAATTGTGTTCCAATCATTTCATTTGTAAAACGAATTCCCATCATTGCTCGTTCTAATTCAACAGGTGATCGTTCTTTTTCAATAGCTAATAAGGTGGCTCCAAATTGCTGAAGTTCATTCTGCTTTGGTTGTGTGATTTGCCAGTCTCTACTGTCAACTACATAAAATGGGTTTGGTAAATTTTCAAAACAATTTTCTTCTACCCCTTCTAAGCGATGAATTGGAAAAATACCGTATGCTTTCGATTTTCTTTTTTTTAATTTTCCTAGTTCTAAATGCCTACACATTAACTGAAAAGAATGACAAATTAAGAAGATGAATTTTTTCTTTACATGATCGCTTTTATTTATTTCAAGCAAATGGTCCATTAGCTTAAAATAATCTTTTTCCCATTGTGCATTTGGATCTGCTTCGGGACTACCAGGGCCACCGCTACTAATGTAGATGTCGAAATTAGAAGACGGAATTTCTCCTTTTTGTCTAACATTAAAGATGGTCCAACTAATGTTCGTTTTTTCTTGGCGCTGCCTTTCCAAAATGGAACAGATCCCTCGCATCCCTTCGTTGGGTTCGTTGTTGTAAAGATCGAGTATAGCAATCCGTATTTGTTGGTTTTCCATAGGTTGTATTTCGTTCCGAAATAATAAAAAATTTAATCCTAATTCGATATTAAAGACCTCGATTGGTTTCAGCCACCATGTAATCTACAACATCTATTAAACTTCCTGATTTATTATAGATGGCTAATTGTCGATCAGCTCCTGTGCCATTTTTCAATATATTTTCGATATAGTATAATTCATGTCGGCTGCCAAGTTCATCTACTACATCATCTACAAAGTCTAGCAATTCATGAATTAATTCTTTAGTTGAAACTTCTTCTTCCTTTCCAAAATCAATCATTTTGCCTTCAGTACCATACCTGGCTGCTCTCCACTTGTTTTCGTTTATTAATGCTCTGCTGTAATTTCTGAAGCTTAAGTTTGATTGCATCAGCTTGTAAATTTTAGCTACCACCGCTTGTATCAAAGCAGCAATGGCGATGGTTTCATCTACTCGCATCGGTACATCGCATATTCTGAATTCGATTGTTTCGAAAAATGGATGTAAACGTACGTCCCACCATATTTTTTTTCCGTTGTCGATACAGTTTGTTTTTATTAATAGATTAACATAGCTGTCGTATTCTGCTACACTTGAAAAATAATCTGGAATTCCTGTTCGTGGAAATTTGTCGAATACTTTTGTTCGGTAGGCTTTGAATCCAGTATTTCTTCCTAACCAAAAAGGTGAGTTTGCCGATAATGCAAAAATATGAGGAAGAAAATATCGAGCCTGATTCATGATTTGTAGTCCAATTTCTCTATTCGGAATTCCTACATGCACATGCAAGCCGAAAATTAAATTTCCTCTCGCCGTATCTTGCATTTTGTCAACTATATCGTGATACCTCGGATGGTCGGTTATTTCTTGGTCTTGCCACCTCGAAAATGGATGCGTTCCTGCGGCCGCAATAATAAGCCCTTGCTTATCTGCAATTTCTCCAATTATTTTGCGCAAATACGTAACTTCTTTGCGCGCCTCGTTTACGTCTGTGCAAATATTGGTACCCACTTCTACCATACTTTGGTGCATCTCCGACTTCACTTGCTCTTTCAAAATTATTTTTCCGCCTTCAACAATTTGATGCATATGACTGCGCAATTCCCTGGTTACAGGGTCAATTATTTGAAATTCTTCTTCTATTCCTAGTGTAAATAATGATCTCATTAACGGTTATGCTGTTTGGTTCTTCTATGCAGATTTGTGAAAATAATTACAAATCACACTAGTTCCTTCGTTTTTCGAATTTATTTTAAATGGTAGCTTGTTCTTCGCTGTGCTTTTTTAATAAAGTGGTTAATTAATTATTCTTTTTTTTGTTTTTCGTGGCATTAAGCTTCTTATTTTTGTTTTATAGACCAACGTATGTATTCGAATATTACTCTTGAAATAGTGGCTGAATTAAGGCGAATTTGTGGCGATGATCAGGTGTTTACTGATCTTGACCAATTAACGCATTATGGTCACGATGAAACCGAGGATTTGCAGTTTAATCCTGCCGTAGTTGTTCGTCCGGCTTCTGCTGCCCAAATTGCGGATATTATGCGAATCGCTAATGCCGAACATATACCAGTAACGCCACGTGGTGCAGGCACGGGGTTAAGTGGTGGTGCATTGCCTGTATATGCAGGAATATTGCTTTCAACCGAGCGTTTTAATAAAATCATTGAAATTGATGAGCGTAATCTTCAAGCTACTGTTGAGCCTGGTGTTATTAATCAGATTTTTCGTGATGCAGTTGAGGCAAAGGGTTTATTTTATCCTCCTGATCCTGCTTCTAGAGGAAGTTGTTTTTTAGGTGGAAATTTGGCCGAAAATGCTGGCGGACCTAGAGCTGTGAAATATGGCACTACCAAAGATTATATTTTGAATTGTGAAGTGGTTTTGCCAACTGGTGAAATTATTTGGACAGGCGCTAATGTGTTAAAGAATTCTACTGGCTATAATTTAACGCAGCTCATGATTGGTAGTGAGGGTACTTTAGGAATTGTAACGAAAATTGTTTTTCGTTTAATTCCTTTGCCTAAACTAAACTTAATTATGTTGGTTCCTTTTTATTCTCCCGAAAAGGCATGTGAAGCAGTGAGTGCTGTTTTTAGAGCGGGATTCACTCCTTCGGCTATGGAGTTTATGGAACGTGATGCGATTGATTACGTGTTGCAATTTGTGGATGTGAAAATTCCTGTTAAAAATGAACATAAAGCCCATCTATTAATCGAAGTAGATGGAAATGATATCGATGTTTTGTTTAAGGAATGCGAACAGATTACGGAATTGATGTATCAGTTTGAGTGCGATGAGGTGATGTTTGCAGATTCAGCCGAACAGAAAAATGAATTGTGGAAGATGCGCCGCGCCGCGGGTGAAGCAGTGAAGTCGCATTCAGTTTATAAAGAAGAAGATACCGTTGTTCCTCGTGCCGAATTACCTCGCTTGCTGAAAGGTGTGAAAGAGATAGGTGCGAAGTATGGTTTTCGTTCTGTTTGCTACGGTCATGCTGGTGATGGTAATTTACATGTAAATATTATTAAGGATACAATGAGCGATGAAGATTGGAAAAATAAAGTACCGCTTGGAATTCGTGAGATTTTTAAACTTTGTGTTGAATTAAAGGGAACTATCAGCGGTGAACATGGAATCGGATTTGTGCAAAAAGGATACATGGATATCGCTTTTAATTCTACTCAAATTGAATTACAGAAGGGTATAAAACGTTTGTTCGATCCGAATCACATTTTAAATCCTGGAAAAATGTTCGTTTAGTTTTTTTTATTGATATGTATCATGACTATTGGAGTGAATTGAACCTTCCATTTTATAGGGTTGCTGATTGAGGTGATAATAATTGTTTATTTTCTCTTTTAGTGAACCATTTTTCGTTAGTATCGTTTAATAACAAATATGCTCTTTTGAGTAAATTTATAGTTTATGAAACGTTGTGCCTTTTTTAGTGAAAATTGTTCTTTCAATGTTAAGTTGAAAGCGATATCGTTTTTTTTTCTTTTTTCTTTTTCTTCTTTTTTTGTTTCCGCTCAAGAATTATGGGGATTAGCCAATAGTAATTATGCGGGTCAAATGGGAATCAATTTGAATTCTGCAAGTATTGTTGGCGCACCTTATAAATGGGAATTACATTATTTATCGTTCGGAACATCTGTGATGAATAATTACATGTACCTAAAGAATAATAGTCAATTGATTCGTAAAAGCATAACAGGTGCTTCTATTTCATCTGATAATACACCTGATCGTTACATTCAAACGGATAAATGGGCTTATGGTTCAATGTTCTTGAAATATCCTGCTTTTATTTGGAATGCAAAGAATTTTTCGTTGGCATTTAATACTTCAACTCGTTTGGGATTTAGTGCCAATAAGGTTCCTTATCACTTGGCAAAGTTTATTAAGGAAGGTTTCGATTATGATCCACAACAACAGTTGTTTTATACGGGTCGTGGTATGTCGATGGCGTTAATAAATTGGCAAGAATTTGCGCTTACTGGCGGAATGATACTTCGTAATGAATCCGATTGGTATGTTTGCGCTGCTGCTACGTTAAAGTATAATTATGGCTTGAATTCTTTCTTTGTGAATATGGATGATATAGTGTATAATTCTTCCGCCGATTCATTGCTCATTGTACAGAATTTAGATATGGAGTATGGTCACGCTAGTGCGAATGATGGTGAAACTTCCATTCGAAATATTCTTAAGAAAAGGGGAGTGGGATGGGGTTTGAATTATGGTATGCAATTTATCAAAAACAGAAATGATAATTTTTATAGTCCTTGTTCTTCAACCAAAGATAAACCGTACGATTATAAAATTGGGGTTTCTTTGATTGATATAGGTTATATTAAATTTAGTACGGAAGCCAGAACATTTAATTTTGATAAAGCTCATACCGATTGGTTCGGAATCGATACTGTTAAGTTTAATGATATTGGTAAAACGGATAGTTTGCTAGGTAAACAATTTTATGGTGCTTTTATGGGTGCACGTGATAAACGTGAATTTACTCTTTTTACGCCTGCTGCATTTTCTGCGCAATTTGATTATGCTTTCGGATTAAATTTCTTTGCAAATCTATCGGTAATTCAACGCATCCCTCTAGTACGTTATGCTATTAAACGTGCAAACCAAATAGCATTTACTCCACGTTACGAAAAAAAGCGCTGGGAGGTGTCGCTTCCGATTTCATTTTACGAGCAGTTTAAGCCTCGCTTAGGTGTCGGATTTCGTTATGGCGTACTTACTATTGGTTCTGATATGATAAGTCCGTTAATTGGCTTAACGAATAGCTACGGCGTCGATTTTTATTTCGGATTGTCAATTAAAAATTGGGGAAAATGTGGCAAAAATCATCGCTTAAAAAAATCCAATACGGAAAAGTGTAAAGAGCCTAATAGAAGTTGATTTTGCGTTACAGTAATTTAAGTTTAGATTTTTGTATTGCTCACTTTATTATTGTTGCTCGCTTATTGCTTTTAGTTTTTTTAGCCCTGGAACGAAGTCGGCATCCATCATTTTTTTCATGTCGAATAACAACTGACTAACATTGAAAGGGTAGGGGTACTTCGAATCGAATCCCCACGTAATTTGAACTCCGTCTTTACCTTGAATTAATTTGAAAAATGCTGTCGATTCTGTTTCAAAAGGCTCTTTAAATTTCATCAATGTTTGTACGTCAGTCATAGGTGTTAAAGCAGTAATTGTTTGAGATCCTACACCAACATCTTTGTTGCCTTTCCAACTCATTACCGATCCTATAGCTCCAGGTGTTCCGCTGAATGTCTTTACCATATTCGGATCTTTTTTATCCCATGGCGACCAGTTCGCGTGGTTGTTGAGATTACTTACTTGATCCCATACTTTTTCGATAGGTGCATTGATAGCAATGCTCGTTTCATAATGGAAATCTTTTGATACCAAGAGTCCCGCAATTAGTACGAATACTACGAAAGCGCCGATTATAGCGCCGATTACTTTTAATACTTTTTTCATGTTGGTAGGTTTGGTAAGACAAAGAAAGTAATTTTTTTGTATTGTAATGTAATGTCACCACTACAGGATTTGATTCAAGATGATTAATGAGCTTCGCTCCCCATTTTCAAATCAACTCACCTTCAAATTAGCTACGCTCCCATATTCAAATCATCTCATCTTCAAAT
>CAIRUC010000092.1 GCA_903881665.1 uncultured Bacteroidota bacterium | reverse complement strand
TTGGCAATAGTTCAGGACCGGCTGATGGAGATAAATCAGAGCCTTCCTTTGGTTATAATGATTTCTGGGCAGTAAAGATTGATTCGCTTGGGAATAAAACTTGGGACAAAATCTACGGTGGTTCAAGTTTTGAAACGATTGCATCAATAAATGAATTTAATTTACACACTTTGACTGACAGCAGCTTTTTATTTAATGGACCTACAGGCAGTTCATTAAGTGGAAATATTACTTCTAATAGCTTTGGAAACGGTGATGGAATACTTTTAAAATTGACAAAAACGGAAATATAATATGGAACAAACGTTATGGAGGTTTGCTTCCTGATCGAATTGCTGATGCACTTCCTGTTGACAACTACTATTACTTGGTAGGTTATACCTCTTCCACAAATGGAGGTACGATTTCAAATTTAGGATATGGAGGAATTGATATTTGGCTGATGAAAACAGATACTTCAGGGAATTTATTATGGGAAAGAAAATTCGGAACAACTAACGATGAGATTAGCAACAGCATTTATTACAGAAATAATAAAATTTTCATTCTAGCAAATATTATTAACGGTGGAAAGGGAAGCTTTCCCGATTCTGGATACGGAGGTTCAGATTGTGTCTTGATGGTTCTTGACACCTCAGGAAATATGGAAGACTATATGTATTTAGGGGCTTCCGCTACCGACAATCCATTTTCATTACTTTTTCAAAACGATAGCACAATGCTCGTTTGTGCTATTGCCGAATACGGCATATCACCTGTCAAACACGATATAGGAAAAGGAGCTACCGATTATTGGGCAGTAAAAATTGGCTATTCAACTACAACAGGTTTAAATGATCTTAGCCAAAACCTACAATTACATTTACAACCAAATCCTGCGCACGATTATGTAGAGATTAAGGGATTGCCAAGCGATGATTACGAAGTAAATATTTACAGCATGGAAGGACGTTTGCTGGCATCAAAAAAACAACATGCAGATTTATCGCTAACTATCCTTATCTCCCATTTCCAAACCGGCATGTACCTCACCGAAATTCGTAATGATAAATTAAGAACTACGGTGAAATGGGTGAAGGAGTGATCGAATTTATATAGCCAGCAATACAACATGGATATACTGTTTATTGAGGTCGCAAAATGTGACCTCAATAAACAATTGTTGCTATGCTTGTGGATTAATATTTATTGTTATCAAGAACAATAAAAAGAATATTTAAAACGAAAACTCGGGCATGTCGCGATGCTTTTCGTACAGCAAATGTACTATACCATCCGAGAGTCCGATTTGCGGGACAATAATTTTATCGATCTCTGCTGTTTTCATTACTGTCAAAAATATTTTTGTCGCCGGCATAATTACATCTGCACGATCGGGATTTAATCCCAGTTGTAAAATGCGTTCTTCTAAAGTAAATTGCTTGAGGTAATCGTAAATATCTTTGATCTTATCGTACGATAATGGCTTATGCTCTTTACGATCGGCCATCTTAAATACTTTATTAATATTACCTCCCGATCCGATGGCAGTTAGAGGTTTAAAATCTCGTGTATTAACACTCACCCACTCTTTCACTACATTCCAAGTTTCTTTACTTACCTGATCGTGTAAAATACGAATGGTTCCTAAGTTAAATGATTGTGAGGCTACAATATGATTCTCGGCAAATACCGTTAACTCGGTACTACCTCCACCTACATCGATATACAAATATGATTTGTTGAGCTCAAGATGTTCGGCGATATGATTTGAGTAAATAATCTGTGCTTCAGTTCTACCATCGATCACATCTATATCGATACCGCTGTATTGCTTTACATAATCAACAACTTCTTTGCTATTGCTTGCTTCACGCATGGCTGCTGTAGCACAAGCTCGGTAATCGATTGCACCAAAAACTTCCATCAACAATTTAAACGCTTTCATCGATTTGGCTAGCTGATCAATTTTCTCGTCGCTTATTTTGCGGTAACGAAAAGCATCTTCACCAAGTCGTATCGGCATGCGCACTAATTCGGCTTTCTTAAAAGAAGTATCAGCCCCCGACTCATACACATTGCATAGCAAGAGACGAACAGCATTTGATCCAATATCGATAGCGGCGAATTTCAATAGAAGAATTATTATTTAACAACGTTTAAACTAACGATCACTTATCTAATGCAGGAAGTTGCTGTTGCAAATATCGGTAAATTTCTTCCTGTGAACGAATTTTATTTTTTCCTTTCGTTAATCGATATGAATTATCTTGCACATCATTTATTATTCGCGCTTTCAACTGATCGCTCCATTGAATTTCGAGCATATCAACAAGTTGTTTCTTGATCGCTTCATCAAAAACAGGAACACCCACTTCACTCCGATGATCGATGTTGCGCGTCATCCAATCAGCAGAAGAAAGATACACTTTCTGATCACCACCATGATGAAACAAAAATACTCTAGCATGTTCAAGGAATCGGTCAATGATACTTATCACTTCAATATTATCGCTAACGCCCTTAATACCCGGCACTAAAGAACAGATACCTCTAACAATCATTCGAACTTTGACACCGGCTTGTGATGCTTCATATAATTTACGAATCATTTCTTCATCGGTAATACTATTCATCTTTAAAAAGATGGAAGCTTCTTTTCCATTTTTCGCCAATTCAATTTCTTTATTGATGAGATGAACATAACGCTTTCGCGAAAAGAAAGGAGAAACAATCAAATGCTTATAAGTACCTGCTTTGTAATTATCATTATAAAACTCGAAAAGACGTTCTACCTCCTCTGTTATTTTCTTGTCGGAAGTGAGCAAACTATAATCGCAATAAAGACGAGCAGTATCTTCATTAAAATTTCCTGTACCAACGTGAGCGTATAGCACATGCGCATTCTTCTCGACACGCGTAATTAAGAAAAGTTTACTATGTAATTTCAATCCGGGAACACCATAAATAACCTTAGCACCCTCTTCATGCAATTTGTTAGCCCATCGAATATTAGCCTCTTCATCGAAACGTGCTTGCAATTCAACAACAGCAGTAACTTGCTTTCCATTTTTAATAGCATTAATTAATGCATTAACGATACGAGAATTATTACCAACACGATATAACGTAATCTGAATCGACTTTACTTTCGGATCAATAGAAGCTTCACGTAATACATCAATCAAATAAGCATACGACTGGTAAGGAAACGACAACAAGATATCACGAGAAGCAAGCACTTTAAACAAACTAGTACGTTGTGGAATATCTGGATGCGACAACTGAGGCATCGGCTTCATCTTCAACTCTGGTTTGCCGAGTGAAGGAAACTTTATAAAATCAACGAAATTATGATATCTTCCACCTGCTATTGGCTGATCATCTTTACTGAAATGCATTTTACTAATCAGAAATTTCAGCACTTCAACAGGCATCTCTTCATCGAAAACCAAACGAGTTGGCAACCCTTTTTTGCGTCGCTTAATACTCTCCGAAACCTTTTTCACTAAACTCTTAGTAACATCCTGTTCAAGATCCAGCTCAGCATCGCGCGTAATCTTTAACGTGTAAGCTTGAATATGATCATAATCGAAATTAAAGAACAAATCGCCCAAGCAATAACGAATCACGTCATCTAACAAAATCACATATTTATTATCGCGAGGTAATACTACAAAACGAGAAGTTACATCGGAAGGAATTTCGACCAATGCATGACGTGCTTTCGAATTACTCCTCGACATCACCACCAAAAAATAAATACTCTTATCGCGCAAAGCAGGAAACTCTTTTACATGATCAAGTAATATAGGAACAAGGGCGGGTTGTACCTCATCGTAAAAATAATTCTTTACAAACTCACCTTGTTCTTTATTTAGTTGTCGTTCATTTAAAAGAAAAATGCCTTTGCGTTCGAGTTCACTTAATAACAATTGAAAACTCTCGTCGAACGCTTCCTGCTGACGCATAATAATTTGTTGAATATCTTCCATTAGTAAAGAAGGATCATCGCCAAGAATATCGGCGCCCTTTTTACCTAAGCGAATCATTCGTTTAATGGTAGCCACACGCACACGAAAAAACTCATCACGATTGCTACTAACAATTCCTAGAAACTTCAAACGATCGAGCAACGGAACACTAGGATCATTTGCCTCTTGTAAAACCCTATCGTTAAACGCAAGCCAGCTGATGTCGCGGTTAACCAGCAACAACATTTTCTTCCTCATAAAAATCTTCTGAAGATTTATTTCTTAACCGCCCTGGTTTTCTTAACAACCTTCACTGCTTTTTTTGCAGCATTCTTTGCTAGTTTCTTTTTGGCAGGAACAGCTACTTTTTTAGCCGCAACCTTCGACACCAGCGCAGAGGATGCTGAAATAGGAGTAACGCTTGCTGCAGTTATTTTTTTTTCATTTAGTTCTTCTAATGCTTCTTTCTTCTTCACAAACTTCTTAGCAAGATCTTTAGCGGCCGAACTAACCGATTTTTCCATTGCCTCTGCAATTTTAGCATCCGTCTTCTTTAAAAAATAAGTGATGGTTAGTGCTAATTGCTGCTCTATCTGTTTTCTGAATTTCTTATCCATATCAATATTAAGTTAATGTTAACCGCAAATATTTTACGCAAATTTTAAAAAAGGAAAAGTAAGAAACGAACCTTTTGAAAAACTTAACACAAAGTTAATCAGCAAAGTTATTAATTATGGTGACGAAGATCAGAGTTAGGGATAATGTGGGAATGATGTAAGGAAGGGGGGGGGTATGGTTAAAGATTTACGGTATATGGTTTACGGTTGATTGTTGTCAACCTATTTCAGGCTGGGACAATTCGCTTTGCGCAACTGTAAACCGTAAACTTCAAACCTTAAAATAAATCCTTATGCCCCGAGTACATCTCCACGCATTTCCCAATTCCGAAATCGATTTGATTCCATTGTAAAATGGGAAATTCGAGTATGGCGACACCAGAAGTTGGAAGGTTAGTTAAAGTAAATCCGCTAAGGGCATTAATTAATTCAGTTAACCCGGGATTATGTCCGAAAAGGAATACAGTTTCTGCCTGTTCATTTAACTCTTGTAGAACATACATCAAACTATTCACTTTTGCTTCGTAAACAGATGAATTCAATTGAATCTTGTCGCTTTTATAACCCAATCGGTTGGCAACAATTAATGCAGTTGAATACGCTCTAATAGCAGGACTCGAAACAATTAAATCGGGGTGAAAGCTTTTCGACTTCAAAAAAGCAGCTGAATTTTCGACATCAGCGTAACCTCTTCCAACAAGGTGGCGCTCGATATCCGTTTCTACATACGACTCATGCATTGATTTCGCATGACGAACAAACACTATCCTTTTCATTGCAGAACTACTTCTTTTCTTTCAAGAACAAAATATAAGTTGGAAAGTGATCACTATATCCTCCTTGGTACGTCCCTGAATCATAAGTACGCAAAGGGTAACCCTTATATCGACCAGTTTTCTGAATCATAAATTCCTTACTAAATATAGTTGCCTTTTGGTAGAAAAAACCAGACTGCTTTTTATCGAGGAAGCTATGAGAAATCATTATTTGATCGAATAAATTCCACGCATCTCCATAGGCCAAAGTTCCGATACCCTCTTTAAAATATTTCACCCATGGATTAAACAATCCATTCATTTTTACACGACCTTCGTCGCCAACCGCGCCTAATGTTTTAGCCACACTTGGACTAACAGGATCATCGTTTAAGTCGCCCATTAAAATAATCTTAGCATCTGGCGCAGCCTTATTTATTGAATCTATTTTCGCCTTAGCAACTGAAGCGGCCAACGCACGATTAGGTGCTGAGGCTTCCTCACCTCCACGTCGCGAAGGCCAGTGATTGATAAAGAAATGTACTGGCTCCCCATCATAAAGGCCATACACGTAAAGTATATCACGTGTATAATAAGGTTCACCATCATCTCCTTTTAAAGGGACAAACAACGGTTCACTATGCAACACCTTAAAGTACTTAGGATTATAAAGGAACCCTACATCAATACCCCTTTTATCAGGAGAGTTATAATGAACGATTTTATAACCTCTTGATTTCAACTTCGGCATATTCACCAAATCCTGAAGTACTGTAATATTCTCAACCTCAGCACATCCTAGCACAGAAAACCCATCAGGAGTGATATCGGTTCCAATAAGACTTAATACATCCGACAACTTACTTATTTTGTCTAAATAAACCTGAGGTGTATAAAGGTTAGCACCCGTAGGGGTAAATTCTTCATCATTCACCTCCGGTTGATTAATGGTATCGAAAAGATTCTCGAGATTATAAAAGGCAATGACTCCCGCCTTATATTGCTGAGCCTGAACAGTTATAGAACAGGAAACGAGCAATAATGCAACAATTAGAATGGGCTTCAAGAAACGCATTGGACGATATTTTAAGATTTTTAGGGGGTACAAACGTACGAAAAGCTCGGTCAAAAAAAATGATTAATACAGATTTAACGTAGGAATAATGAACTTCATGATATAAAAGTTTGAGGATATGCAATAATCCATACCTTTGCGATCCCTTAAAAAAATTGCTCTATCTATACCCTATGAAGTTAAACTTACCACTCAGGGGTCTGCTTATACTGTTGTTATTTATTCCATTACTCTCAACGGCACAGACATCAATCCTGAAAGGCGTTCTAAAAGACGCGGAAACACAAGCTCCAGTTGCGGGGGCGACCGTGACAATAAAAAGCAACGATTTTAGTGCGACTGCACAAACGACTGACATTGGATCATTTGAAATCAAAAATTTACCGTACGGCAAGTACACAATTAATTTTTTGAGCGAAGGATTTGAATCAATGTCATTAGAAGCAGAGGTAAAACAGCCTACTACTGATTTAGCTATTCTTTCCCTTCCACACATTAACGCAGATCCTGATCAAATTCCGACAGTATCGATGAACGACAGTGAAGTAAAAGAAAGTGCAAGCAGCAGTGTGAGTGGAGTTCTTACCTCCTCTAGAGATCCATTTGAAGCGGCATCTGCATTTATCTTTAGCACTGCTCGATTCCGTGCAAGAGGCTACCAAAATGAAGACATGACTTACATGAATGGACTTCCGATGGAAGACTTAGTAAGTGGTCGTGGTTTATTTGGCACATGGGGAGGATTAAACGACGTAATTCGTAGTCGTGAGAGCACGTACGGATTAAACGCTGCCACTTACGGTTACGGAGGATTAAATGGATCGAGCAGCATTGATGCACGTGCGAGCCGTCAGCGTAAACAACTTTCGGTTGGATATGCTATTTCAAATCGTACATACGACAACCGATTGATGGCTACTTACGGCACTGGAATGATGCAAGGTGGATGGTCATTTTCGGCTTCGGTAAGTCGCCGTTGGGCTGACGAAGGCTATATAGCTGGAACATTTTACAATGGATGGTCGTGGTACACAAGTATTGAAAAACGATTTAACACGAAGCATAGCATCAGTTTAACTCAATTTGGAGCAAACACAGAAAACGGAAGAGCTTCAGCAGCCGTACAAGAAGTTTATGACCTTGCAGGAACGCATTACTATAATCCGAATTGGGGATTCCAAAACGGAGAAAAAAGAACTGCTTCTATCGGACATCAACAAAGTCCTTTAACGATTTTAAACCACGAGTGGAAAATCAACAGCAAATCAGAATTAGAATCATCGATCGGATATCAATTTGGATCGAATAGCGTAACGGGATTAGACTGGTTCAACGCACCTGATCCTCGTCCTGATTTTTACCGTCGCCTACCTAGTTATGTAGAAGACCCTACAATGGCAGCAATGGCTACGTCATTATGGCAAAACGATGAAGCATATCGTCAGATCAATTGGGATCGTATGTATGACGTAAACAGAAATAGCTACGAAACAATAGCAGACGCCAACGGCATTATAGGCAATAATGTTTATGGAAGAAGAAGTCGTTATATTGTAGAAGCAAGAGTTCAAGATACAAAGCGTGTTTCCTTTGCATCTACATATAACAACACACTTAGCGATCATGTAATTATGACTGCAGGAGTGAATTATCAATTTCAGGAAACCGATTATTACAAGCGTGTTAATGATTTATTAGGAGGCGATTTTTATGTCGATTTAAATCAATTTGCAGAGCAAGCGTATCCTGACAGCATAGAGACTTCACAAAACGACTTAAATAATCCGAATCATATATTACAAGTAGGCGATAAGTTCGGTTATAATTATCGTGCAACTATTAAACGTTCGGGAGTATGGATTCAACCACAATTCAAATTCAACCGTATTGATGCATTTGTAGGAGTACAATATTACAACACATCCTACTTTAGAACTGGACTTGTGAAAAACGGAATATTCGCAAGTAATTCAGAAGGTAAATCAAAAGAGCAAAACTTTAGCAACTACGGAATAAAAGGAGGATTAACCTACAAGTTAAACGGAAGAAACTACTTGTTCGCAAACGCATCCTATGAAAATCGCCCACCATTATTCGAAGACGTTTATATTTCGCCACGAACGCGCGACTTAACTAATCCGAATATCAGTGACGAGAAAATCATGTCTTTTGAAGGTGGCTATTTATTGCGTGCTCCTAAAACTAAAATCAGAGCAACTGCATATTATACGCAATATAATGATGCAATGAATACGATGAGCTTCTACCATGAAGACTACCGTACCTTTGTAAACTACTCGTTAAGTAATATTGATAAACGTCACGTAGGAATTGAATTCGGCGCAGAGCAAAATCTAGGGAAAGGACTTTCTGGATCAGCAGCAGTAGCCATCGGTCAATATTATTACACAGATCGTATGAATGCCATCATTACACAAGACAATACGAATGAAGTATTAGAAGGAAATGAGACTATTTATTCGAAAAACTTTTTTGTTGCAGGTGGACCACAGTCTGCATATACAGTTGGATTACGTTACCAAACAAAAACCTTCTGGAGATTCAATGTCAATGCAAACTACTTCGATAAAATTTATCTAGACTTTAATCCAGCAAGAAGAACAGTAAACGGAGTATCTCCTTATGGAGAAGGTGCTATACGAGAAGCCATCGTTGATCAATTACATGCTCAAGGACAATTTACATTAGATGCTTCATTCGGAAAATCGTGGAAGCTAAACAGCTACTTCAAAGCAATGAAAAACCAAACATTCTTCCTCATTAATGTAGGCGTTAACAATATCCTAAACAATCAGGATTTAGTAACCAACGGATTTGAGCAATTACGTTTCGATTTCGCAGAAAAAGACATCAATAAATTCGCGCCTAAATCATACTATGGTTTCGGAGCAAACTACTTCATTAATTTCACCTTACGTTTCAACTAATCCAATTCAAAAGCAAATAGCTAACTCATGATACTTCGCAATTACATTCGATTTAATGCATGGTCAATAATCATGGTATTATTCCTTGCATTCAGCTTGTCTTCTTGCCGTGACGACAACTTTGACGAACCACCAATTAATGGTAATGATCCGTCATTGACAGTGAACATGACAATTGATTCGTTAAAAAACATTTACAAAACACCATTAACGGATTATACAAACATTCCTTATATCCAAATCACTAACGACTGGACAATTAAAGCTGTTGTTATTGGTGATGACAAAAGTGGTAACTTATACAAAACAATGATTGTTGATGACGGTACTGCCGGAATCACAATTAAAATTGACAATTCAAACTTCAATACAGATTTCCCTGTAGGACGCGAAGTTTACGTAAAACTTAAAGGACTTGTATTAAGTTACTATGGCGGACTTGTTCAACTTGGAGGTTACAAAGACACTATTAGTGCAACACCAAGTTTGGGATCAATTCCTTCTAGCCTAATTCGCAATTACATTGTTGGAGGCACATGGGGTCACCCAGTAGTAACTCACACTGTAACATTTGCCGACTTAGGAAACGACGGAAAGACCGCCAATGCATTCAAATGGCAAAGCCGTTTAGTAACGATAAATAAAGTACAATTTCAGGCAGCAGACGCAGAAATGCCATGGGCTAATGCAGCGGCTTTAGCTTCAGTAAATAGATACTTAGAATGTTGTTATTCATTCTCAAGTTCGGTAAAATCGGTAATTGTACGCTCTAGCGGGTATGCTAATTTCGCTTCACAAAACACCCCATTGGGTTCAGGTACTATTACAGGTATTTACAGCGTTTACAATACTGATAAGCAACTTGTAATTAGAGATCTTGAAGGCGTTCAAATGGACACGGCTCGTTTTATATCAGGAGCCTGCGGAGCAGCACCAGTTCCACCGCCACCAGCAGCAAATCCAACCTCAATAGCAACTATCAGAGGGCAATTTACAGGAACATCTACAGTAGTAACAGGCAACTGGGAAATTTCAGGAGTTGTTATTTCAGATGTAACAACAAACCACACGAATTATAAAAACATCATTATTCAAGATGCTACAGGAGGAATTTTAGTTCGCTTTGATGCAGCACATCCTTATTTAATCGGCGACTCAGTTACAGTAAATGTAACCGGTCAAACATTATATGATTACAATGGACTATTAGAAATTGGAGGAAGCTCATCGGCACCAGTGCCCTTAAATTACTCCGCAAAAGTGGGGACTGGTACAATTACTCCACGTTTAGTTACTGTTAGTGACCTAACGGCAAACATGGCTGGAACAACTGATACATGGGAATCAACGCTCATTAAAATTGTTGGAGCCACTTTCTCCCCTGCAACCTTTGGAACAACAACAACTGTTACTGATGCAACAGGAACAATTCCGTTATACACCGGAGCTAGTGCATCATTCACAGGATTAGCAATTCCTGCAGGAACAAACATCACTGCTATAGTATCTGACTTTAACGGAGTACAGTTAAATGTAAGATCAGCATCCGACGTTAATTAATAGCTGATCGTATAACATACCTATTGCAAGTCTATTTTAGTCTCCTCTGCTGCCTGCTGGCCGATAGGGATGATCCTTTTTCACCAATACTTCTTAAAAAACCGTATTGGAAAAAACCACGTTGAATCTTTGGATTAAAAGAAACTGGCAATTGGTATTACAAAGAAAGCTGTCCGCAAGGGCAGCTTTTTTTGTTTATGGAAACAATCGACCCTTTCGAATAAAATATTTTCTGAAATCCCACGAAATGAGGTAAATGCAGATTACTTTTGCAACATCCTTTC
>CAIRUC010000091.1 GCA_903881665.1 uncultured Bacteroidota bacterium | reverse complement strand
ATTTTAATAATTTTCCACTTAATACGATTATTTTAATCCCTCGGTTAATCTTTGATATATTTTTATTTCCTTGTCGGCTGATTTATTTTCACCAATTCTACTATACATAATTGACAAATTGTAGTGCGATTTAGCATGTCTTGGATCAATTAAACAATTCTTTTCAAGAATTTTAATTGCGTCTTTGTATTTATTAATATTGGAATAACAAGTAGCAAGATCGCAACGTATATTTATGTTGGTTTTATCAATAAGAATTGCTTTTTCATAAAATTCTATTGCTTTCGCATCTTGATGATTATCGTAATAAATATTGCCTAAATTGGTAATAGCATTTGTGTTATTAGTATCTGAATTGTAAATCAGAATATATTCATAAGCCGCTTTTTCTAACGCACCGGCACTATAATATCTTGTAGCTAACATGGTTCTTAATTCGGTGTTGGTAGAATCGTGCGCTAGTTTAGATTCTAATTCATCGAATTCACTTTTTGGTTTAACTTGCTCTTTAGGAGTTTCTGCGGGGGGGGGGGGTACATCGGAATTGCAGGAGGTAATAAATAGCAATGCTAGTAGGAGGAGTGTGTACACTATAGTGCTTTTCATAATTGACTTTGTTTAACTAGTTACCTATTTTGGCATCTTCCATTATTACATTATAGAAATATCCAAATCCAAAATCCTTATCTAAATTTATAATTCCTTCAGCTGAAATTTCATCTCCAACTTTTACTGTTTGAGCGGTAGTAATTACTAAATCAAATTTCCCAGAAAATTCTGTTCCGTCTTGAAGGTGAATCCAATTCTTTTTCATAATGCCAGGTGTAAACTTTGTTACTTTCCCTTTTAATTTTATTATTTTTCCAGCATAGTTCTTTTTGTTTTCCCAAAGCGAGGCAACTGTTAATTCGCCTTTCCCTATTTTTACTTTTACATTTTCTTTTTCTACGGGCACTGCCGATCCATTTGATACTATTTTTGGACTTTGAGTTTCTACTCCTTTCGTTGTATTGGCTGATGAAGGATTGGTAGAAATGTTATCCGCAAATAGTACTTCATTAAATGTTCTATTTAGCTCTTTGCTTTTAAAGTTCGCCATTGGCAACCCTCCAACGAAATAATATTTAGCACCTATTTTAGCTTCTATTTTTGTTACCGCAACCCAAATATATTTTCCATTTTCTTTACCATTGATATAGGTATATTGTTTTGTTTGAAGTACTTCAGTCGCCTCTATTCCGTGCGCATCAATCTGCGTCCTACCTGTATCTTTAGTAGCCAATTTTTCTGGTTGAGAACTTGCTTTTTCATCTACTTCTGATACTGCAGGTTCATTTGCAAGCGGAACGCTACTAATTCGATCAAGGAACGTTACTTCTGGAAATGTTCTATTTAGTTCTTTGCTAGCAAAAGCAGTCATTTTTAAACCATCTTTATAATAATATGTTTGTCCTACTTCCGCTTTCAATTTTGGTAACGCCAGCCAAGATTCTACATCATTTTCTTTTACGCGTAAGTATGTATATTCAGTTGTTTGAAGTATTTCTTCTACAACAGCTTTATGTTGTCCATTTGGTGCTTGCTCGTTTTCTGAAATTTTGTCTGATTGACAAGAAATAAACGAAACCAATAGAAGAATTAAAAAGAGAAATTTTTTCATGTTGTTATTCTTTTGTTTAGATGAATTCATTTTCAGAATCATTTCCTGATTCTAGTTGTTTTTTTATTTTATTGTCTTTGTAGTTTGCGATGAACATTAATATTAAAATACTAAGGATGGCTATCCATGCCCAAACCGGGAATATTGATTTGTCACCTGCGCCATAACTATGCATTCCTTTCGATAAAAAATAGTTAACACCAAAGAAAGTCATTAATACACTGCCGTAACTTAATATAGAGGCTACATTGAATGCGAATTTTCCATTTAATTTTGGAATCATTCGCAAATGTAATACTAGTGTATAAGTAAGCACTATAATTAAGGCCCATGTTTCTTTTGCATCCCATCCCCAATATCTCCCCCATGATTCATTGGCCCAAATGCCACCTAAAAATGTTCCAATGGTTGCTAGTACTAGTCCAATCGTGATATTCATTTCATTGATCCAAGATAATTCTGAAATGAGCAGATCAATACGACTATTGTTTTCTTTGTTCTTAAAAGAATATAGAAGCATATTTATTAATCCTAATACAAATCCTAATCCTAAAAATCCATAACTAATTGTTAAAACCGCTACGTGAATAATTAGCCAGTACGATTTTAGTACAGGTGTTAAGTTGGTAAGTTGAGGGTCATAGCTACTATGGCTTGCCGTCATTAGGATGAAGAAAGCTAATAGTGAAGTAGCGGCTAGCGTAATTTTAGCATATCTGCCAAATATGAATCCTGCTAATAAAGTACCCCACGACACTAACAATAAGGCTTCATATCCATTACTCCATGGCGCATATCCTAATAAATAAGCTCTCCAAATCATTCCGAATGTATGATAAACAAATGCTAATCCAAGAATTAATATTCCGATGTTTAAAGCAGCAGAAATAAATTTACTTTTTTTACTTTTCACATTGTCAATAAAAGCAAACAGTAATAAAAATAAACTTAATATAGAATACACATTGCGAAGAAAAATAAATACTTGGGCTTTGTTGTAGTTGATTTCCGCATTTATTTTAAATTCAGAAGGAAGTATTGATTCATTATTGCCGCTTCTCTGAATACAGGATATGTATGATAATACTTTATTGGCAGTACTATAGTCGTCGGTTTGAGTGGCGCTGATTAATGATGCAAAATACATTCGCATTATGTTACTGTAATTTAAAACTTGTAGTT
>CAIRUC010000090.1 GCA_903881665.1 uncultured Bacteroidota bacterium | reverse complement strand
TATGTGTAATGGTTGAGTTCCGCGAAAAATATTTGCCGATGATTAAATAGGACATTGGCTAGAGGTGATACTTTATAAGCAATAAGCCGGATGTTGATGAAGTGAATTGAAATTGTTTCTTAGCTGTTCTTAGGTTTGATTTAAAGAACTGATTGAGATGTTAATCTTCTTATCAATGGCAAATCTAACATTTCGATTGAATAGTATCGCTCAATTAAAATAATTACATAGGATGAACTCACAAGATGAAATTATCCAACGAATGCAATTACGCATTGATGCGATGGAGCAGGAGTTGGAAAAAGTTAAATATCTTCATGATCAATTGTTTGATAGTCAATCGCTATTTAGTGAAGTAACCGAAAATATCATACAAGTGTTTTGGATGACCGATCCTAATAAAAATAATATGCTGTTTTTGAGCAAAGCGTATGAACAAATTTGGGGAAGAAGTTGTCAAAGTGCATTGGATAATCCCTATTCTTTTATTGACAGTATTCATCCTGAAGATAGGGAACGAGTATTAGCATCATTTCCGAAGCAAATTGAAGGCACTTATGATATTGAGTATCGCATTTTAAATGCTAATGCTGAAATTCGTTGGATTCACGATAAGGCGTTTCCGATTAAAAATGCAGAGGGAAATCTTTATCGAGTGGTTGGTTTTGCACAAGACATCACTGAAAAAAAAATACTGCTAGATGAACTCAGAATTGAAAAAGAAAAATCCGACTTTTTGCTTTATAATATACTTCCTGAAGAAGTTGCTGAAGAACTTAAGATCAAAGGCTCTGCCGACGCAAAACATTTTAATAGTGTAACTGTTTTGTTTACCGACTTTAAAGGATTTACACAACTTTCTGAGAAATTAACTCCATCCGAATTGGTTTCTGAAATCAACGAATGCTTTTCGGCTTTCGATTATATTATGCAAAAGTATGGCGTTGAAAAAATTAAAACTATTGGCGATTCTTATATGGCTGCAGGCGGAATTCCAGCAGCGAACATAACGAATTCCAATGATGTTGTAAATGCGGCTCTCGATATTCAACAATTTATGCATGAACATAAATTGAAAAAACAATCAGAAGGGAAATTGTTTTTTGAGATTCGAATTGGTGTTCATACTGGCGCCGTTGTTGCAGGTATAGTTGGCGTTAAGAAATTTGCTTATGATATATGGGGCGATACCGTTAACACTGCAAGTCGAATGGAATCTTCAGGGGAAATCGGAAAAGTAAATATCAGCGAAACAACGTATGAACTAGTAAAACACAATTTCAACTGCGAATACAGAGGGAAAATTCAGGCGAAGAATAAAGGTGAGATTGATATGTATTTTGTTGAAAAGGTTTCACAAAATAAGCAATAGTTAAAATAAAGGGTTTCGAAAGTAAAAGCTGTACCCCCAAAGGGATGGCATTACAAACTTTAATCTAAATAACGTTATATAATATTATTTCTAATGATAGATCTTTTTCAGACCACAAATCAAATTAAAACTGTAGCTAATTTTGAAGACTTAGTTGATTTGCCTTTTCATGGAAATATTAATGTGATAGGCTGGACAAGAAATCTGATTGGTGATTTTTCTGAGATTGTTAAAAATCTAAAAGTAAATGGTAATATTACTGTTATTGAAGAAATAGACCTTGTTGACCTTGTGTTGAGTTATAAAGGGCAGTTGGCTCGTGAAATAATTTTAAGTGATTTAGAGATGTTGAAAGCGCATGGTTCTGCCCCAGTTCTTAACCTTATTAAATGCTATGAACGCGATGATAATTATACGTTTTTTCCAACTGATGTTTATTCTTTTCATGTAGATCGTTCTCCTGTACCGACCGATACTTTTTTATGTACCTACTTTGGGGCTTCGACTGAAATATTACCGAATTCTCAATCCGAACAAAAAGTTTTCGTGCCTGAAATACGCGATCAATTAAAAAATATATATAGTGGTGTTGATGAAAATTTTGATGCGTTTTTAACTGAAAATTATTTTGATTTGCATTATCGGGCTAAAGAAAATGCTTCAATTATTAGCTTAGGACTTGGTCACTTATGGCGATTAGCAGTCGATTATCCTGAAAGTAGGGTGCTTCCTTGTGTGCACCGTGCACCAATTGAAAAAGAAGGAGAGTACCGATTGTTATTGATTTGTTGAGATTAATTTATTTTAAAATAGATCCTTTCGCATCTTTTTATATGGGTTTTTAATAAGGTTTATTTATCCATTCGAGATTGTTTTTTTTGCTAATGACATAAGGCTTAATAGTTTATTTAAATTAGATGTGGCAACATCACTTTTTTTAAGTAAGGTTGTTTTATTGTTTTTTGTCTTCGATATAGCCTCTTAAATAAAATACACATTCTAAGAATAATAAATTTTTCTTATCTTATTATTACACAGTAAAGTAATTAGTTTAG
>CAIRUC010000089.1 GCA_903881665.1 uncultured Bacteroidota bacterium | reverse complement strand
TTTTATTCATAATTGCACTTGTCTTCTCACAAGTGGCTATGAGTGTAGAAAAATTTGAGGTTAACAACAAATTTCCCGATCCGAAGGAATCACCACTGAATCCGTACCCGGCTTGTTTGTCAATAAATGTTGTAGAACCAGGTGTATGACCAGGCGTGAAGACTATTTCCAGTTTTCTCCCACCTAAATTAATTATTTCACCATCTTTCAAAAATTTAACTTTCCCTTTATAATCAGCCATCACTTGATGAACTGCTGCCGAGTCTCCGGGATTAATATATATCTCGGGGAAATAGTTAACGGCAGAACCAGTGTGGTCGCGATGGACATGTGTAGCAACCAGCATAACAGGTTTCTTTGTAATAGAAGCCACAATCTTATCCAGATCCTTCATTTTTAAACCGGCATCGATCAAAATAGCTTTATTGTTCCCTTCAACGAGATAAATACTCTCGTTGTACAACAGATGGCCTGTACCAACCCAGGTATGCTCATCAATCTGATGGAAAACAACATCGTCATTTTTGATAACTTCTTTCCCCTCTATTTGCAAACCTCCCGATTGAGCTATTGATGCAACCTGAAAAATAGCGACAACGATAACCGATAAGACATATTTTTTCATAATTAATTAGTTTCTTTATTTATGTTATTATCTGAATCTCAAATATTTTTAGCCGATTCATATCATTTGCAACTTAATTTTATGAATGGATTAAATGTATGAATAATTTGAGGGACTAAAACTATATCTATTTTTTTTGTATCAGGAGTTAGGCAGTCAATAGTATCCTTTACCTTATAAACTTAACCTAAAAAGGAGTCTTTAGGCAAAACCGGGTTCAATCTATATCAATGAATTAGTATATCTGTTTATTTGACTTGTATTTTAAATCTTACACTATCATTTATTTTATTGATCTGCTAAAGCTTCGTTTTGCAATTTATTGTTCTTTAAAAGTTCACGCCTTTTATTTTGTTTAGCAATTATTGTAGTTAATATGGGCACTAATAGAGCTGTAGTTATAGTTGAAGCTGCTATTTGAGGTGTGGCAATGGCAGCCGCAACGCTTAGCGAAGGATCGACCATTGCAACTGCAGCTGGCGTTCCAACAGCATTTCCTGCAGTACTGGAATTTGCAGCACCTGCAACGCCAGTTCCGCCCATAAATTTATCCGCAGCTATATTAAAGATTCCTCCAATAATAACGGTCATCAATCCTAAAACTATTCCCGACAATCCGCCTTTATAAATCATTTCCATATTAATGCCACATCCCAATGAAAATGCAAAAAATGGAATCATTGCAGATCCGGCATTTGAAAAGAATTTACGCATATCGGGGTCCAAATTTCCGATAATCATACCCACGATAATGGGCAAAATAACGCCCAATAGAGTCACGTATGGAATGGTTGCCAACCCTGCAGTACCAAGAGCTATCATGGTAAGAAACGGTCCATCATTAATCGAAATAATAGCGATTGCCCCAACTTCCGCCTTATTGCCAAATTCGGCGGTTAAAGCAGTATATAATCCACCATTTGTATTTGTAATTGCAGCAATGACGGCTAACGATGATAAACCAAGAAATCCATTATCTCCAAAAAATCGGGTTACAAGAAGTCCAATCCCAACTCCCACAAAAAATTTTGTTGCTGTTTGTACAATGCCAATTTTAATCGCTTTAGGTGCAGTTTTAAATTCCATTCCAGCCCCCATACAAAAAAGGAAAACACCCAAAATTGAATTTGCCCCTTTGGCTATTGCAGTTGTAAAACCTCCAATTTCTAATATTTGTGGATAAAATGAATTAATTAATGCACCAAGTATTAGTGGAATAACCATCATCCCTCCTGGGACTTTTTCAATTGCAGCTTTAATCTTCATATA
>CAIRUC010000088.1 GCA_903881665.1 uncultured Bacteroidota bacterium | reverse complement strand
TGCAGTGCCACAGCTGTTGCTTAATGTTACACCTACATTACCTGAAGCGGCTGTTGCATTCCACGTTGTTGTTATGCTATTCGTGCCTTGTCCTGCTGTGATGGTAACATTCGCAGGTACTGTCCATAAATATGTTACTCCACTTTGTGCCACTACGCTATATACTACCCCTGTTGCATTCGGACAAACATTTGATGTTCCTGTTACTGTTGGCGTGGTTGGGGCATTGCTCTTGGTAACCGTTAAACTTCCTGTAGTTGTTCCACAGCTTGTTGAAATAGATATTCCAACATTACCTGATAATGCACCCGCTGCCCATGAAGTTACGATCGTATTTGTTCCTTGCCCAGACGTAATGGTTACATTCGCAGGTACGGTCCATGTATATGTTCCACTTTGCGAAGCAACGGTATACGTTATTGCTGTTTGCACTCCGCAAATCAAAGTGCTTCCAGTTATGGTTGGTGTAGTTGGTAAAGTTGCAACAGAAACCGAAACAGAAGAATTTATTACTCCACAAGAATTACCTATTTGCAATGAAACATTTCCCGTCAAAGTAGTTACAGCCCATGTGGTAGTAATGCTATTAGTACCCTGTCCAGTAGTAATTGTAACTCCAGATGGTACTGTCCAAGCATAAGTCATCCCTGCTTGAGCGGGTACCGAATAAACTACTCCTACTTGATTATAGCATACACTTGTACTTCCTGAAATCTGAGTCGCTGATGGTGCTGAATTAATAGTTACTGTTAATGAAGTATTAACAGTGCCGCAACTATTAGAACCTGTAACTCCAATTGAACCTGATATTGCTGAAGCTGTAAAATCAACAACAACAGCATTGGTACCTTGACCAGAAACAATGTTAGCACCAGTAGGAACTGTCCAATTGTAATTCATGCCAACTTGATTAACTACTGAATAAGCTAAACCGGTTTGTGATTTACAAACAGAAGTAGCACCACTTATTACACCAACCGATGGCATTGCCGAAATAATAACTATAACGGTATCGGTGGCTGCAACGCAAGGCCCTGTTCCATCAGGATCATTTGCAGTTAAAATTAATTTCGCAGAACCTGCAGCGATCTCTGATGCAGATGGGGTATAAGTAATGGACGCTGAGGCGACAGAAGGAGAATACGTACCAGTTCCTCCTGACCATGCTAAAGTAGTTGCACTACCTCCAATAATTCCAGCAATACTTGTTGAAGCATTTGCACAAATTATTTTATCAACTCCCGCATTCGCAGTTGGAGGATTTGTACAAACTACAACACATGAGTTAACAACAATTTGTGCTGTATCTGAATTAAAGCATCCCTGAACTGTGGTATAAGAATAGGTAATTGTTTTTGCACCTACACCGGCAACCGATGGAGTAAATATATTATTACTTACACCTATTCCAGAATAGTTTCCTCCAGCTGGAGTACCTGAATTAAGTGTAATCGCAGGGTCATTTAAACAAACAGTACCTAAAGAACTAAGTGATACCGTTGGTAGCGCATTTACTACAAATGATTGTGATGCACTTTTTGAACAACCCGATACATAGGTTACCGTATAGGTAATTGTTTGCGTTCCTACTGCAGGGTTAAACGTAGTTCCTGAAACACCAACACCAGAATAAACACCACCAGTAGGCGAACCTCCTGTTAATGTTTGAAGTGGAGCATTCGAACATACAGGGCTAAACACATTGAGCGTTGCATTCAAAGGAACTATAACACTTACGGTATGTGTTCCTGTAGCCGTACCAGAACATGCCGCATCCGTCATACTTACCAATGAATAATTTGTAAGGGCAGTAGGCGTAACTATTAAACTATAAGGATTAGAAGGAGTAGTTATTGTTTGATTGTTTGTACCGTTTGAATAAACGAAAGTAAACGGTGCTACTCCTGTAAATGTAACGGGTATTGTTGTTGATTGACCAGTACAAATACTTTGAGATCCTGATATTGTAGCAGTAGGATTGGAACATACGTCAGATACACAAACATTAAATGTACCTGCTCCTGCTGCGTCCGTCCAGACACGTAAAATATAATCAGCTACAGGATTTAATCCCGTTACTAAGTGCGTTCCATTTGCAGGATTCCAACATGCAATTTCAAGCCCTCCACATTCAAATATCAACTGTGCTTTAACATTTGTTGATGTTATATTCGAAATAGTAATATTCAAATCACTAAAACTTCCTGTGTTGAATACATACCAAACATCTAACTTGCCAGTTGTGGCGTCGCATGATGCAATATCGGTATTAGATGTTGAATATAATGTTGTTCCTACGGTAGCATTTCCAGGACAAGCGAATGGAGAATTAATCGATAATCGAGTAGCCGTTGTACAGTTATCATTCACAGGAGCGATGGCACATCCAGCCGTTTGATATACGCATAAATTCATGTTACCTACTGCACCAGGAGTATAGGTCCATACACGCACATAATATGTTTGTCCTGCAGTATATTCGTTTTGACATAATTGAATTTCAGGCATAAATGCATTCTGATCATCTCCACATTTCATAACAACACCTGTTCCTCCAGGGCAACCACTCCATACTTCCATTACCCAATCATTAACAGTACCTGCTTGAGTTGTAATTACAAGCTTACTACCAGTTGAGGGTGCAACGAATTTATACCACTTATCATTCGTAGCCTGATTTCCGGTGACATCTGAACATAGTGAAGCTGGACCATTGATAGAAAAACCTGTATTCACTAATGTAAATGAACAAGCTGCTAAACTAGCGGCCACAGAAACCGATGGTGCTGTAGAACAATCTTCGCCTAATGAACCAGAGCTAAAATTAAAGGGTCCAATATTCAAACTATTACTTCCTACACCACAAGTTTTCTGAACATAAAAACTATAGTTTGTGGCAACCGATAAACCACTTACGGAAACCGAGTTAGTTGCAGTTGTTGTTATGATTCCTGTGCCTGGAGTAAATCCTGCAGGCCCATATTCTACTGTAAAAGTTCCTCCAGCAACAGGGTTCAACCACCCTAACACTGCAGATGTTGTAGTAACACTACTTACATTTAATGAAGTAGGCGAAGGACATGAGGTTGGTGCAAAATGGAATACTTGCCCAGCAACAGGAATAGTAGTAGAAGAAACCTGACAAGTAGATGTATTAGCGGTTCCAGGAACGGATGCTGCCCACGTATTGGTAGTACTAACAACTGTTCTGTTTTTTACGTTTGTTGGAAATGTATTATTAGCTCCCCTTATCCCAACTTGTAATGATGCCGTAGAAAAACTTCCAGATACATTGTACACATAGTCAATAGCGTTAGTCGTCTCAGACAATCGAATTTGAAAATTCAAAACGGGACCAAATGTTGTTCCACTAGTGGCAAATGTTTTAAAGTTCTTATACTGAACCACAAAAACACGATTAGGCGAAGTACCTAATGTCTGGTATCTAATTTCCCCAGTTTGAGCGGCATTACCAGTGAAAAAATAAGCATTCAGATTCCCTCCCATGGCTGAAGCAGCACCACTATAAGCTACTGTTGACGACAACGGCGTGTAGATAGTGGTAGTAGGTGCTGTTGCACCAAATGTAATATACCCGTTTGTAGAAATTATACAAGAAGTATAGGCCACACCATCAAAATTGAAACTGAAGGGAATTGTGTTCGCTGCGAGCGTATAATTTAAGTCATCTAAGGAGGTAGCACCGGTTATGCCAGTTGCGGTTCCCGCCACAACTCCACCCGTAATTTCGGAGTAAGCCCCCAACGATTGCGTGAAGTCATAAAGATTTACCTGGGCAAACGCAGGAGTTTGTAAAAGCAAAAAGAACAAAAATCCATTCAATAAGGATTTAAATTTTGAGTACTTGTATTTCATTTGGATATATTTTCTGTGATTCAAAAGGGCATAATTCTCCCCCTAAAACAAAGATAAGACTTTGAAGCAAAAAAACAAGTAAAGAGTGGCGAACTTCTTACTAAAATCGAAAAAAAATCTTAATCCACCATTTAAATCCTAGTATTCCTTATTTATGACAGGTATTGGCTCTGGTCCTTTCATTCTTTGTACAGATCCTGGAATAGAAAAATTATAAAAACTGCCGCCAATTGGTAAGGAAATCGGTAATTTACTCCATGTTTCTACCGAATTTCGGTGTTTTATTGCAACATAATAATAACTATTTGAATACACTGAAGGGAATGTAATTGTACAACTTCCATCAGTATTTAAAACGCCTTTATTACTTACCACCAAATTATAAGGAGATTGAATTGAGTGAAGTTCAACAGTAATTGTATCGGATGTACTTGACGCATTTACAGGATCTGAAACAGCATACATTGTTTGACTGCCTGTATAAAATCCTTGAATAAATACTTTTATTGATAGATAACATGCTGGTGCCGCAATACCTACTGCAAAAAGATCAAATGTACTTGCTATACAGCCGTTCGCATTTGTTAATTTAATTACGCCTGTAGTTGCCCCGGAAGGAACATAAGCATGAATTGAATTTGAATTAATATAATTTACTTGTGTAGCTAATGTATTGTTAAACATCACAGAACTAACTCCATTCAAATAAATTCCTGATATTCCAACATTAGTTCCTACAGGCCCAGTTGTTGGGGCAAATCCAGTAATAATTGGAGCTTGTAAAACGCTTATTGTATTTGTGGCGGTTCCAATACATCCTGAACCTTGACTATACGTATATGTAATATTATATACACCCTCGCCTGCCTGATTTCCATAAAACGAACCCGATTGCACAAAACTGCCGCTATAAGTTCCGCCCAGCGGACTACCTCCACTTAATTGCTTTACTTGATTCGTACAAACCGAACCTAAGCTGGATAACGTTACCGTTGCGGGTTGCATTATTGTTATTACAGCTGCTCCACTAACTGTACCACTACAAAAGGGACCTGCTACACTTGTCAAGGAATATGTTTGAGAAGAAGCTGGTGCAAGGTTAATATAATACGGAGTAGTTGATGTTGTTACTGATATATTGGTTGTTCCATTATTGTATACAAATGTCCAGGGAGAATATCCGGTTAAATCTACCCTTGCTTGAACAGATCCACCTTGACAAACAACATATGATCCACTAAGCGTTGCAGTAGGCGAATCACATAAATCAGAAAGACATATTTTAAATGTACCAGGCGTGCCTCCTGTTGCAGGCGTCCAAACGCGCAATACATAATCAGCCATAGGATTTAATCCTGTTAGATTAAATGTCCCGTTGGCACTTGGATAACAAGTTATTTCAAAACCACCACATTCAAAAATTAATGCAGCCTTTAATCCTACTGCAGTGATTGGAGTAATTGTAAGACTAAGATCTCCATAATTAGCTGTATTAAACTTAAACCAAACATCTTTGAAACCTGAAGCAACAGCATCACATGTTTGTCCAGTGGTTCCACTGACGGTTGAATTTACATTCGTAAATATTTGCGCATTTGCCGGACAAGTTTGAGGAGGATTCACAGGAAGAATTATAGAGGTCAAACACTCATCATTTGAGGGAGGCAACGGACATGCTGTGGTTTGATAAACGCACAAATTACAATTCCCTATAATATTTCTAGTATACGTCCAAATTCGAATATAATAAGTAGTACCCGCCGTATATTCATTCTGACAAAGTGTAATCTCAGGCATAAACCCATTCACGTCATCGGCACATTTCAATACCGAACCAGAACCCGGACAGCTGCTCCACAATTCCATGACCCAATCGTTAACAGTTCCTGCTTGAGATGTAATGACTAATTTATTTCCTCCAGAAGGTGCAACGAATTTGTACCATGTATCATCATCTCCCTTCTTTCCAATTGAATCTGAGCAGAAATTATCTGGAGCGTTTAAAGAAACTCCCGAACTTACTGTTGTGTAACTACAAGTAGCTAATGAGGAGGCCGGTGAAACGGTTAATGCTGTTGCACAATCTTCGCCATCTTTCCCAGTATAAAACGAATAGTTAGAGTAGGCGCTATATGAAGTGCCGCCACAATATTGTCGCACATAAAATTGATAGTTTGTTTGTGCCGTTAATCCTGAAATTATAACATTATTTGTTGCTGATGTAAGTGTTGTTCCTGTACCAAGTACAAACCCAGCCAAACCATATTCTATTTGAAAAGATTGGCCTCCATACAATGATGTCCAATTTAATGTTGCTTGCGTTTTTGTAACATAACTTGTATATAAATTTTCAGGAGCAGGACAAGCAGGAGGAGCGAACTTGAATGTAATGTTTGAAGGATTCAATGCACCCGAAACACTACATGTTGATTTATTAGTTGATCCAGCTACCGAATTCAACCACGATGTTTGCGTTCCTGAAACAACTGCCCTGTTTCGAACATTGGTAGGGAATGAATTATTTACCCCTCTTAACCCAACTTGAAAATTATTGCCTGCAACATTTGTATAAGTTGTACCAGTACATCCGTAACTATATTCAATTACATTAGTGGTTTCATATAGCCTAATTTGAAAATTTAAAGCATTTGTATACGTTGTTGAACTCGACCATGGTCGCATATTTTTATACTGTACAACAAAAATTCTATTCGGACTTGCTCCTAATGTTTCATAACGAATTTCTCCGCACTGAGAAGCATTGGCAGCAATATAATACCCATTCAAATCGCCACCCATTGCACTCATAACCGCATTTGATGCCGCTGAAGTATCTAGCATCGTATTTAATTGGTTACTTGGGCTAGGCGAACCTAATGTCATAAATCCGTTGGCACTTACATTTCCCGTTGTAAAGTAATTATACTCATATTTGAATGAGAATGGTAACGTGACCGCATAAATAAATTTGTCGAGAGAGGTAGCATTACCCGACACTGCCGTTGCTGTTCCTAATACAGTACCTCCCGTAATTGGAACATACGTATTAGTGAAAGAAGTAAAATCATAAGTGCTAAGTAATTGTGCTTTACTTGATGTAAAGAATAATAAAAAAAATACTATTAACTGAATTGATTTGCTGGGTTTTATTGTTTTAACGTTCATTTTATAATGCTGGCATTTGGGTAATAATGTACACAATTAATTAATTGCATTTTTGGCAAATACGCCATCAGACAATTTTCTAGGGTGAATGAATGTTTTTTGTAATCTAATATTTAAAGATGCTCCGATTTTGTAAAGTAAATCAATGATAATTCGATCACCAAATAATTTTAGTTGAAAGATTGTCAAACATTTAATAATACAAATGATTCAAAGATTTTTTATATGTTAATTTTTAGTAACTTTGCGCCTCTTATTCGAAGAACAAGTACTCCTTCTTCCGTAAGGCGAGGTAGCTCAGCTGGTTAGAGCGCAGCACTCATAATGCTGAGGTCGCGGGTTCGAGCCCCGCCCTCGCTACAAAAAAGGCCCTATTAGGGCCTTTTTTATTTTCTTAATTATCCTCTATTCTCTTTCAATTGGATTTATTGCCGGTCGCAAAACTGATGGAATTGTGAAGTCGAAATTAGTGGCTCCTGTCATCATTACAGGATTTTTACTCCACGTTTCGATACTGTTACGATGACTAACTGCAATATAATAGCTATTACCTATGGCAGCCCCAGGATAACTTACACTTACATTTCCTGTTGTATTTAAAACTACTTTTTCAGTATAAATTGCATTGTAGGGAGAAGTATTACTTCTTAATTGCACCGTAACTGTATCCGATTTACCTACACCAACAATTTGTACCAATGAATTAGGGCTTTGATAGAATCCTTGTATAAACACTTTAAGGTTTAATGTGCAAGTTGAAACTACTGTGAAGCCAGAAGCGCTAGATCCGCTGCAAATGCCATTGTATATTGTTATTAACCCAGTGGTTGATCCTGCTGGTACGGTTGCATTAATCAACCCCGCATTAACAACCGTTAATGTTGTTGCCGATGTTCCATTAAATTTAACATTTGTAACTCCAGTAAAATTACTTCCTGTTATTGAAACCACTGTTCCCGTCGTTCCGGTTGTGGGTGAAAACGATGTTACTGTTGGTGAGTTAACCACCGAAACCCCTATTACATTGGATTGCGATGAACAGGTTGATGACAACGATGGAATTCCTATCTCCCACGAAATAATAGATCCTGTGTCTGCAGCGGCAATATCGTAGGCATATAATGACCAATTCCCATTTGGATTAATTGTCCCTGTTGCCAATGAGGCAAATGTTGTTTTTGTTGTCGTAATTCCTGTACATGAGGTAACAGTAAATACAGAAGCACTCGGCTTGTATAGTCCTGTATATGGTGCTCCAGTTGCAGGTAATACTGCAGACGCGCTATCGGCAAATACGGTATTCGTAAAGTTATCGCCACTACTACCTAGCGCATTCGACAAGCCCAACTTTTCTCCTGTTGGTGATTGAAGAAACAAAACCAGATCTGCATCATAAGTATGCGTAATATTTACTTTAATATATAGTTTTGAGGTAACAATAGTTCCAACATAACCGGTTACAGGAATTACACTCGCTACTCCTACACAGCTTGCATCTGGAATAGAATACCTGCTTGAATTGTTAAATATTTTTGCTGCTATTGAACCGTTTGTGGCTAACACATCATAATTTCCTATTACAGATGTAGTATATGTTGTACCCGTTGCACCCGAGATAGCTACTCCATTTTTTCTCCATTGATAATTTACTCCCACCACTGGAGCACTAATCGATAAAGTTACTGTTCCCGAATTACAAATAGTGGCTGAACCTGATGTGGTAATAACTGGTGTTGGAGCAACAGACTCAATAGCCACTGCTAGTGTAGATGAAGGTCCGCTGCCGCAGGCAAAAATCCCACTTACTGTTATATTTCCTGTTACTGCTGATGGACCTGCTAATACAGTTACTGAGTTTGTATTTGCTCCCGATTGTATAGTAAATCCTGAAGGGAATGTCCAACTATAACTGCTAGCACCTGATACCGCACTAATGGAATAGCTTAACGTATTATTAGCACACGATGAAGTAGTTCCGGTAATCGGACCCGGTGTTGCTGGCAATAATGTCATTGTTATCGACAAAGATGATGTGCTTCCTGTGCTGCAGCTTGTGATTGGTGTTACCGTAATGCTTCCTGTAATTAAACTAGTCGTCATGGTTAATGTGATGGAGTTGGTATTATTACCCGCGGTAATTACCGATCCGGATGGAACCGTCCATGTATATCCACTAGCATTCGTTACTGGGGAAATAGAATAAACCAATCCAGTTTGCCCTTGACAAACAGTGGTGATTCCACTAATAGATCCTGTTGCACCTAAGGTTCCATAATACGTTAACCCGGAGGCATTGTCGGCACCAATTACCGCAGGGTTGGATGCGACAACTCTGATACGATATCCAGTGGCTGTTGATCCTACAACAGGAATAATGCATGAGATGGTTCCGCTCGATAATGACGATGTTAATGTACCTATTATTACAGGGTTTGAAAACGAACCCGCCGCATTCGATAATTGTGCTGTGTAAACATTCCCTGCATTTGCATTACCATTACCAATAAATGAAAGGTTTAACGCTTGTCCTGAACAAATCACATTTCCCGCAATAGCAGAAGTGGTAATCGATGTTAATATTGTTGAACCTGCAATTATAGAAAAATTTACATTTGATATATCAAAAAAGATATTCCCTACCGCTTCTACTTTAATGCGTGCGGTTGTTGTTAATATTGAGGGTACCGTTACTAATTCTGTTCCGTCATTCGCTGTGCTGCTCAATAATATTGTAGGATAAGTAATTCCTCCATCAATAGAAAGTGAAATTTTAACATTGGAGCAATTAATCGTTCCTGAGTTGGTCGATGACACATCCCATGTTACCGTTTGAGAACTACCCGTAGTCCAAGTAAGACCTGTATTAGGTGCTGTTACTTTAAATGGCGTTGTTGTATTAATTACGTTTACAACTGTTGTTGCAGCAGTATTCGTAACGCCACCCCCTCCTGCTCTATTATCGCGTGCTGTTACTCGGAAATTAAGCGTTCGGGCATACGATGCAGGAAACTCGCCTATCGTTGTAACATTGTTAACGATGTCCGACAATTTCGGAAATGTCCTAGAGGGATCAGTGGTGGGACTAAATGGCCTAAACAGTGGAGCAGTACCTGAAGTAGGATTCCAAACTCCCGCTGATCCCAAATCATATTCTTCCCATGAATAAGTAATGGCATCTCCATCAGCATCACTGCCGGTAGCCGTTAAAACAAATGGCGTAGAGATCGGAATATTATAACCCGTACCAGCAGCAACTGTTGGTGGCGTATTGCCTGTTACTGTAGATACCGGGCAAGTACTTCCTGTTCCAGTAGTAATAAACGCACCAATTTCATCGCCACTTTTTACATGAAAATAAGCAATACTATGAGCCGCCAAATCGTCGGCGCCACAGATGCCAGCATAAGCCATAATGGTAATTCCGCTTCCAGGTTCATATGCTGTGGTTGCATTTCTATTTCCTCCTGCACATGATCCTAGTGCGCTATTAAATGTATGATTACCGGAAAATTGATGCCCCATTTCATGCGCCACATAGTCAATATCATAAGCATCAGCGGTTGGACTTGAAGAACCTGTAACACCTCTTGCTTTATTCGTTGATGAGCAAACAACGCCAAGACCAGCAATTCCGCCTCCACCAGTAGAAAACACATGGCCAATATCGTAATTGGCCGACCCTATAACCGAAGTAATATTATTTTGATTTTCAGTTAACATAGTAGAACCGTTGTTATTAGTATACGGATCTGTTGAAGCATTTAAATAGATTAATAAATTATCATTTGCAATGAGCACTAATCGCACGGCTAATTCCATTTCATATACTCCATTTACTCTTGCAGTTGAAGCCACAATTCCAGACATTGCGCCCGAAGCAGTACCTCCAAAATATGCGCTGTATTCGCCTGTACAAGACAATGCTAAACGATACGTCTTTAATGTTCCTCCGCTACTGCGATTTGAAATTCCACTTGCAACCTGACTAAAATTCCGATCCACTTTAACTCCCCCATTAATAGAAGCTGTTTCGCAATTAAAATTACGACGAGGCAATTTGCTTTTTTCATACACTACATAATCGAGTGTATTAAATGGATGAAAAGGGTCAATAAAGAATTGGCCTTTTGATGAAATTATCATCGATTCAAATCCAAGGTCGGTAAGCGAAACTTTAATTACCGAAGTAGGGTCTTCAATTCCTTGCCCTGAATAAACTTTGAAATTAGGATATTGCAATTGTAAACCAGGCTCCATCATTTCTGACTCAACCATTCTAAATGTTTGATAACTTCCATCAGGCATAGGAACCAATATCTCAACCTTACTCAGCGAAGCAGCAATAGTAAACTCTTTTGGTGCATTTAGCAAAGTAGCTTTTATTGCAGGCAAATCAAGTCTAACAATGGACGCATCTGAAGGCATACTATATCGTTCATGACCTCCACCAACATCGGCTATAGAAATAGATCGCCAATAACTACTACTTTTCCTGGTAGACTGACCAACAAGTACAGTGGAATAGAACAAAGTCCATATCAACACCCCTTTCAATATAACTTTTTTATTCATATCTGTTATCTATGTATTAATTTAGAAGAATAAACCTAAAATCAACTTAAGTGCAAGTTGCAGTTTTATGAAGAAATTTCCAAAAATATAGATGAATAAATTCATTTTAGGCAAATAATAGCCATAAAACATCGAGAATTAACCAATAATACCTAAAGAAATGAAAGAAATTACTTGCATTGCCTTTAGCAATGCCTTATATTTGCATAACAAGGTAATTAGAAAACTATTAATACAATGAAACATATCATCTACAAATCACTACCGCTTGTCGCTTTCTTTATGATTGCTACGATGCCATTATTTGCTCAAAACTGTAACCCTAATGTACCTATCGACGGAGGACTTAGTGCCCTTTTAGTTGCTGGAGCAGGATATGGACTAAAAAAAATTAGAGATAAAAGAAAAGAAAAATAATTCTATTCTTAAATTTTTAAAAAAGGTTAGCTAATGCTAGCCTTTTTTTGTGTTTATTTGTTTCCTAATCGAACAAAGTTTAATTATGTTATCACGTTTTATAAAAGACAAACAGCAAAGGCAAATTGCTTTTTTCCTGATTAAGGCTCTTGTACTTTACGCCATTTGGTTTGTTTCTTATGATTTCTTCATATCCCCTTCCGGAAAAATTGATCATTGGCTCAACAATCGTGTTGCATCTGATGCCGCCACTATGCTTAGCATTGCAGGAATGTCAGGATCTACCGCATTAGGAGATGAACAAGTTATTGTGAAAATTAATAACATTGGAATGGTGGGAGTTGGAAATCCTTGCAACGGACTCGAACTATTTGTATTATTTGCAGGATTTATTATTTGCTTTCCAGGGAATTTGAAATCAAAAATTTGGTTTATCCCGTTAGGCATTATTGGCATCTATTTAATAAACGCACTAAGAGCAGCAATACTTGCTGTAATACAACTGAAAGCACCCGAAAACCTCGACTTCAACCACCATTATACATTTACGATCATTGTTTATTCATTCATCTTTGCATTATGGATGATGTGGGTAAATAAATTTTCCGACTTTAATGCCAACCCGAAAAATGAAAAAACCGAATAAACTTTTAAGGTATTTAATAATAGCTGTAGTTGTTATTTTTTTACTTTGGATAGGCTTGCAAAGAGAATCCCAATTACTGGTAATCGGCAATCATGGTTTTACTTTCATTAACAGATATCCCAGAATTGCTGTCACTAATTTTCAGTCCGAAATGAATAACATGGGAAGTTTTAGTTTCTCCCCTAAATTACAATCGTCGGTCTTTTTCAGTTGCTGTTATTTAATTGCTAGCAGCTTGTTAATCGGATTGATTTCTCAGAAAAAATCATTGGCAAAAATGACTGCTATTTTTTTCGCAGCATATATGATTATTTGTTTTATTCTAATTACGTTGAACGGTGTGGGTGTCGACTATCGATTAAGTGCAGGCCTCGCGCATTATCTGGAAGATTTATTCTTATCCCCATTTTTTATTATGGTATTTATTGTAATTATCAAGGCCTTTAAGCTCGACATTCAGCAAGCAGAAGAAAGAAAAAAAACCAACTAGTTGCTTCTCGCCTTTTTGATGAAAATATTATTTAAGATGGCCCAAAAATATTGAATATCGGTTTTCATAGGACTCTTCTCATATTGCTTCAAATATTTCAATTCTGAATCAATAATTTCCTCCAATGTTTTTGGCATATCTACATAAAAGGGAGGTAGTAATCCTGGTTTCGAATCGATACGCTTCTCTTGAAGTTCTTTCGTATAAAGCGAATAGTAATGACGACTTAATGGACGAACACCAACAATTTTAAGGTCGCCTTTAAACAAGTTTATTATCATGGGCAATTCATCTAACCAAAAGCGACGAAGAAATACGCCCCAATGAGTGATGCGAAAATCATCGGCAAACTTACCGCCGACTGTTAATTTATTTTGCTCGTAAATATATTCCTGCAAATACTCTGCATAAGGATACATGGTACGGAACTTATAAACATTGATAATCTTACCGTCTTTACCCACTCGCTTCATTGCGAATAAGGGGCCGTAAGAAGGATTCAAATCATAACTCGGTAATTTCTCTTTTTGCCCAACGAAATATAAATAATTATCAATTTCTTTCACTTCTAAAATTCGAAATCCGCATGACACTAATCGGCCTAAAGCTTCGGCCTTCGACATCACACGATTTCTTCCGTCAGTAACAAAGAAATATAACTTTTTAAATAGAGGAAGCTTAGGAAATACACGTTTAAATAGAAAGTCGAGAATGAGGTATAACTGAGCAATTACAGGAACGAACTTATGCAACAAACGGTGTTGGCGCTGCTCATGTGTTTCAACAAATCCTATATAAATACCACCTATCGGCAATTTATCATTTACAGCCTCTTGAAATTTATTTACAAAACGGATGTCATTAATTTTTTTCAGATTAACAATAGCCTCACTACTGTTATCATAAAAATTCTGAATATTAAAAGGAGTGGTCGTCATCATCAGCTTTGTTTCCTCCGCTTCGATATCGACATACTTGCCTAAGAGCTTTTTTACTTCAGGCCTAATCTCTTTTAATTGTTCTTTGTTCATGCGTGGTTTATTTACCTACGACTCAATATACTACTTAACTGATAATAATCAACACAATTATTTCGTCAAACTACACTTATTATGGGTGAATGTTCCATTGACATTGATTTTGTTGCCCTAAACCAATAAAAATAACGGAACTGTATGTAAACTTACAATTTTAGTTAAATACAAGTCAAGGGTAGTTGAAAAGATTTTCCTTGCCTTCTACACGTTTCTTCGAAAAAGGTTCAGATTAGAGAAATCAATGTAGTGACTAACAATATTTTAGATGCAAACACCTACTACTATTGCTGCTTGAAAAATAATTTCGAGTTCTCACTTATTAACCGACATCAACATACTTTTTTTCACAAAAAAAGCATCCAAAGCAGTCGTATTCCAAAGATCATTAAACCCGCACCCGAAATTCTATTCAACCACACTAAAAATGAAGGCTTAATAATGGTCTTCAGCTTAACTGCAAGAAAGGCTTTCAATAAATCGGTTGCCAATACAGTAGCAAGAGCGCAGCCAAAAAATAAATAAGTAAGCATGGGCGAAAAGTGATCCTTTACTGTTAATGTGGTACTTACGCCAACCCAAAATATTAACACAAATGGATTTAGCATATTCATCATAAATCCTTTACCCGTATCAATTAAATATGTTTTGCTATCGTCAGGAAGTTCTAATTGATCACCCTCCATTACCGGTTTTTTCAAAATATTTACAAGCCCGAAAATAATCAACAGTAATCCCCCACCTAATCCAATCCACTCTTTATTGGTTTGTATTAGCTTTAGCGCTGTACTACTGAAATAAGCAATAACAATATAAAAAGCATCGCTTAACATTACCCCCACTGCTAAATAAGCCGCAGGAGTAAACCCTTTCTTTATACTGGTATTAATGAGCATAAAAAAAACAGGGCCCAATAAGAGCGCTAATACCAAACCCAATGAAATACCTGACACTATTGCCTCTAACATAAATTAGCCTCTTCGGGCATAAAAATAAAGTAATTGTAATTACGGAAGTTGAATTATTCATTATTCATAGCAATTTTATAAAGTTTTTAAAGTCGATCGAGGATTTATTTAATTCCACTACTTTTGAAACGTCATGACCAAAACAAATATTTTCATTTTATTCATAATCGCCCTCATTGGCTTAAGTGCGTGCGACAACACCCTCGACATACTCGACGAATATGACGACTTCCCCGTGGTGTACGGCCTTTTAAACCGAAATGACAGTGCCCACTTCGTTCGCATCCAAAAAGGATTTTTAGGTGAAGGCAACGCTTTGTTAATGGCGCAATACTCTGACACTATTTATTACGATACAGCAAAAGTTGAAATTCATGTATATGAGCGCGTAAATAAAATCGCGAAAGATACCATGTTGCTTCGTCCGAATTACGGATTTATAAAAAACGAAGGATTATTTACCGACGAAAAACACATTGTTTATCAGCTGTACAAGCAAATTCGTGAACCAAACGGAAACATAAGTTATGATCCGTTTTTCCCTCTTAAAGATGATGCCGACTATACCCTTGAAATAAAAAATAAAGTTTCAGGTAAAACAACCACGGCTAAAACTCAATTGGTTGAAACAATTAGTCAATTGAACTTATTTCCATCCACCAAAGTTAATCTAGCTTCTGACTTTCCCTTTAACGTGAAAATTTCATCGGCAAAAAACGGGAAAGTTTATGGACTAGTAATGCGCTTCAAATACCGCGAAATAAACATAAGCACAGGGAATGGAGTAAATAAATATGTTGACTATTCCCTTCCAAACATTACCTCTTTAAACACCAATGGATCACAAATTTTAAACTTCTTACTCGACGGACAAGTCATCTTCCGTTACCTAGGAGAAAACATTAAAAAAGACCCTTTAGTTCATCGCCCAATTAGTTATGTAGCTGCCGATTACATTTTTATTGTCGGAAGCGAAGACCTCTACAATTACATTCAAGTAAATGCGCCGGGAAATACAGTTAATTATATTCCAGAATACACCAACCTGTCGAATGGGAAAGGAATTTTTACCAGTAGATGGATCAGCACTTCACCGAATATTAAATTTAACTCACCTACCCAAGATTCTTTGCTGAACAGTCAATATTTAAAAGGTCTTTTCAACTGACATTGACTCTGCGACCTCTGTCGAATTGTCATTATGTCAGTTACAACTGTCAATAATTTCTTTAAATAGCTGTCAAACCTGTCTTTTACGACGGGTGGCACAGGTATTGAAAGCCCGCCTGCAAACAACAGAAAAAAAATATCACACATGAGAAAAGTTATTGGAATCGACCTTGGGACCACCAATTCATGCGTTGCCGTTATGGAAGGTAACGAACCGGTTGTAATCCCCAACAGCGAGGGTCGCAGAACAACCCCCTCGATGGTTGCTTTTATTAAGGACGGAGAACGTAAAGTAGGAGATCCTGCTAAACGTCAGGCCATCACAAATCCTAGGCATACCATTCAGTCAATTAAACGATTCATGGGAGAATCATTCGACAAAGTTTCTTTAGAAATATCCCGTGTTCCGTATGAAGTAGTAAAAGGCGACAACAACACGCCTCGAGTTAAAATCACCGATCGCTTATATACGCCACAAGAAATCTCTGCTATGGTACTTCAAAAAATGAAGAAAACTGCAGAAGATTACTTAGGCCATGAAGTTACGGAAGCCGTGGTTACAGTACCCGCATACTTCAACGATTCACAACGTCAAGCAACCAAAGAAGCGGGCGAAATCGCGGGATTAAAAGTATTCCGTAGTATCAACGAACCAACGGCTGCAGCATTAGCATATGGTCTCGATAAAAAACATACCGATACAAAAGTGGCGGTATTCGACTTAGGCGGTGGTACTTTCGACGTTTCCGTTCTTGAATTAGGCGACGGCGTGTTCGAGGTAAAATCAACAAACGGAGATACCCATCTAGGAGGCGACGATTTCGACCAAGTAATTATTGATTGGTTAGCAGAAGAATTTAAAAACGACGAAGGCATCGACTTAAGAAGAGACCCGATGGCAATGCAACGTTTAAAAGAAGCTGCCGAAAAAGCAAAAATCGAATTATCAAGTTCGTCTCAAACAGAGATTAACTTACCATACATTATGCCTGTTGATGGAATTCCGAAACACCTTGTTAAATCACTTACAAGAGCTAAATTCGAGCAATTAGCCGACACTTTAATACAGCGCACATTAGAGCCTTGCAAAAAAGCATTATCAGATGCTAAAATGCAACCAACAGAAATAGATGAGGTAATTCTTGTAGGAGGTTCAACTCGTATCCCTGCCATTCAAGAATTAGTCGAAAAGTTCTTCGGTAAAAAACCTTCAAAAGGTGTTAACCCAGATGAAGTAGTAGCTTTAGGAGCTGCCATCCAAGGTGCGGTATTAACAGGAGAAGTAAAAGATGTTCTCTTGCTTGACGTTACACCGTTATCGTTAGGAATCGAAACAATGGGAGGAGTATTCACTCGATTAATTGAATCGAATACTACAATTCCAACAAAGAAATCAGAAACATTCTCTACCGCTTCCGATAACCAACCATCGGTAGAAATTCATATCCTTCAAGGTGAACGTCCGATGGCGAAAGATAACCGTACAATCGGTCGCTTTCATCTCGACAGCCTTCCTCCTGCTCAACGTGGAGTACCTCAAATTGAAGTAATCTTCGACATCGACGCTAACGGCATCTTGCATGTAACCGCAAAAGACAAAGCAACAGGAAAGAGTCAAAACATCCGTATTGAAGCATCTTCAGGATTGAATGACACAGACATTAAACGAATGAAAGACGAAGCAGAAGCAAATGCAGAAACAGATCGTAAGTTTAAAGAAGAAGCTGAAAAAGTAAATCAAGCTGACTCATTAATCTTCCAAACTGAAAAGCAATTAAGCGAATTCGGAGATAAAATTCCTGCGGAGAAGAAGTCAACAATAGAGAATGCTCTTGCACAGCTTAAAGAAGCGCATAAGAACCGCGACATTGCAACAATCGACACTGCCTTCGCTACTCTTAATGCAGCATGGCAAGCCGCTTCACAAGACATGTATAACGCATCTCAAGAAGCAGGAGCTCAACCAGGAGCAGAAGCAAATGAAAACCCTCAAGCATCAAACGAAGCGAGTAATGTTACCGATGTTGACTTTGAAGAAGTAAAAGAAGATAAGAAGTAATTCTTAGGTAAATTAAAAAAGCCGGAATCAGCAATGATGTTCGGCTTTTTTAATGAATGATCAAATCTCGTAGACAAAAAGAACGCTTCAAGTGGTGAAGCAAAACAAGTTAATTGGATATTCACAATTCATGTATCATTCAAGAATTAATAGACAGATGAAAAGGTGTAGCATTTTACGCTGCAGCCTCAAAAGCAAACCCAGCCTATTAAACATCCGCCGAGCTTTTTTACCAACACGTTTAAAATAAATTACGTGCAATAATGGAAACTAGTTCGTATAGATTCAATAAAAAAAATCCCGCTTAACGGCGGGATTTTTTTTTATTTTTTCACATCGCGGCCTTTAACAACCTTTCCATTTTTCATCCAATCAGGAGAACCCCAAAACATATTCTTTCTGTATCCACCTTCATGATAAGTAGTCAATCGTCCTTGTTTCTTAAGCGAAGCTAAAAGAACTGAAATTTTCTTTGCAAAATCGGCGCGATCTACATCGGGAAATTTCTTCATTAATGCAACAACGATATCGCGATTATGTACAAAGCGACGTTGAGAAATAACTGTATCAAATAAAGTTTGAGTAAGGTTCCCATGAAACTGAGCACGCGATCCGATAGGACGTCCACGTTTACCTTTACCTTTTACTTTTCTGATAATTGCTTTTAAATTAAAATCAGATTTAGATGGTCTCCCCGGACCACGACCTTCTGATGTACCACTAACATAATCTGCAGGGTCTAGCTTTGCAGCATTCAGAATTTTAATTGCAGTATCAATTGCGATAATACTACGATCAAACTCAGCTTTCAATTGCTTTTTACCGGCTTCAAGCTCTTTTAATAGTGCCTTCACTCCATTTGTTTGAGTTGTCATTCTATTGAATTATTAGTTTATTACCTATGCAAAGATGATAAATAAAAAAACATATAATTACTATAACATGATAAAATTCATGTCAAAAGCAGAGGCAACTAACGTAAATTCAAAATATATCACTATTAATTATTAGTTGATGGCAATGCGACATTCTTTTTTCGTTTTAACGACAATTTAAACTTGCTTGCAAGCTCCTTAAAACTATTGAATTCTTGACGATAAAAAATACCTACACCTTGTGTATAAGGAGAATTAATATTATTAATTAGGGAATTATTATTTGATCGATTAAACGCTTTCAAACGAATTCTTCCATCTTTATTCGCCTTTACTTCAACATTAAAATCACCAACAAGATTACTCGTGTTTTGACCTTTTACAGCCGATGAAGTACCACCACTTACATCAATCACAACCCTATCGTTTAATATAGACGTTTGCACACCAACTTCAAACTGTTCGGTTGTAATTTCATCGCCCGGATTATAACTCACATTGACGTTAAATTGATTACTGATTTGCGAAGCCCAATTACTAAGCTGGTTACTTAACAACTCATATGCATTTGATCCCACTACTCCTCCCGAACTTACCGTTCCGCGGTCGCTTAATGCACTCGGCGTGGTAAATCGTCGAGCAATAATTAAAGCCATTGCCTGCCGGTATTTTTCTTCTTCGGTATTAATTAACTTATTAATTTGCGTTTCAATGGTTGGATCTACATTCTGTACTTTAATATCGAAAGCAATATTCGGATTGAAGAGCTTATCAGTTAGTCGTAGCTGCAGATTTACCGGAACACTTTTCTTAAACGTACTATCTTGGAACAAATCGTATAAGCCTGCTTTTGTTTTATAAATGGCGCTAATATTAATATTCGCATCATAAGGATCACCATTCCATCGAATGAAGCCTCCACGCTCAATTTGAAACGGCTTATTAATAACATTTTGCATAGTAAAGAGATATTTACCTGATTCGATTTCGTAGTTACCAAACATCTTTAAATCCTCGGCAGGACTAATCGTCATGGTTAAATTACCTT
>CAIRUC010000087.1 GCA_903881665.1 uncultured Bacteroidota bacterium | reverse complement strand
CGTATGGGATGGTGCTATTTTCTGGCTAAAGAGTATGTATTATCTAAATCTAATTATGAACAAGCGGTGATGGTAATGCCATTTGCTATTGAACCTCATTTAGGATTAGCGAATCCTTTAGCGGGTCTTGGTAATTGGGAACAAGTTTTAGAACAGTATCAAATTATTTTAAAAACAGATCCTCAAAATACACTCACGTTATATCGTATGGGTCTTATTTACTATAACCGTAAGGACTATGGTACTGCTCAAAAATATTTCGAGAAAGTAGTTAATCTTTATCCGTTTGATTATGATTCGTCTATTATACTTGCATGGACAATGCTTAATTCCAATAAATCGATAGAGGCGAAAGTGCTGTTTGGCAAATGCCTTCTCATGCGACCCGATGATCCTTCTACTTTAGAAGGTTTGAAATTGATAAAGTAAAAATAAAGCGGAAACGAAAGTTTCCGCTTTATTTTTGTCATTTGATTATTCGCTTATCGAAAATGCTAATGCAGGCAATTTAATTTCTTTTTTATTCTCATCTAAACCTATAATATTTTTCAAATAAAAGGTGTCGCCAGCTACTAATTTATCGGCAGCCTTTCTGGCTAAATAGGGTAGTGCATCGAACGCTTCACCAAAGTCTTTTACTAGCATCGGACTTTTATAAATGATACTAACGCCAAATTGATGGATAGTGTAAGATTTGCCATCGCTACATTTTACAATGAGCGAGGATTGGTCGGCCCATGCTAAAATGGTACTTAATGGTAGTTTAGCCGAATTAGCTGAATCAGAGGTTAGCTCGCATTTTTTTATGGTTACTAATGGCGGCTTTTTGCCTGTTGTTGCTTTTTTTTGTGCCTGTGCGTTTAAGCTGATCAATCCGCTTAATGCAATTAAAATGAATAATTTATTTTTCATCTTTTTATGGATTTTAAGCACCTAAATTAGTTATTTATTGAATCAAGAATGTTTTATTTCGATACTTTTCATTATCAATGTTCCTGTTTTCATGTCAGTAAACCAAACATCCCCTTGATTTGTTTAATACTAATCAGTTATTGATTGCAGTAGGTTTGTTAGGAAAGTTAGATCAAAAGTTTAAAAAAAAAGACTTCGCAAACCTAATACATTTTTATTTCTTGAATTGAACAGCCATTTTTAAAGCTGTAGCGGCTGCTTCAATTCCCTTGTTGCCAAACTGTCCTCCTGCACGATCTTCCGCTTGTTGCATGGTGTTAGGGGTCAATACTCCGAAAATAAAAGGCTTGTTATATTTTATGGTTAACTGCGTTAATCCTTGGGAAACAGCGTGACAAATAAAATCAAAATGTTTTGTATCTCCTTGAATAACGCATCCTAAGCAAATAATAGCATCATAATTATCTTGAGCTAATAGTGATGCTCCCGCAGTTAATTCAAAGCTACCAGGTACATTAATTCGTATGATGTTATTGTCAGAGGCGCCTGCTTCTTTTAAAAATGAAATTGCACCTTGAGCGAGTGCTTCAGTTATCGCTTGGTTCCACTCAGCTACAACAATGCCGAACCTGTAGGGTTCGGCATTGGGGAATTCATGAGCATCATGAGCTGAAAGCGACTGATGTGCTGTCGACATGAGCGTAGGTTATTATTTTCCGCCTAAAGCAGTAGCTCTTCCGATGTATTTATCGATATCGCGTGCTTCAGTACATGAAGGGAAATCTTTTTTAATTTGTTGGTAGATGCTTAATGCTCCACTATAGTCTTTTTGTTGTTCTAAAACCATTGCGGTTCTAAATAAGAACAATGGCCGTGTGAAGTTGTTTTCATCCCAATCAGCAGCTTTTTTATAATACTTCAACGCTTCATCCGTCTTGCCTAATTCAAGGCTTGCGGCAGCAATACCACCTAAAGCGAGTGCTCCGGTAACATCATCTTCTGCATCATACGACTTAAGTGATTCGATTGCTTTTTCGAATTCTCCTTTTTTCAAAAGACTCATTCCTAAATAATACTGACTTAAGTTTCCTGAAGGCGATGAACCATAGTCTTCAACTAATTTCTCGAAACCAGGATAGGTGCCATCGCCTTTAAGAGCGACAGAAATGCTATCTTGCCCGAAATATCGTTCAGCTGCAAACATTTCTTTTTGTGCTTTTTCTTCTTGTGGTTTTACAATGAAAATATTGTAACAGAAGTAAGCAGCAAGAATAGCTAAGCCAGCGCCAAAGATGATTCCAAGGCTTTTTTTATTGTCGCGAACGTAGTGTTCTGCTTTGTCAATTGATTCGTTGAATTCGAACCCTTCGTTGTTCTTAGATGCCATATCTACAGGTACGGATAATTTTAATAAGAGGGGCAAATATAAGTTAAAAAACCATAGGGTGAAAGACTTAACAATGTGTCTTTTGAAGGTTTCAACACTCTTTTGTTAACTTCCCTACCTTTTTTGATAGAAATCAAGGGCGATTTGCTCACAAATTTCATCGAGCATATTGTAAACATTACGGAATTCGTTGAGATTGCCATAATAAGGGTCGGGTACTTCGCTTCCTTTTTTACCGTAAAAGTCCGTTATAAGGCTTATTTTGGATTGATAGGATATATTGGGTATTTGGTTTAAGAGGGTTTTGAAATTGCTTTTATCCATCACATAAATGCGGTCAAAGCGATCAAAATCTTCGGTTGTGAATCCTCTTGCTCTTTGTTCTGCAATGTCGACTCCATTTTCTAATGCAATTTTTATAGATCGTGGGTCGGGCGCTTCACCTTCATGCCAATTTCCTGTACCTGCGGAATCAACAGAGTAGGGGAGTTTGTATTTGCTGAACTTAGACTTCATGATTCCCTCAGCAAGGGGTGAGCGACATATATTGCCCAAGCAAACCATTAAAATTTTCATATGGGTATTAAATACTGATGTCCCAATGAATGAACATTGGGACATCAGTAAAATGAGGTTGGTATATTATCTCGAGAGATTAATGCGTTTTTGAAGGTCAACAACTTGCGCTTTGAACTTTTTATCGGTATCCATTAAGTTGTTTACCGTTCTGCAAGCATGGAGTACGGTAGCGTGGTCTTTACCTCCGCAATGCATTCCAATGTTTGAAAGCGACGACTTTGTAAATTGCTTGCTGAAATACATCGCTAGCTGACGCGCCTGTACAACTTCACGCTTACGAGTTTTTGATTTTAATACCTCTAAAGGAAGTTCGAAGTAATCACAAACTACTTTCTGTATATAATCGATTGAAATTTCGTGAACAGTATTCTTTACAAATTTGTCTATCATTTGTTTTGCAAGCTCGAGGGTAATTGGTTTTTTATTCAGCGATGATTGAGCAATGATAGAAATTAAAGCACCTTCTAGTTCTCTAATATTGTTTGTAATACTCAATGCGATATATTCAGTGATCTCATTAGGTAGTTCAATGCCATCGACATACATTTTCTTGCGTAGGATTGCGATACGCGTTTCTAAGTCAGGAACTTGTAAATCAGCTGCCAATCCCCATTTGAAGCGAGAAAGTAATCGTTGTTCCATTCCTTGAAGATCAACCGGAGGTTTATCGCAGGTAAGGATGATTTGCTTGTTATTTTGGTGTAGGTGATTAAAGATGTGGAAGAAAACATCTTGCGTCTTGTCTTTGCCAGCAAAAAATTGAATATCATCTATGATAAGCACATCCATCATCTGATAGAAGTGAACGAAGTCATTAGATGAGTTGTTTTTTACTGCATCAACAAACTGTGACATAAACTTCTCGCTTGGTACATATAATACAGTCTTATTCGGGAAGTTGTTTTTGATTTCGATTCCGATAGCATGGGCAAGGTGAGTTTTGCCTAATCCTGCTCCACCATAAATCAATAAGGGGTTAAAGGAAGTGCCACCTGGCTTTTGAGCAACTGCATATCCAGCAGATCTAGCTAAGCGATTGCAATCTCCTTCAACAAAATTTTCGAATGAATAATTTGATTTGAGCTGAGAGTCAACATCGATTTTCTTTAAGCCCGGAATAATAAATGGGTTTCTTATTCCTCCGCTGATGTGCTGTGGCATAGGAACAGCAGGGTTTTTTAAACCGCTATTGCTCTTTGCTGGAAATTTAACAGTGTATGGTTTGGTATTGGCAGTAGCGTTCTCCATTAGGATGCTATACTCTAATCGTCCATCAACACCAAGCTCGCGTTTAATCGTTTTTCGCATTAGACCTATATAATGCTCTTCTAACCATTCGTATACGAATTGACTAGGAACTTCAATTGTCAAAGTTTGCTGATCTAATTTTACTGGCTTGATGGGCTCGAACCATGTTTTGAAATTCTGAGGGTTGACGTTATCTCTTATCAGCTTTAAACAATTTTCCCATACTTGCTCACAGGTTTTTTCATTTAATAAGGTTTCTTTCTCCTTTTGCATACCTAGTGGCGAGATTTTAAAATTTTAATAGGTGGTTAGTTTGATCGTTTTAATCGTACTCTTGTGTTGTGTGGCAAATATTGTGTAAAAAAACTTAATAAAAAATTATTTTGCACTTGAATTTCAAGAAATTTTTACAGTAGTACCTTTGCTTGAAATTAATGATGATTTCTTTTCAACATAAAAATCGATTCTTCCTAGTCGTATTCCTGCCCAACCTGTTTGAGCAACAAGTACTTCCTTATTTTTTAAGTTGCTGTATTTCTCTGGAGTGTCAATAAACGTATGGGTGTGTCCTCCTAAAATTAAATCTATATTTTCTGTTTGAGTTGCTAACAGTTGATCTGATATTTTTTGAGAACTATCATATTTGAATCCTAAATGCGATAAACAGATTATGAGATCACATTTTTTTTCGTTTTTCAACAAACTTGCTGTTTTATTTGCTATATCTATCGGATTTGAATAAATCGTTTTGCCGTAGTTTTTTTCATCCACTAAACCAGCAAGCTCTATTCCAATTCCAAATATTCCTATTTTAACTCCGTCTTTTATAAATAACGTATAAGGTAATGTTCTTCCTTCTAAGGCTGTGTTTTTGAAGTCGTAATTTGAACATAAAAATGGAAATGCTGCATGGGGTAGTTGTTTTACGAAACCATTAATTCCGTTATCGAAATCATGGTTACCCATCGTTGCGGCATCGTATCCCATTAATGTCATTAACTTCATTTCTAATTCTCCTCCGTAAAAATTGAAATACGGGGTTCCTTGAAAAATATCTCCACTGTCTAATAATAATACGTTTTTTTCTTCACTTCGTATTTTATTTACCAATGCCATTCTTCGTGCAACTCCTCCCATTCCTGGGAATTTTGGATCGCTTAACGGAAATGGATCAATTCGGCTATGTGTATCATTTGTATGTAATATGGTAACTTTTACAGTATTTTTTTTGGCAAATGCGTCTAATGGAACTCCTGCTAATCCGATGCAAGCTGTTGCTTTGGCGATGTCGCCAATAAATTTCCTCCGGTTATAATTTTGTGATTCTTCCATCCAGCTTTACATTTAACGTTTTGCCTGTTGCCTTCATTTCTTTAAGTTCGCTGATAAATGCGTCTCGAACGGTATAATTGATGGCGGTATTTGTAATTGCACTTTTCAAGAAACTCATATTGTCTCCTCCATTAGCCAGATAGTCGTTGGTGGCTACTCTATAGGTTTTCTCAGCCTCCAATGCAATACCGTTGATTAAAACGGATTCCACGGTTTTGTTTTTAATATTCATTCGAATGCCTGAAACAGGTATTCCATTTTTTTCTCCAATGTACTTAAAAAGAGGATCGAGGTCTTTTCCTTTTATTTCTAAAATAACGATTGCATTTTCAAAAGGCATTAGTTCAAAGATGTTCCCTAAATTTATTTCGCCTTTGGGTAAAGGTACTCTTAAACTTCCATTATTCAAGAAGGTAAAGTCGGGTTTCGAAAGATTATTCGCTTCACATTTCTTTATAGCTTGATGCTGAATAGCATCCGCTGCAAAATCACCTAATAGGCCTTCCGGATAGTCTTTTATCAGTGCTTGGTCTGATACAACTAGTAATTCACTCATTTTTGCGCTCAATTCATTGTGATAGGGATTAATCATTTTCCATATAGTTGAATCTACTGGTGATTTTGCCGAGTCGCTGAATGTATATTGCTGAGTTTCCATTTTCTCAATTGCGTATTGCGTGTGGCAACTTGCAAATAGCAAAAGGATGATAAACAGTGAGATCTGTTTAATGAGTGATTTTTCGATAAATTTCATAGGATTTCAACTGCAAGTATACAAACGTATTTACGTTTTGATTCATTTTTTCGAAAAAATATTTTATTGATTTTTTTTGCATCTTCGTCAAATAATATTATGTACACTACAGAGATTCAAATTCGAGTTCGTTATTCTGAAACTGATCAGATGCGTTACGTTTATCATGGTAATTATGCGCAGTATTTTGAAGTTGCTCGTGTTGAGTCGCTTCGCACTTTAGGTGTATGTTATCGCGAAATGGAAGAGGAGGGTATTCTTTTGCCGGTGCTTGAGTTTTCGGTGAAGTTTTTTAAGCCTGCTTTTTATGATGAATTATTGACTATTAAAACGACAATTACTGAAATGCCAATGGCTCGTGTTGTATATAATTACGAGACATTTAATGAGCAAGGTGTTTTGTTGAATAAAGCATCAACAACATTGGTGTTTGTGAATAAATCTACAGGGCGACCTACTTCAGCTCCCCCCTCAATTATTCGAAGTTTAGAAAAGTATTTTTTAGCTTAAAGTTTTTCCATCAATAATTCATACGCTTTGCGCATTGATGCAATGTCGTGCTTATGCACTTTTTCGTCTGGCGAGTGTACAAAATCTTCAGGCGCTCCTACAAAACACCAGTCAATAGGGTAGGGTTGTTTCTGAATTTCATTCCCATCGCTTCCTCCCGAACTTTCTACTTCTAACTGAAATTCAATTTTATAATCGCTGAGTATTTTTCTGATTCTGTCAACATACACTTTTCGTGGTAATCCCGAATCTCTTAACGAAACAACCACTCCCTTCCCGTGCTGTACTCCTTTTGTAATCCAAGTAATATCGCTAATTAATGCCTGACGTATTTTATAGTTTTCCCATAAATATTTTACGATATAAGGAACAGATCCTCCTCCATGCTCTTCCCAACAACTGAAAACAATGATCCCGTCTTGTAACGTTTCAGCTAATTTTAACGCATTGTATACTCCTAATCGGTTGTCCATATAACAGCTTTGAACAAATTCATGATCTTCTCTCCAATGCTGCTTGAAACTAAGTGCTGTTCCTGTTGCAATAACACGATTGCTTTTTATAGTTAATTGATGATCTTCGTCGCATTCTAATAATCCTTCTACGTGTCCTTCTTCATCACTTCCAATTAATGCATATCCGCTATTTGTTCGCGGACCACCAATTTTTACTAGCTCATTATTATAACGAACTGTAAATCCAATATTGTCGATATGAGCAAATACAGCTGTTCTCGGTTTTCCAAAAGCTAGAATTATACAGTGCTGAAAATCTTCGCCCTGAATTATTTCAGGAGTGCTTTTCCACCACGATTTATTTTTATTGATGTATTCTATTAAAAATTCCTGCATCGCAGCTTCTTGTCCCGCTGGTGCTTGTATTCCGCAAAGTAATTTTAGTAGTTCCATTTTAGTAATTGGATTCCCATGTGGCTTTAGCGGCCAATGTAGGGTGGTTTTTTAGTTTATGTAATAACAAATTCGTTTTACTTTTTCTTATTTCAAATCGAATTTGACAGGGTTCATTGTATTCTTGAGTGGTAATGATTGCTCCTTCCGATTTTAAAAGCGAATGAACATCATTCATTTGCTCAAAGGTAAAATGAATGATGTATTTATCGTTAATTGTTTTCTCTAAAATTTTGGCTTGCTGAAGCGCGTCTTGTGCTGCCGAACGGTAGGCGTTGATTAATCCAGGAACGCCTAATAACGATCCTCCGAAGTATCTAATAACTACCACTAAAGTGTCGGTGAGGCCTATCGATTGTATGGCTCCTAATATGGGTTTTCCCGCGCTGCCGGAAGGCTCTCTGTCGTCGGCTGCTCTTAAGACTGTGGGGTCAGGTGTTAATCGAAACGCATAGCAATGATGATTTGCTTGCGGATGTTCTTTTTTAAGATGATGGATAATCGACTTAATTTCTTCTTCAGTTTTTACGGGATACGCAAACCCAAGAAATTTACTGCCCCGGTCGCGAAAGCTACCTTCTGTAGGTTCTGCAATAGTATAATAGGTATCTTCGAATAACATGGGTTAGTAAGAAAGTACAAAAATAGCAATCAATGCAATTAACATTCCTATGAGGTTCATTTTAGTGGGGCGCTCCTTAAATAGGAAGAATGCTAATAAGGCTGAGATAAATACAACCAACATGTTTACAATAGCAAATATGAGTGCGCTTTCAGCACCTTCGGTAGATAAGCAATTGACTAAAAAAACCAATGAATAATAATTGGCAAGGCCTAATATAATTCCTCCAATAATACTGTTTAGTTTTATTTTAACTTTTTTGAATATGTACTGATATAAGGTCGATAAGATGCCGAAGATGCCGGCCGCACCAAATAAACAACAGAAAAATAAATTTTGGTTTTCTCGAGTAATATAATAATGCTCTGAGATTTTGATCGAGGTGTCAACCATTCCACTTCCAATAAAAAGCAATAATGGGAATATCCATACTTTTTTATCGACGTTTACATTCGTTTGTGTTTTCGATTTTACACTGCTTAGATATACTGCTATTAAGGCCATAATCATTCCTGCGATTCTTAGTCCAGTAATATGATCGCCGTATAAAAAGAAGCCTGCCGTAATCGGAATTATCATCGACATTTTACCTGCAATAGAAGTCACCGCTATGCCCGCTTTTTGTGCTGTAAGTGCTGCAATGTAAAATACGACTATGAAAAAAAAACCTACTACTAACGCAAATGTTCCAAAGTTGCTTATCGTGGGTAGCATTAATTTATTGGCTTCGTAATTTGCGAAAAAAGCAAATGAGGAAGCTGTAATATAATTGAATGTTAATCCGTGAAGATTATGAATTCTGAATCGGTCAAAATATTTCAAAATCACATATAACAGTGATGATAAAACAGAAGCAATAATAAGTTGAAGTAGTGAATCTCCAGTCATTAATTTTAATGGATAATGGTAAAGAGATAATTATCTCCGATATTAGTTTGATGTTTGTTTTCGAAAGTTATTGCAGGCGCAGTAATTCCGTTGTAAAGTTCATTGCTGCCTACAAATATTCTAGCTTCATCCCATAAATTGGTTTTGATAAATAATTCTAGAATGTTTTTTCCTCCTTCTATTAATATCGATTGTATTTGCAATTGATGCAATGAGGCAAGCGTTTCTTCAATAAAGGTATGTTCATTTACTCTAATTATTTCTGCGTTTTTATAAAGCTTTTGTTTATCTGTAGTTACTATAATGGTTCGAGAACTGCCGTCGAATATATTCAAATTGTTGTTAAGCTTTCCCGAACGGTCTATTATAATCCGTATCGGATTTCTGCCTGGAAAGTCGCGAACGTTGAGTTGTGGATTGTCTGTTATTATGGTTCCCGAACCAACCAAAACAGCGTCTTCTTCCGATCGCCATTGGTAATTTAACATTCTGCTTTCTTCATTGCTGATGCGTACATTTTCTCCTTCTCTTCCCATGTATCCGTCGAAACTTTGCGCCCATTTTAATATAATATACGGTCGTTGCTTCGTATGAAATGTGATGAACCTTTTGTTGAGTTGTTCGCTTTCTTCTTTTAGTACATCGCAAATTACTTCAATTCCCTTTTCTTTTAGCTTTCTAATGCCTTCGCCATTCACTTTTGAAAAGGGGTCCTGCATCCCGATTACCACGCGTTTAATTCGCTTATCAATAATTAAATCGACACATGGTGGTGTTTTTCCGAAATGACTGCAGGGCTCGAGATTTATATAAAGGGTGCTTTTTTCGAGCAAGGATTCATCCTTTACCGATGTTATAGCATTTACTTCGGCGTGTGCTTCTCCGCATTTATGATGATACCCTTCGCCTATAATCAGTTCATTATGAACAATCACAGAACCTACTAAAGGATTAGGTGCTGTTCGGCCTAGTCCTTTCGCCGCTAATTCCAAACAGCGGTGCATAAATTTTTGATGGGTTTCGAGTGTCATTGAGGGGCGCAAAAATAGGCGCTTCTATATTATCAAACCTTATAATTTTATGATATCGATGAATAATTACACCTTTGCTGCGTGAAACTACACGAATTTATCGAATTATCGAAAGCTTCTTTGTCAGAAATCTATGATAAGGACGAAGCGGCGGCAATTGTTCGCGTGTGGATAAGCGATCGTTTAAATGTGGCTTTAAGTGCTCTAACTACGTTGTCGCATACCGAAATTATTGGTCATCAATTAGAATTATTGCAGGCTGATCTCTTAAAGTTATTAAAGGGCATTCCTATGCAGCAAGTTTTGGGAATCGCGTGGTTTTGTGATTTGCCATTTATGGTAACACGTGACGTGCTAATTCCGCGTCCCGAGACTGAGGAATTAGTGTGTTTGCTGATGGAGGAGATGCAGAACGAAGATGTTAAAGTGTTGGATATTTGTAGTGGAAGCGGTTGCATCGCTATCGCATTGAAAAATAAATTTCCATTAAGCTCCGTTACAGGATGTGATATTTCTTTTGAAGCCTTGATGGTTGCTGCGGAAAATGGGAAGAAAAATAATACGGATGTTGATTTTTTATGGGCCGATGTGGCTGAAGGAGTTTGGGAGGTGCTTGAGCATGAAAAGTTCGATATTATTGTGAGTAATCCGCCTTATATAACGAGTATTGAACGATTATCGATGCATAAAAACGTGCTTGAAAATGAACCGCATATTGCACTTTTTGCGCCTGATGATGATCCTTTGATTTTTTACCGTCAAATATTGATTTATAGTCGCCTTCACCTAAATGAGGGTGGCTCGGTTTGGTTTGAAGTTAATAAAGGTTTTGCAATAGAGATTACACGAATGATGAAAGGATTTGGATTCGTTGAAGTGTCGGTAGAAAATGATATTTCAGGTAATCCTCGTTTCGTTTCCGGATTTTTACCTCACTTTTCGTAATGATCTAAAATTTGCTGAACGTGATTTTTTGAATCTACTTTTTCAATAATTACTTCTAATTTCCCTTTCTCGTCAATTACATAGGTTTTACGAAGAATACCCATGTATTTCTTTCCGTACATCGATTTTTCACCCCACGCTTCATATACTTTTATCATCTCTTGCTTGGTGTCGGCTAACAATGAAAAAGGAAGTGCGTTTTTCTGAGCGAATTTTAAGTGACTCTTTACTTCATCAGCACTTACCCCAATTACTTCAAATCCATATTCGGTTAATGCTTCATATCCATCTCTTAAATTACAAGCTTCTACCGTGCATGTTGGAGTTGCGTCCTTCGGATAAAAATAAAGAATTACTTTTTTGCCCTTGAAGTTACTGAGGCTAATGGATTCTCCGAATTGATTTATTCCTTTGAATGCTGGTGCTTTGCCGCCAATTTTTAACATAATGTTGTTTTTCTATGAAAACACAAAGTTGAAGTAAAAGTTTGGATTCAATATAATTTTAATGGTGTTATTGATAAGTTGTTAATTTGCTATTAGTTAAGCTGTATGAAGTGGAAAGTACATGTCTTCAAATTCCTTTCATTCGAAACTGTGGTTTTGGTCTGTTAGGAGTTCTTTTTTTGCTACTTTTGCACAAATTTCAATTCGATTATGAACTTACATGAATATCAGGGGAAATCAATCCTCAAAAGTTTTGGTGTTGCCATTCAGGAAGGCATCGTTGCTGATACGCCTGAAGAGGCTGTTGCAGCTGCAAAAGAGTTAACAGAGTTAACAGGTACTCAATGGTGGGTGTTGAAAGCTCAAATTCATGCCGGTGGACGTGGTAAAGGTGGTGGTGTTAAATTGGCAAAGTCAATTGACGAAGTGAAACAAAGAGCGACTGATATTATCGGAATGCAATTAGTAACACCTCAAACGGGTGCTCAAGGTAAGAAAGTAAATAAAATTTTGGTGGCTCAAGATGTTTACTATCCAGGTGAAAGTAAAACGGCTGAGTTTTACATGTCGGTTTTAATGAATCGTATGACTGGTCGTAATATGATTATGTATTCTACAGAAGGTGGAATGGATATCGAAGAAGTGGCTGAAAAAACTCCTGAACGTATTTTTAAAGAAGAAATTGATCCTAAAACAGGATTGCAAGCGTTCCAAGCTAGAAAGATTGCTTTCAACTTGGGATTAAGTGGTAATGCCTTCAAAGAAATGACAAAGTTTGTTACGGCTCTTTATAAAGCATACGATCAGACTGATTCTGCTATGTTTGAAATTAATCCGGTTTTGAAAACGTCGGATGATAAAATCATTGCTGTTGATGCGAAAGTAAGTTTGGATGATAACGGTTTGTTCCGTCATCCTGATTTTGCTGCTATGCGCGATACTTCTGAGGAAGATCCTACTGAAGTTGAAGCAAGCCAACATGATCTTAACTATGTTAAACTCGACGGTAACGTGGGTTGTATGGTGAATGGTGCAGGTTTAGCAATGGCTACTATGGATATTATTAAAATAGCAGGTGGTGAGCCAGCTAACTTCCTTGATGTAGGTGGTACTGCAAACGCTGCTCGCGTTGAACAAGCTTTCCGTATCATCCTTAAGGATTCGAATGTTAAAGCTATTCTTGTAAATATCTTCGGTGGTATCGTTCGTTGTGATCGTGTTGCTCAAGGTATTGTTGATGCATACAAAAATATCGGAGAAATCCCAGTGCCTATAATAGTTCGTTTGCAAGGAACAAATGCTGATGAAGCGAAGAAATTAATCGATGCTAGCGGATTAAAAGTTTATTCTGCTATTCAATTGAAAGAAGCTGCCGACTTAGTTCAGCAGGTAGTGGGTAAGTAATTCCCGCTTTGAATAAATTTAAAAGTCTGTGGAATAAACTTCCGCAGACTTTTTTTGTTTTACAACTGTGATGAAATCTAAAAATATTATTTTGTTTTTCTCCATCCTGCTCCCTTTGCTATTTGGAGGTGTTTCGGGATTTTTAACTGCAGAGGCTATTCCCGGCTGGTATGTTACCTTAAATCAACCTTCTTTTAATCCCCCTAATTGGGTGTTTGGTCCAGTGTGGACCACCCTTTATATAGTGATGGGGATTTCACTCTATAAAATAGTGTTATCGCCACCTTCGAAAGGGAAAAAGACCGCATTAATTGCTTTCTTTTTCCAACTCGTTCTTAATTTTTTTTGGAGCCTGATTTTTTTTCGATGGCATTTAATTGGTTTTGCATTGATGGAAATTATTGTGATGTGGTTTTCAATAGCATTTATGATTTATAAATTCAAGAAATTGAATAAATTCGCCGCTTATATAAACATTCCTTACCTCTGCTGGGTTAGTTTTGCTAGTGTATTGAATGCTTCATATTATTTCCTCAATAGATAGTTGTTGTTGAGAGAAAAATTCAAAAGAAGGTTTATTATTTACTTAAATAAATATTGATTAGTATGAATACAGTTTGTAAAAGTTTACCTTCGATCTTAATTTTAATAGCCATAATTGTTGGTTGTAAAAAGGATGATACAACGAATAGCAATACCAAAGCTTCTTCAGCAATTGCTTTAACTACTACTGCCGCATTTAGTATTACTACTATTTCAGCTACTACTGGTGGAAATATTACTTTTGATGGAGGAAGTGCCATTACCAAACGTGGGGTTTGTTGGAGCATGAATACATTGCCAAGTTATTTTGATAATCACACTAGTGATAGTCTTGGGACAGGAATATTCTTAAGTAATCTTAGCGGATTAAGTCCCAATTCAACCTATTACGTTCGTGCTTATGCCATTAATGCTAACGACACTGCTTACGGAAGTTCGGTGAGTTTTACGACTGCCGTTGCAGCTATAGTGTTGTCAACTAATTCTGTTACTAATATCACTTCTACTTCAGCAATCTGCGGAGGAAATATTACTTCTGATGGCGGTAGCGCTATTACTTCTCGTGGTATATGTTGGAGTACTGCGGCTAATCCCACTATTACTAATTCGCATGTTTTTAGCGGAGTAGGGATCAGTACTTTCCAAGGGAATATGACAGGATTAACTGCATCTACTACCTATTATGTTCGTGCTTTTGCAATCAATGCAGTTGATACCGCTTATGGTCTTTCTGTGAGCTTGACTACTTCTGCCGCTTCTGTTGGTGGTTGTGGTGCACAAACAGTTGTTGCCGATGTAGAAGGGAATGTATATGATGTAATCACGATTGGCAATCAATGCTGGACGAAAGAGAATCTTAAAACCGGACATTATAAAAATGGGACAGCTATTCCTACCGGATTAAATAATGCAGATTGGACTGCTACCACTTCTGGAGCTTATGCAATTTACAATAATGATCCTGCAAATGATTCGATATATGGTAAGTTGTATAACTACTATACTGTAGTTGATCCTGCCGGACTTTGTCCAGCTAACTGGCATGTTCCAAGTGAATCAGAATGGAATATTATGGCAAAATATTTAGAGCCTGCGGCTGATACTTCTTGCAATTGGTGTACGCAAAGTGCAACTTTAGGAGGGAAGATGAAAGAAACAGGAACTGCGCATTGGACAACACCAAACGGATCAGCATCCAACAGTAGTTCCTTTACGGTTTTGCCGTCGGGATGGAGAAGCTATAATGGTAATTATTTGTTTATCCATTTAGATGGTTATTTCTGGAATACAACTGCCTTCGGACCGGGAAGCTCATATAGCCGTCAATTGTATAATATGGACGGTAGTTTGCAAAAGTATGATGCCATCAATACCTACGGACTTTCGGTTCGCTGTTTGAAGGATTAGTTTTATAGATATTTACCTTTTATAAATACTCAGGATAAGCTATTTTTGCCACGGGAAGAGGAATAATCCTTTTTGCCCTGTTATTTATCTATCCTACAGTTATGAAATTTACCAAAATACTGATTGCGAACCGAGGTGAAATTGCGTTGCGAATTATGCGATCAGCTCGTGAAATGGGAATTAAAACGGTGGCTGTTTATTCTGAAGCCGATCGGAATGCATTGCATGTTCGTTATGCCGATGAGTCTGTTTGTATCGGACCACCGCCTTCTAATCAGAGTTATTTGGTAATTGATAGAATAATTGCTGCGGCTAAGTCAACAGGAGCACAAGCCATTCACCCGGGTTATGGATTTTTAAGTGAGAATGCTGCTTTTGCACGTGCTTTAAGAGAGGAGGGAATCGTATTGATTGGTCCTTCGCCTGAGTCGATGGAAATGATGGGCGATAAATTATCTGCCAAAGCAGCCGCTAAGAAGTATGATATTCCTCTAGTACCGGGAACTGATTATGCGATCACTGATGTTGCTGAAGCTAAAAAAGTAGCTAAGCAAGTGGGATTTCCCATTCTTATAAAAGCTTCTGCCGGTGGTGGAGGCAAAGGGATGCGTATTGTAGAGAAGGAATCTGAGTTTGAAGAAAATTTACAGCGTGCTGTTAGTGAGGCGCAATCTGCCTTCGGCGATGGTTCTGTTTTTATTGAGCGTTATGTAAGTTCTCCTCGTCACGTAGAAATTCAAGTGTTAGGTGATACGCATGGTAATGTGGTTTATCTCTTCGAACGTGAATGTTCGATACAGCGTCGCCATCAAAAGGTAGTGGAGGAGGCACCGAGTTCTGTGCTAACTCCCGCGATTCGCGAAGCGATGGGTAAATGTGCAGTGATGGTGGCCAAAGCTTGCAATTATGTGGGGGCAGGTACAGTTGAATTCTTGCTCGACGAAAATAAAAATTTCTATTTCCTTGAGATGAATACGCGTCTTCAAGTGGAACATCCGGTAACGGAAATGATCACAGGCAAGGATTTAGTGAAAGAGCAAATATTAATCGCGCAAGGAGAGCCTTTGTCGTTTGTGCAAGAAGATTTAATAATCAACGGACATGCTATGGAGATTCGTGTGTATGCTGAAGATCCTGCTAATAATTTCCTTCCTGATATCGGTAAGTTGATTCGCTATGTTCGTCCACAAGGTTCGGGAGTTCGTGTCGATGATGGCTTTGAGCAAGGAATGGATATTCCAATTTATTATGACCCTATGATCGCTAAATTGATTACTTGGGGAAATACGCGCGAAGAAGCGATAGAGCGAATGATTCGCGCTATCGATGAATATACTATCGTAGGTTGCCAGACTACACTTCCTTTCTGTAAGTTCGTAATGAAGCATGATGCTTTCCGTTCAGGAAACTTCGATACGCATTTCGTAAAGCATTATTTCACTCCCGATGTATTGAAAGAAACGTTTACTGATGAGGAATTAAATGTCGCCGCTTTTATGTCGAATATGTTGCAGAGCAAAGCAAAGAATTCTAATTCCGTTTTGCAACAAAATGGTACGACTACCGTTTCTAAATGGAAATTGAATCGTTTATAATCGCGCCTTAAAAAAACAGCTCAATTTTAGTTGAGCGTCCTGCATGAAAGGATATGAAAAAATAATTTTCTTTTTCTTGTTGCCTTTGTTGCCTCACGCAGCTTTGGCGCAGATTCAAATGCCTGACGGTCGTTACAGGTTGCTTACTACTATTGTTAACGGTGATACCATACCGTTAGTAAATATGTCGGGGGTTGATATTGTGGCACCATTAAGTCCTGAAGCTGCTGCAAATATGCAAGCGTATCTTAAATTACGTCGTGATGTTTTGCGTGCTTATCCCTATGCTAAGTTAGCTGCTGTGCAGTTGCGATTTATTAACGACAGTATTGCCAAAATTCCAAATGAAAACTATCGCAAAAAGTTTATCAAGGCTACCGAAAAAGACTTGAAAGAACAGTTTGAAAAGGATTTAAAGAAACTTACAGTCACTCAAGGACGAATACTCATTAAGTTAGTCGATCGCGAAACCGGAAGCACCAGCTACTCCCTCGTGAAAGAATTACGTGGATCCTTGCAAGCATTTTTTTGGCAAGGGCTTGCTCGTTTATTTGGATCTAATTTAAAATCGGAATACGACGGAGAAAGCAACGACGCTCAAATCGAACAAATTGTTCAGCAGATTGAAAGGGGAGAACTGAAAGTCCAAAAGATAAGATGAATTTTTAATTTTGCGAAGCACTGCAGTGTGTCGCACGAAATTTGTTTTTTGAACTTGATCATTGCGGCTCTACTGCAGGGGATTTTGAATTAGCTTTCCATTAGTTCCTTCAATTGAACCGAAATTCTATTTAAACGCGGTGGGCGCTAAGAAAAAGTTTTGTCGTGCGTTATGCGTTGGAAGAAGGAATATGTTTTATCCTGAATTTCCATCATTGACTATCTTGTTTTCAATATATTTTAGTCCTTTAACCCACACAGACAAGAGGTCTCCTGGGCACCCGATAACTAACCACTCAAACGGCAACCAAATTTATGAATGTTCATTGCAATTAAGCAATTGAACTTTTCCTTTTAAACTCACTAGTAAAATGAAACTCCACCTCCGGATAATTCTTGATCATCTGATCTAACATCCACTGCGAATCGGCTAAATACACCAACAATCCATCTTTATCAATCGCTACTTGATGTTGACGGAATCGAACAAACTCATCTAATTTTTCTTTGTTGGTAGAGGTAATCCAGCATGCTTTGTGAACGTTCAACGCATTGAATTTACACGATGATCCGTATTCGTGTTGTAGTCGGTATTGAATTACTTCAAACTGAAGTTCTCCTACTGTTCCTACAATCTTTCTTGATCCGCCTTGCATAATAAATAACTGCGCAACTCCTTCATCAGTAAGTTGTGTAATTCCTTTTTCAAGCTGCTTTGTTTTCATTGGATCGGTATTCACCAATTCTTTGAAAATCTCGGGTGAGAAACTTGGAATTCCTTGGAACATTAAGTTTTCACCTTCTGTTAAGGTGTCTCCGATTTTGAAGTTTCCTGAATCGTATAATCCGATTACATCTCCGGGATATGCTTCGTCGATAATGCTTTTGTTTTGACCCATGAATGTAGCAGGGTTATTAAAGCGAATGTCTTTATCGAGACGAACATGATGATAGAATTTGCTGCGCTCGAATTTTCCGCTGCATACGCGTAAGAATGCAATACGATCGCGATGGCGTGGATCGAGGTTGGCGTGGATCTTGAAAATAAATCCGGTGAAATTTTTCTCGGTGGGTTCAATCTCTCGTTTGTCGGTAGGACGCTTTCCTGGATTCGGTGCAATCTCAATAAACGTATCAAGCATTTCTTTGATTCCGAAATTATTGATTGCTGATCCGAAGAATACCGGAGCAACTTCAGCCGATAGGTAAGTGCTTCTGTCGAAGGTATCGTAAACGCCTTCTATTAAGTCGACATCTTCACGTAATTGCTTAGCGTATTGTCCGGCTAGCTTGTCAATTAATGGATCACTTAAATCGGTAATCGCAATGCCTTCGGGCTTTTTCTCTGTTCCCGGAGCAAAGGCATAAAGACTTTTGTCGAAGAGATTATAAACACCTTTAAATGTAGAACCCACGCTAATAGGCCAGCTGAGGGGACGAACTTTGATTTTTAGTTTTTCTTCCAGTTCATCCAAAAGATCGAAAGGATATTTCCCTTCACGGTCCATTTTATTAACGAAAATAATTACGGGAGTGTCGCGCATACGACACACTTCCATGAGCTTGTAGGTTTGTTCCTCAACTCCTTTTTGGCAATCCACTACTAGGATTACCGAATCGACTGCCGTAAGGGTACGGTATGTATCTTCAGCGAAATCTTTGTGACCGGGAGTATCGAGTAGAGTGATAAGCGTGTTATTGTATTCGAAGTTCATTACTGAAGTCGCAACCGAGATCCCTCTCTGACGCTCAATCTCCATAAAGTCGGAAGTAGCGCTCTTTTTAATTTTATTCGACTTTACTGCACCCGCTGTTAGGATAGCACCACCAAACAAGAGAAATTTCTCTGTCAGTGTGGTTTTACCAGCATCAGGGTGACTGATAATGGCAAAAGTTCTTCGTTTCTGTATTTCTTGATTAACACTCATCGACCATAAATTAAGGCTGCAAAGGTACGATTTAAGCTCGAGAAAAAGAGTGGGCGGCAATCACTATATTTGTGCACTAAAACACGTTCAAAGTGAAGAATTCATCCCTGATCCTTAACATTGTACTGCTCTTAGCGGTAGCATTTTTATACGTAAAAGTTTATTCTGGTGATACCGATGTGGAAAAACTATCTGGTCCAGCAGCAGCATCTAAAATTGTTTTTGTGAATTCAGATTCGCTGATGGATAATTATTCATTATTCAAGCAGATTACAGGTAAAATGGAAAAGAAGCGTGATAGCCTCGATAAACTTTTTACTACACGAGGAGAAAGTTTGCAGCGAGAAATCCAAGCTTATCAAGAAAACGGAGCGAATATGTCGCCGCAAGAGCGCGCTCAGAATGAAGAATTACTTACCCGTAAGCAACAATCCTACGTTGCCGACCGTGATGCGGTAATGGAAAAACTTGGCAACGAAGAAAAAGCGATGACCGATAGTCTTCATAACGACCTTGTAACTTACCTCAAAAAATTCAACAAAGACAAGCACTACGATTTTATCATGGGCTACACCCGCGGCGCCGGCATTTTGTTGGTGAACGATTCGTTGGATATTACGAAGGTGGTGATCAAAGGGATAAATTCAAATTAGCATTTGAATTTATCCCTTTGGGTTAACTGACGAAAAACCATCAGTTGTTTATCCCAGAAATGGGACCCTTCGGGCAGTTTAAGGTTTACGCGAAGCGTATATGGCTAACGCCGTTATAGGGTTAGCACTTGGCAAATTGCTTTAATTTTAAAGTTAAGCGACATTAAACGTTTATTGATTAAATTTTTAGCCAGAACAAAATAGTTTTGTTTTCATGGCTACAATAAAATGTTTTACTGAGTTGGAAAGTTGGCAAAAAGCCAGAAAAATTTGCAAAAGGTTAGTGTTGATTGCGAATGATAGAATAGAATTCAGACGTGATCGATTTTTGTATGATCAAATGAGAAGATCTTCCGGGTCAATAATGGATAATATTGCTGAAGGTTTCTATCGTGAGGGCAATAAAGAATTTATTTTGTTTCTCGGATATGCTAAAGGTTCTTGTGGTGAGCTAAAATCACAATTGTTTCGCGCGCAAGATTTTAATTATATTACTGTTGAAGAATTAACTGAAATGCAAAATGAAATAAAAAGTATCAATCGTTTGATATTTGGATTGCAAAACTACCTCAAAAAGTCAGAGATAAAAGTAATGAGATTTAAAGAACCTCAAGACTAAAAGCAACTAGTATTAACTTCTTGAATTTTATCGTACGTGATTTTATTTAGGAGTGTAGATCCCATTTTCCATAAAAAAAAGTGCATTGAATAGAATTTATGTAGCACGATTAATTTGAACTAATAGCTCTCGAAAAATTATTTCAAAAATCAGCTATTAAACATCCCTAAATCTAACCCTAAACCCTAAACGGCGTTAGCCTAAACCCTTAACGGCGCCAGCCTAAACCGTAAACGGCGTTAGCCTAAATCGTAAACGGCGTTAGCCTAAACCGTAAACGGCTTTAGCCCAATAAACCGTAAACTGCAGAATTGAATGGTTTATTCGTTAGAATAAACCATTCAATTCTGCATTAATTTTATTAATCACCATCCCCAAATGCTCCGGGTTTTCCGCGAAGTTGATATCGTCGATGTCGATGATTAAAAGTTTACCTAGTTCGTATTGTGAAATCCAAGCTTCGTAACGTTCGTTGAGGCGCTTGAGGTAATCGAGACGGATGGAGTTTTCGTAGGGACGACCACGCTTCTGAATTTGATTTACTAAAGCCGGTACACTTCCTCTAAGGTAAATCATTAAGTCAGGAGGTGCAATAAAAGTCGACATCAAATTAAATAATTCCATGTAGTTGTTGAAGTCGCGAGTGGTCATTAATCCCATCGCATGAAGGTTTGGTGCAAAAATAAATGCATCTTCATAAATCGTACGATCTTGAATAACCGTTTTGTTGCTCTTGCGTATCTGAACTACTTGATTGAATCGGCTGTTCAAAAAGTAAATCTGCAAATTGAACGACCAGCGTTGCATATCTTCGTAGAAGTCGTTGAGATAAGGATTGTCATCCACATCTTCAAAGTGAGCTTCCCATTTCATGTTTTTCGCTAATAAGCTCGTAAGCGTCGTTTTTCCTGAGCCAATGTTCCCGGCTACAGCAATGTGCATATTTGTTTTTGGTTGAGTGGCCACTGTTTTCTGATTTTAATGGAAATCTAATTTGAAGAAAATTCCTTTATAATCTCAAAAATAGCCCCTAATTAATACCTGACCAAAAAGTGTTGAAAAGTTATGGTTTTTTTTCGCTTCGGGTAAGTTCTTGGCGGATGTTTAGTTGCCAGGTTTTTTCTTCTACTATCATCGTTTTACAAATATCGCTACTTATACTTCCGCTAAGCATTTGTTCTGATAAAAATAGTTTAAGGTCTCTTTTACTGATGCCATTTTTATTCCCGGTGGTAAGAAGGTTGTCGTTGAGTTGGTAGAGCGGGGCCGCCCCGATTCCTTTGAGCATTCCGCTGTAGGTACCGAATTGGTCGAAAATATAACTGCTGTGTTCATCGGCCAAACAAAGAAAATTAGTTGACACCTCCATGCGCATTGGCTTGATGGTTTGATTTAGTAATTGCCTGATATCTACGTTTATTTTGCTTTGATTCAGGTTGATATCTATTTTAAACAGCTGCACCGTTTCTGAATCGAAGACCCATATTCCTCCGTCATTAGCACCTGCTACAAGTGTAGGCGATGCTATATTCATGAGACGAAGGTTGATGTCGTTTTGCTTCGATAGTTGGTTGTCGAGTATGCTGATAAAACCAAAATCTTTATAAAAAACTAATATTCTGAGTGGATTTGTTGCATCAATGATGTCTGGAGTTCCTAAATCACGTCTGCTATTACTGTTTAAAATAGTCCCGTTAGCATCTAATTTTATGATTTCGCTTCCGTTTTTTACGGCATAACAATTTCCTAAGCGATCGAGGGTAAAGTTGCTGATGCCTTTAATCGTGTCGCTTTGAGCCAAAACGGCTGTCGATAAAAACAAACTTATTAACAGGGCAAAAAGGGGGTTCAGGCAGTAACGGAGCATTGAAGGAGTATTTCTTCTACAAATTTACGATGATTTGACAGACGAGGAACTTTGTGTTGTCCGCCTAACTTTTCTTTCGATTTTAACCAATTATAGAACGTATCTGATGGCATTTTTCGTATGATCGGCTTGCCTAATACTTTATCGTGATAGCGCTTGGCTTCGTAGTCGCTGTTGTAGCGTTTTAGTCCGCTGTCGAGGGCTTCGCAGAATGCTTCAAAGTTTTCGGGCTCTTGCTCAAATTCTATCAGCCATTCATGCGCTCCTGAGCCTTCGTCGCTGAAGTAAACGGGACAAGCTGTATAATCTCTTATGCATGTTCCTGTATCGCGACAAGCATCGGCTAGTGCTTTTTCTGCATTGTCGATAATCAATTCTTCGCCAAAGGCATTGATGAAATGCGCCGTTCTACCGGTGATGCGTATCCGAAAAGGATTGATTGATGTAAATGTTATAGTATCGCCGATTTTATATCGCCATAATCCCGCATTGGTGGTGATAACGATGGCGTAGTTTTCATCGAGTTGTACTTGATCTAAGGATAGTGTTTTTGGATTTTCATTGCCCCATTCACTCATCGGAATAAATTCGTAGTAGATGCCGTAGTCGAGCATCAATAACATTTCGTCTGAGTTTCGTTGATCTTGAATTCCGAAAAATCCTTCCGAGGCATTGTAGGTCTCGAGGTAGTACATGTCGTTCTTCGGAATCAACTTTTTAAATTGTTCTTTATAAGGGCCGAAGTTTACCGCTCCGTGTACAAATAGTTCGAGGTTTGGCCATACTTCCGTAAGGTCTTTTTTGCCGCTTAATTCTAATACTTTTTTAAGTAGTACTAATGTCCACGAAGGCACTCCATTAATGTTCGTCACATTCTCGTTCATCGTTGCTCTTGCCATCATTTCAATCTTTTCTTCCCATTCATCCATCAATGCAATAGATCGATCGGGTGTTCTGAAAAGTTGAATCCAGAATGGTAAATTTTGAATGAGGATAGCGCTCAAATCACCGTAAAAGCTGTCGTTGTGTGAAGCATTAATTTGGTGACTGCCACCGAGTGAGAGTAGCTTGCCGTCAAATAATTGTGTCTCGGGATTATTATGAAAGTAAATACACAATAAATCTTTCCCGCCTTTATAGTGACATTCTTCGAGCGATTCGGTACTCACCGGAATAAACTTCGATTTGTCGGAGGTAGTACCCGATGATTTTGCAAACCACCTGATTTCTGATGGCCATAATAATTGCTGTTCACCGGCTTTTAGTCGGTAGATATACGGCTTTAAACTATCGTAGTCTTGAAGTGGAACGCGCTCTTTGAATTGTTCACTATTTGCAATACTCGAAAAATCGTACTTCCTTCCAAATTCAGTATAACGCGCTGTCATCACCAGTTTTTTCAATAGTTCTTCTTGTACCTCATGTGGGTATTTCATGAACAATTCAATTTGGTGATTGCGTTGCATCATGAACCAAGATAAAACAGAACTGATGATAGGCATAGGTGGTTAGTTTAGTCCGTTTTTAAAGAAATATCATCAATAGGTTTCGGAAAGATAGGAACTTCCATTTGTTATTTCCAAATCTATTGGTATTTGAATTTAGATTTCATCTTCTTTTTTCTGTTGAAACCAATTACTCACTCCCTCTAAATCTTTTGTGTTAAATGTCATTTCTGCTGTGAGTCCGCCTTTGCGTGCTGCACATACTCCGTAGTACATGTCGAGGTATCCGTCGGTAGCATGCGCATCGGGATTAATTGATATCATCACATTCTTCGAAAGCGCATATTGTATCCATCTCCAATCAATATCGAGGCGGTAGGGATGAGCGTTAAGTTCTATCACTACCTTGTTGGCCGCGCAGGCGTCGATTACTGCTTTGTGATTGATGGGATAACCTTTTCGTGCAAGCAATAATCTTCCTGTGGGATGTCCCAGTATGGTGGTATAAGGATTCTCAATTGCTTTTATGAGTCGCTGTGTTGCTTTTTCTTCGTCCATTTGTAATCCGGAGTGGACAGAGGCAACAATGAAATCGAATGACTTTAATATCTCTTCAGGATAATCGAGACTACCATCGCTGAGTATATCGCTTTCTATTCCTTTGAAAATTTTAAACGGAGCCATCGCTTTGTTGAGCTCATCAATTTCTGCATGTTGTTGCAAAACTCTTTCGATGGATAATCCGTTGGCATAGCCCGCACTTTTCGAGTGATCGCACATGCCTAAATATTGCATGTTTAATTTCTTGCATGCTTCTGCCATCTCTTTCAATGAGTGAATTCCGTCGCTGTAAGTACTGTGGTTATGCAGGATGCCTTTCAGGTTTTCATAAGTTACCAAAACGGGAACTGAATTATTTTTCATTAATTCAATTTCGAAAATTCCTTCTCTCATTTCGGGTGCTGCATAAGATAATTCGAGGCGTTGATAGATTTCGTTTTCATTCACGGCATCTTTCAATTCCGATTCATTCACTTGCTTGTATGCTAGGCAATCGTTGATATGTTTTGCATTGCCGGTTTTTTTCCATCGCTCGAAAATAAATTCAGCAGCATTAACAATGTCGATATTGAATTTGATTCCGGAGGCGGATTGCAAATTGATATTCGTTTCGTTTGCAACGATGCTGTTACCGTCGATTTCTTTTGATGATAAAAGTATTTTCAAGAATTCTTCTCGGTAGTCGTTAGTGAGAATGAAATCGATATGTTCAATTACTTCGCATTTTCTTCGCATGTCGCCGATGAAGTCCCACGCAATTTCTTTCTTGTCTTTAGCTTTAGCAAGGACATTCCACACTAAAGCTTCAGCGGTAGCATAATGATGATATCCTTTGCTCGCCATCATAAAAAGGATTGCCTGACGAATGGTCTCTTGTGTTTTTTGTCCGAAGCCTTTCACTTCCACCAACCTGTTTTCATTGCAAGCGTAAAGCAATTCACCGGGCGATTCGATGCCCATTTCTTTCCAGATGATGGCTACTTTCTTAGGTCCGATACCTTTGATATGCATCATTTCGATTACTCCGGGAGGCGTTTGGTCGATTAGTTTTTTTAGGTCGGGGAAGGTGCCTGTCGATAGTAGTTCGAAAATTTTTACGCTGAGGCTTTTGCCGATGCCGTCAACTTTTTCGAGTTCGGCAACCGATTTGCTTTCCAATTTTTCGGAGAGTCGGTCGAGTTTAAAAGAAGCATTTTGGTACGATTTGATTTTAAAGCTGTTCTCCTCATGAAGTTCCATGAGCTTGGCAGTTTCTTTCAGAAGGTCGGCTATTTCGTAATTCTCCATGCGGTAAAAATATCATTCCGCTTTCATCTTCCCGATAAAAATCATCATAAAAATCAAAGATTTTTACAAAGATGGAACGCTGAATACGGTAATTTTGCAACCTATGAAAAAAGTCCTTCTTCCGTTTATTGCCTTCATAATGGTATCGGGTTTGTTGAAAGCTCAAGAAACAGAGACCTGTAATTGTCCTTATAGTGCTAAGTCGAAACACGGAATACTCTCAATTTCTTGGGGATACAACCTCGATTGGTATACGAAAAGCGATATTCATTTTAAAGATAAGCGCAACGGACTTTATGATTTTGTGATAGAAGATGCGAAAGCGAAGGACCGTCCCGGATTTGACCAGATTTTGCACTCCGACCTAGCAATACCACAATATGCTTTTCGTATTGGATATTTGACAGGGAAGAACCGCGACTGGGGATTTGAATTCAACTACGATCACGCGAAATATGTGGTGGTTGACGGACAATCGGTGCATATTAAAGGGAATTACTTCGGAGAATACCTCGACAACGATACAATAGTGGGAAAACCATTTTTAGCATTTGAGCATACCAACGGAGCTAACTTTGCCATGTTCATGGCGATGAAGCGACAAACATTACTGCACGACAAAAAGCATAACCATTGGTTAAGTGCTATTGGAAGAATAGGAGGAGGGTTTGTTTTTCCGAGAACTGATGCGACAATAAACGGCAACCGACGCGATGATCAATTCCATGTGGCGGGATATATTGCCGGGGTTGATGTAGGCTTAAGATACGACTTCTTTAAATATTTTTTCGTTGAGAACGAAGCTAAATGGTCGTTTGTAAATTATACCAGCGCCTTACTTCCGTATGCAGGAAGAGCAAACCATCACTTCTGGGCATTCGAATATATCTTCTCCGTAGGAGCGAATATTAATTTGTAAATAGAAATTGATTTCTCAATTATTGAAGTTCGTTAAATAAGTTAACAAAGAGATTAATTATAATATTAAACAAACTCATGAAAAGGAAAAAAAATATTCTTTTAATCATAATTGTTTTTGAATTATTAACAACCAATTTAATTTCTCAGAAAATTCGTGTTGCTGATCTTTCTTTGAAGGATAGCGCTGCTGTGACGAAGAATATTTCTGTTATAGCAAATCGTGCATTGGATGTTTTTACGAGTAATTCAAAACCCGATTTGTACGATGGATTATTTCGTTTGCAAATTGTGGCAGGTAAGTATGAATCGGCTCTTTCTTCTATCGATACGATGCGTTCTACATTGGGTAGTCAGTCAATAATTAATTGGAGACAATTTGGTTTTCCTTATGAGGTGTTTTGTCGTTCTCAAATGCAACTTAAATTCTCCGGGGCTTTGCCTACTTCTGTTTTCGATAGTGTTGCCGCTGCCGTTTATTCTCAAATTTTCCCTGAGTCACGGTCTGAGTTAGGAAATTATCTTTCGGTTTCTCCAAGCGATTTGAGCGCTCGTTATTCTAAATTGATAAATCAATTAGTTCCGGTTACAAGCGATTCCATTGATCTTTCCGACGCATACAGAATATGTAAGACGTATAATAGTTTAATTGTGTTGACAGAGATGTATCCACGAATCGAAAAGTATATAACTGATGAGGAGAATAGTAAATATGTTTTTCTGGATAGCTTGTTAATTCCTATGAAGGATGGTGGAACGTTGTCAGCCATTATGGTAAAGAAACGTACATTAACGGAAAAGCGTCCCGTGCTTTTGTTGTATAATATTTATGCAGCTACTTCTGATCGCGCTGCCGCTGAAGAGATGGCCGATCACGGTTATATTGGTGTAGTAGTTAATACCAGAGGAAAATTTTTAAGTAAAGATTCAATTTTTCCTTTTGAGCACGATGCGAATGATGCTTATGAGATGATCGATTATTTAAGTCGTCATAAATGGTGCGACGGAAGAGTAGGGATGTATGGAGGAAGTTATTTGGGCTTTAGTCAGTGGAGTGCTTGCAAAAAAATGCATCCTGCATTAAAAACAATTGTCCCGCAAGTAGCTGTTGGCATTGGAGTCGATTTTCCTATGATGGATGGTGTCCGAATGAATTACATGTTGCAATGGTCGCATTTTGTTTCGAATACCAAGCTTACCGATTATCTCGAGATGAGAGATCAAGCTAAATGGTCGGACTTATGTTTGAATTGGTATCAAAAAGGACTTTCCATTCGTTCGCTCGATTCTTTAGAGGGACGAAAAAGTTATCTATTTCATCGTTGGCTCGATCATCCTTTGCAGGATAATTATTGGCAGAGAATGGTTCCCTTCGGGAAGGAATTCGCGAAGATCAATATTCCTATTCTCACCACTACGGGATATTTCGATGATGATCAGCGAGGCGCTTTGTATTATTACCAAGAGCATCTAAAGTATAATCCGAATGCTGAGCATTATTTGTTAATCGGTCCTTATGACCATAACGGGGGACAATCGGAAGCGCAAGAATCGGTACAGGGAATTACCGTCGATTCGGCAGCAATGATTTCCATTAATAAAGTTGTGTTCGAGTGGTTCGATCATATCTTCGATAAAAAACCTCTCCCTGAATTGCTAAAAGATAAAGTGAATTTCGAAGTGATGGGAAGAGACGCATGGCGACATACTCCTTCGTTAGCAGCCATGAATACCGATACCATTCGTTATTATTTTGGATCTAAAAAAAATGCCGAAAATAAATTCGAATTAACACTAAGTAAAAACAAAACAAAGAGTGAAATAAAGCAAGTGATCGATTTTAAAGATCGCAGTGACGGAAAAATTTGGGTTGATAATGGCATTCCAATTTTGCAAGACACTATTTTATGGCAACCAGGAATGATGGAATTTGAATCGCCGGCAATAATAAGCGGAATCAATATGAATGGATCATTTTGTGGAAAATTGATTTTCACAATCAACAAAAAAGATTTCGATCCGATGTTGTGTTTGTACGAGAAAAAATCCGACGGCACCTATGTTTACCTAAGCAATTTCATGTGCCGCGCATCCATGAATGCCGACCGCACCAAACGTAATCTCTTAACACCGGGAAAAACGTATGATGTCATTATCAACAACAGCTTTATGATTAGTCGTAAAATAGAGCAGGGGAGTAAGCTCGTATTGCTATTAGGAATCGTAAAATCTCCGCTCTGGGAAATCAACTACGGAACAGGAGGAGATGTCAGCCGCGAATCCATTAAAGATGCCAACGAACCACTTAAGATTAATTGGAGTAGTGAAAGTTATATTGAGGTACCGGTTTTCAAGAAATAAAAATCTCTTTAATCTAGAAATTGTTTTCGTGAAAAGAAATAAATGGCAATAGACTATAGGCAATAGGCTATAGTTTTTAAAATTCGTTTCAATTGAAGAACATTTAAACGTTTATCGAATTCGAAAATCTATTGCCTAAAATTTATCGTCTATCGCCTGAAACCAATAACCAATAACAATTATTTCTTCCCTTTTGGTAACTTATAAACTTCCATTCTTGGATCATTAATCAGCAACCCCGGATTAATTCCCGGTTGTCCTTCGGGCACTTCCATTTGAAAATAATCTTGGTAGTATTTACTCCAGCCCGGGAAGGTTTTCTTTGATTTAGGATCTTTGAAAGTCATTGGCTGCATCTCGAAAAATGGCTTTCCATGATTTGCATCTTTGTAAGCATAATACACTAACTCCGCGCAATAGATATGCGCCGAATCATCGAGGTATTTATTGTCGTAGGGTATTCCGAAATATTTCTTAACGGATTTCGAAGCATCCGAGATCTCTCTACCGTATTCTTTCTTTAATCGTCCCACATAAACGGGATTCTTTGTTCTGCTGATAAAGCTATCGATAGTGATAGTGTCAACAGTTGCATCACATGCTTCAATCACCCATAATTGTCGGTTATAAAGTGTCATCATCGCCACATGCGAAAAGTGTTTTCCGTCGTATCCCGGCGTAACTTTCTTAATTGATTTAGATAATGAACTATTCCCTAAATCTTGGAATAACATATCACCAACTCTTAATTTACTTTTGTCGAGTGTTGGGATTTGTCCAATGCCGATTTCGGTAATGCCTACCGTTAGTGTAAATAAAATAAAAATTCTTTTCAGCATGTTATTAGTTGAATTTCACTCCGCAAAAAGTGCGCGCTTGAATACCTTGAACTTTCACTAAATCGTTAGCTGCTTTGTAGTATTCATATCCTACACCCAATTTATTTTCCATATACCAAGTTTTAGCTTCGCTCGATAAATCACTCATCAACATTTGGAAAGGCTCTTCTTGTTCTGGTAATGATTTAATGCGGAATTCTTTCAGTTTTGCTAGTGAAGCAGCTGCTTTGATCGCATCTTCAACTCCTCCTAATTCGTCAACTAAGCCGATACGTTTTGCGTCTACACCGCTCCAAACTCTACCTTGTCCGATGCTGTCAACATCCGCTTGTTTCATTTTTCTTCCTTCTGCTACTCGAGAGGTGAAAGTATTGTAAACTTCGTCTACACTATTTTGCATAATTAAACGCTCGCCTGGTGTCAACGGACGACTCATTGTTCCTAAGTCAGTATAGTTGCTGGTTTTGTAAGTATCGAATGTGATTCCTAATTTGTTTTTAAACATATTGCCTGCGTTGAACATTAATCCGAAAACACCAATTGATCCTGTGATGGTATTCGGTTCTGCAAAAATTTTGTCAGCAGCACATGAAATATAATATCCTCCAGATGCCGCAACATCGCCCATTGAAACAACTACCGGTTTCGACTTTTTCGCGAGGATAACTTCTCTCCAAATAATGTCGGATGCCAATGCACTTCCACCCGGAGAATTGACACGTAAAACAATCGCTTTTACTTTTTCGTCTTTACGAGCCTGCGCAATTGCTTCTGCTAATGTTTCAGAGCCGATGGTGTTATCGTCGCCTTCGCCACTTTGGATTTCTCCATTCGCGTAAATAACTGCAATCTTATCTTTCGCAAATCCTGACGATTTAACTGCATTTTTGTATTTCGAAATAGAAATCAATTGTAACTCATCTGATTTTTTTTTGCCACATTTCACATTGATGTCCTCAACAAATTGATCGTAGTAAGCTAATTGATCAACCAGTTTTAATTCTAATGCAGTATTCGCGTTACGCGCTTTCAAACTATCAGCAATAAGATAAATCTCTTCTTTTTTTAATTTTCTCGAAGCAGCGATATTCGTTGCCATGTGATTCCAAATCGGATCAATGAATCCTGCAATCTGTGTTCTGTTTTCTTCACTCATATTAGCGCGAATGAAAGGCTCTATTGCGCTTTTGTACTTTCCATGACGAATTACTTCCGGCTCGATTTCTAACTTGTCTAGTGCGCCTTTAAAGAAGGTTAATTGTGACGAGAGTCCGTTAAGTGTTAAGGCGCCTTGGGGATTCAAATAAATTTTATCGGATACTGAAGCAAGGTAATAAGCTCCTTGCGTATATTCTTCTGCATAAGCATAAATGAACTTTCCCGATTTTTTAAAATCGAGCAGGGCATTTCTAATTTCTTCGGTAGTTGCAATTCCCGCAGCAATCGATTGCACGTCTAAGTAAATTCCTTTAATGTTTTCATCCGTTTTTGCGTTTTTAATTTCTCCTAAGATATCGTTTAGTCCCGGTTGTTGCTTCGCTCGTAGTTTTCCTAAGTTGAGGCTTTCAAAGGGATTGTTCGATGATCTTTCTTTGATCGCTTGGTTGAATGATATGTGAAGTATGCTTCCTTCGCTAACTTTTACTTCTTCATTACCTGCCGATGATACGGTAGCTGAGATAATTGCGATGAGCACAAAAAAGATCAATACGATTGATAAAAAGAAGCCTAACATTGAGGCAAAGAGAAATTTAAAGAATTGTTTCATGTTTGTTGTTGATGTTCCCTAACAAGGTTTGTCTTTGTTAAGATACTTATGGCGTACAAAGTTAATTGATTGTGACTCGGTTTCCATATCAAATATGGAATTTATTGCATTTTTACTGCTGTTTACTTTAATTTCACATTATGGAACAGCAGATTTCATCCTTGCAAAACAGAATTACGTTTTCGCCAGATATAAATTCAAAAACAGAATTCAATAACGGAATGTAATATTTCCGAGAAGCTGTACAGATTTTAATATTTGTACAAGTAGAAAAAAATAATCAGTAGAGGATATTGAAGTTAAATTAAACCTTTTTTAGCTTTAATTAATAATTCAGCAGCAGCAATCAAGTCTTTAGTTGTAAATTAATTTTTCACAAATCGAATGATGCATTCTTCAAGACCTGATAATTTAATAAGATAAATTCCAGAAGTTAATTCACTTACGTCAACTTTTGTATTTCCGTTCATTTCACCTGATAATTCACGTACTAATTTCCCATTCATTTCTGTAATGCTCATTTTTGAATAGTGAATCCCATTCGCAATACTGATGTTTAAAAAATCGCTCGCTGGATTTGGTGCAATCATAATTTTATTCTGATAGGATTCTGCTATGCTGCTGCAGTTAGTTACGAGGATATCCATTATTGGTGAAAGTGTTTCGCAAATGCCATTATTTACCAATAATGTATAATTTCCAGTTGTTGTTACGAATAGTGAATCGTTTGTTTCTCCCGGCATTGCTACTCCATTATTAAACCATTGATATTGTAGTGAGCCTAACATAAGGTTGGAAAGTGTTACGGAGCTTCCTGCACAAAAAGCAGTAGGGCCATCGGCAACTATGAATGATTCTGGTGATGTGTTGATACTAATAATTGTTCCGCTAATGGCACTATACATTGGAGGATTTGTAGATGCGATACGCATTTTGTAGGCATTCGAATTAGTTAAGCCTGCAGGAATTGTAGCGGGTAAACTAGAAATTGTATTCGCAAATAATGAGCCTAACGTTAAAGGATTAGAGAAGTCGCCGAAATCATCAGATAATTGCACCGAAAATAAATTTCCTGGATTAAAATTTCCCGTTGAATTAGCCACCATTGTATATGTATGATCACTGCAAAATACACCCGAACTTATAATTAATTCTAAGTTGTTTGATCGTTGTAAAATAGTAGCACTTCCTCCACCAATTGCAACAGCATTAATATTATTGATAAATACAGCATCCTTTACATCGGGATAAGGTGAGAATTCTTCTGTCCAGGTATTTCCTCCGTCAGCTGTTCTATAAATCCCTTGATTTGTAAAAGCCCAACCGTTCTGCATATCGGTGAACCTTATTTTTTGGATTGTTCCTGTGAAGTTTAACATGCTTTGGTTAGTCCAGCTGTTTCCTCCGTCGTTCGTGTTAAAAATTTCGCCTGCATTTGTTCCAATCCATCCTTTAAGTCCAGTTTGGAAATACATGCAAGTGATTTGTCCAAATACACCAGTCGATTTTAAATACCAATTAATTCCACCATCGTCGGTCATTAATATTTCTGCGCTATTCGATGCTGCATATCCTGAGTCATTATTTAAGAATTGAATTTCAGTAAAGGCATATCCAAAACCAGTGAAAGTTGTAGTTACATAATTCCATGTTTCTCCATTGTCGGTTGAGGTTAAAATTAAATCGTCAGCCCCTGCGGCATATAAAGTTCCGTTTGGCATTTTTGTGATTCCGTATATTGAACTAGGATAAACATTGTTTATTGTTGTCCAGTTATTTCCTCCGTTTGTTGTTTTAAGAATAATTCCATTTTCTCCAACAGCAACTAATGTAGTAGCATTAATGGCAATGATATCACGAAGATTTTCGATGGTTCCGCTGTTTTGTGCGAACCAGTTTGTTCCTTGATTAGTCGATTTTAATAGGGTTCCAGCATTACCCACAGCATACACATCATTAAACGAATTGGTTACTCCATACAAATTTTCGTTTGACAATAAACTACCGATTCGATTCCATGTAGATCCGTTGTCTGATGTTTTGATGATAGTGCCATTATTACCAAAAGCAATTGCCTCATTCGTTCGATTTGCAACAATTCCATTTAAATTATTTCCAACAAAACTATTATCGCTTAGCCATGTATTTCCGCCATCGTGGCTATACACTACAACGCCGTTATCAATTGTTGCAAAATAATCGTTGGCCGTTAATAAGCTAATATCGGTTACTGTTCCCGTGCTAAATTCAACTGGTGTATTTATAGCATCTGTCCATGTCGTACCATTATCACTCGATTTATACAGGGTCGAATTAATTACGGCTAATGCAATATTTCCGCCATTCAATAGTCCCATTGCATTATAAGTTCCTGCATAAGCAGAAGTTGTATTCCATGTTTGTCCTGAGTTAATGCATGTGGCAATTGTTCCTGTAGCTGTGATCGCAAAGCCTTCGCCAGTAGGAGCAATTTTTACGCAAGCAAATGTTTCTCCTGGAACAACAGTTTGAATAGTCCATGTATTTCCTCCATCGGTAGTATGTGTGATACTATTTCCTTGCGTAGCCCATCCTTCTGAATTACTAATAAAGGATAAGGTAGTAACATTACTCCCTAAAAATTTATATTTTTTTAGCCAACTATTCCCTCCATTTCCTGAGCTGTAGAGTTGATTGTTGGCAGCAATAAAATAGGCTGTTGTATTATTAGGTGCTGAAAAGTCGAGGATATTTAAAGTTTGTAAACTATACTGATTAAACCATGTTTGTCCACCGTCAAGTGTTTTGATAATTGTTCCATAGTTACCTGTAATCCATCCAATAGTTCCTGAAGGGAAACAGCTTTTAGTTAAGGTGTTTCCTTGAGGTTTTGGGTGTACATACTGCCATTGTGCATTGCCTGATATCGTAAAAAATAAAAAAATAATTAAGCAATAAATAGTGATGTGATGGGTAAATTTTTTCATTAGAATAATATCGTTAAGTAGTTTACTATTATACGCTAAAAATTAGAATAGGTTAGGCTTTCTTATTGATTGAAGATAGGCATCTAAAAAAAACACCCGATCATTGCTGTTCGGGTGTTGATTTTATTTATCGGTAGATTTTTTCCTTTTACTCATTTCGTCGCGTATTTTCGAAGCCGTTTCATAGGCTTCTTCATCAATTGCTCTCATAAGTGCTTCACTAAGATCTTCGAAATTCATAGTGCCATAACCACTTTTGTTAGTTTGTGCGGCAGGTTTTTCTGTTTCTGAACTACTCAATTTTTTCGGTAGTCGTTTTGGCTTTTCTTCTTCTCCTGCTTCATCCAAAAGTACACCCGCAGATGCAAGTATAAATTCAAAGGTGTAAATGGGACAATTAAAGCGAACAGCCATAGCGATAGCATCTGAAGTACGTGCATCTATTTCTTGTATTTCTCCATCCTTGCTGCAAATCAACTTTGAGTAAAAAATACCTTCTTTTAGGTTGTAAATAACCACTTCGTCGATATGTACATCGAACGCTATGGCAAAATTTCTAAATAGGTCGTGTGTGAGTGGACGGGAAGGCTGCATGTTTTCAAGCTCTACAGCAATAGCTTGAGCTTCGAAGCCTCCAATAATTATTGGTAGTCGGCGTTTACCTTCTTCTTCACCTAGTACAAGTGCATAGGCTCCGCTTTGCGTTTGGCTAAACGACAAGCCAATTATTTCCATTTTAATCTTTTTCATACGCAGATAGTTGGGGTGCGCGTGATCAGGCGTTAACAGATTTGAATTCCTTTACGGCCTCAATAAGCTTCGGAATTACTTCGAATGCATCACCTACGATTCCATAATCGGCCGCCTTAAAGAAGGGTGCTTCAGGGTCTTTATTAATAACTACAATTACCTTCGAAGAACTTACTCCTGCAAGGTGTTGAATTGCTCCTGAAATTCCGATGGCAATGTATAAATTCGGACTAACTGCAATTCCTGTTTGTCCTACGTGTTCGCTATGAGGCCTCCAGTGTGCATCTGAAACCGGTTTAGAGCAGGCCGTTGCAGCGCCTAATAGGTTGGCTAATTCTTCTACCATTCCCCAATTTTCTGGGCCTTTTAATCCACGTCCGCCCGATACTACAATTTCAGCTTCCGGTAATGAAACTTTATCGGCAGCGCGAACGATTTCTTTAATCATTGTTTTAAAGTCATTATTGTTAAATACCGGAGAAAAAGCAGTGATGTTAGGTGTTTGGGCATTTTCAATTACTTTATAAGCATTCGGCATTAAGGCAATTACTTTTACGGCGCTAGATAACGATACTTCAGCAAAAGCTTTACCTGAAAAGGCACCTTTGCGAACAGTGAAACCTGCCGAAATATCAGGAAGCGATACAGCACCGTCAACATAACCTGCTTCTAACTTAACAGCAACACGAGGTGCTAATCCTTTTCCTGAGAAGGATGCAGAAAGTACGACCACTGTAGATTCCTCTACTTTCGCAGCTTCAGCGATCACCGAACCGTAGGCTTGATTAACGAAAGCTTTCATTTGATCATTATTGACAGATACTATTTTTGAAGCACCATATTGGCTCAATCGTGCTAATTCATCGTTGGTAACATCTCCAATAGAGATGGCTACACAAGGAACTCCCATTTGCTGCGCAATGCTGTATCCGTACGATACAACTTCGAAGCTTGATTTTTTGAATTTGCCGTTTGAATTTTCGGCGTAAACTAAAACTGACATGTGGTAAATTTTATGATCGAATAGCTTCGTGGAAACTGTTTCTGTGAATGAAAAAACTATTTAATTAGATAGCCTTTGCTTCAATATGAAGGAGGTCAACTAATCCTTTTACGTCGTCGGCTGCGACTAATTTTACCTGGCTTCTTGCTGCAGGTTTGTCATATTTTACATATTGCAGTAAAGTAGGAACTTCAACTGCTTCTATGGTGGTTAATGGCTTCGTACGTGCACTCATAATACCACGCATATTTGGGATACGGGCTTCTGCCATTCCTTCCGTAGCGCTTACAACTAATGGTAAAGGACAATTAATTACTTCTTTTCCGCCTTCAATTTCACGCTCTAAGGTAACAATTGTTCCTTCAACATTCATTACCTTAACAATCGATACTGAAGGTAAATCCAATAATTCACCTATCATAGAAGCAACTTGCGATCCGTTATAGTCGATCGATTCTCTTCCTGTAATAATTATATCAAATGCTTGATCTTTGGCGTACGCTGCAATTTGCTTCGCAACAAAATAGGCATCACGTGGAAGTGCATTGATACGAACCGCATCGGTAGCACCTATAGCCAACGCCTTACGAATGGTAGGTTCTGAAGAGGCATCCCCAATATGAATTACAGTAACTGTACCACCTTGAGCTTCAGTTAGTTCTAGTGCTCTTGTTAAAGCAATTTCATCATAAGGGTTGATTATAAATTGAACACCTGCGGTCACAAAAGACTTAGCGTCATCGCTAAAATTAATTTTTGTGGTAGTGTCGGGAACGTTGCTAATGCAGACTAAAATCTTCATGTTTTTTACTTTTCAAACGAATGTACAAACATACTCACTGCAGAGCAGTAAAAAAAGAAAATGATGTGAATCAATTACAGATTTTATTCACCTCTTGGCAGACTGCTTTTTGTTGCTAGAATGCTATTTTTGTAAATTATTTTTGCTTCAATAATTATGTCTGATAAAATAGCTACCCTCGAACAATTTCTGAAAGAAGACCCTGCAGATACTTTCTCTCGATATGCGTTGGCTCTCGAATACGCTAAGATTGAGGATGTTTCGAAAGCTTTGTTTCTTCTCGGGCAATTAAAGTCGATCGATCCTGGTTATTTGGCTTTGTATTATCAGTTAGGGAAATTACAGCAAATAGCAGGTCTTGCAAACGAGGCTGCTATCACTTATCGGGAAGGTCTTTTGTTAGCAATCAAACAAAATAATCGCCATACTCACGCTGAATTGAAGTTTGCATTAGAAGACCTTACAGGGCAAGAAGAAGATTGATTTCATTCTTTTTTACACTATTCGGGCGAATACTAGTCTTTTTCTTTTTTTGTTAGGCTGTTCCGTTTATTTTTGTCGTTATAATAATTAATAAACATGAGAGAAATTCAATTCCGTGAAGCGCTTCGTGAGGCTATGTCGGAGGAAATGCGTCGCGATGAGCGTATTTTCCTAATGGGTGAAGAAGTAGCGCTATATAATGGTGCTTATAAAGTGAGCCAGGGTATGCTTGATGAATTTGGAGCAAAGCGGATCATCGACACGCCCATCGCGGAACTTGGTTTTGCAGGTATTGGTGTGGGAGCTTCTATCAATGGATTGCGCCCAATTATTGAATTTATGACTTTTAATTTTAGTCTAGTTGCTATAGATCAAGTTATTAACTCTGCAGCGAAAATGAAAAGCATGAGCGGTGGAAATTTTGGTTGTCCCATTGTTTTCCGTGGCCCAACTGGTTCTGCTGGTATGTTGAGTTCTCAACATAGCCAAGCATTTGAAAGTTGGTATGCGAACTGTCCAGGTTTAAAAGTGATCGTTCCTTCCAACCCTGCCGATGCGAAAGGATTATTGAAATCTGCTATCCGCGATAACGATCCTGTTATTTTTATGGAGTCGGAGCAGATGTATGGTGATAAAGGATTTGTTCCAGATGGTGAATATTTAATGCCAATTGGAGTTGCTGATATTAAACGTGCCGGCACTGACGTTACCATTGTATCATTCGGTAAAATGATGAAAATTGCACTTAAGGCTGCTGAAGAATTAGCCACTGAAAATATTTCTGCAGAGGTTATAGATTTGCGTACTGTTCGTCCGATTGATTACGCTACTGTTATTAAATCTGTTAAGAAGACAAATCGCTTGGTGATTGTTGAAGAAAGCTGGCCTTTAGCTGCTATTGCAACTGAAGTTGCTTTTAAAGTTCAACGCGAAGCATTCGACTATCTCGATGCACCAGTATTGCGCGTAATGGGTGGTGATGTTCCTTTGCCTTACGCCCCAACATTAATTGAAGCTTACCTTCCAAATCCTGCTCGTGTTATTAAAGCAGTGAAAGAAGTGATGTACTTGCATAAAGCGTAATCAACATATTTGTTTAGAAGCGGAAAAGATTTTTATTTTTTCCGCTTTTTTTATTTTTAGGCCGAATTTATTTTGTCTACATAATTTCAGATATATAAAAAATGTTGGTTCGTTTTTTCTTTCTTACCTTTGGTTGATGCATCATTTGAAATTCCTCTTAGTTTTATTATTTATCTCGTTTCATTGCTTAGGGCAAAATCTGATAAAGGATTTTGATGCAAGCTTTGGCGGAACGGGATCGGAATATAATGTTGGCTTTATTCGATGCAGTCAAGGTGGTTATGCAATGCTCGCCGCTTCATCGTCGGACAGTAGCTTTTCTAAATCACAAAACAACCGCGATTCAACTGGTTTGTCGCTCGATTATTGGCTAGTGCGATTCGATAATCAGGGTAATAAATTATGGGATCGTACTTACGGCGGTGATGGTGCCGATGTTCCTTCCGCTATTTGTGAGTTGCCGAACGGTGACTTTATTCTTGCCGGCACATCTTCGTCGGGTGTGGGCTATGAAAAAACGGAAGTTTCTAGAGGAGGAAATGATTTTTGGATACTTCGTGTTGATGTTTCTGGCAACATTATTTGGGATAAAACAATAGGAGGTAGTGCTAATGATTATTGTAAATCAGTTACAATAAATTCCTATGGTCAAATTTTTTGTGGTGGATATACATTGAGTTCTGTTTCGGGTGATAAAACGTCTCTATCAATAGGTACGCAAGTGGCTTTCGATTATTGGCTGGTGGCGTTAAATCAAAACGGACAAATTCTTTTCGATCGGACCCTCGGCTCTACACAAAATGATAATTGCAATACGATTGTGGCTTCCAATAATGGCGGTGCTTTGTTGTTAGGCTATAGTGATAGTCCGGCGGGGTTTAATAAGTCGCAGGGATCGCGTGGCCTGAATGATTTTTGGGTAATTGCAGTAGATAGTATTGGCAGAAAAATTTGGGACAAAACACTAGGAGGTGCCGCCGAAGATTACGGTTATTGCGCATTGAAAACTGCCGATGCAATATATTTGGGAGGTGATTCTTATTCACTACCTGGTTTCGATAAAACGGCTTTGAATAAAGGGGTTGACGATATGTGGTTGGTGAAACTTAGTTTATCGGGAAATATTATTTGGGATCGCTCTTTTGGAAGTTTTAATTCCGACGAAATGAATGCCATAAGTGGGAATAGTGATGGTAGTATTTTGTTGAGTGGAGAATCTTATTCGGCCGCAGGTTTTGACAAGTCGGAGAGCAACCTTGGCGTTGAGCAATTATGGATGATTCAAATTGATACGGCAGGGACCAAAATCATGGACAAAACATTTTTTACTTTAGGCCATGATGAAGAAGGAATGGCAATAGAATCGGCTCCCGGAAATTATTTGGGATGCATCTCTTCAATCGCAGGTGTAGGTGGGTATAAGTCGATGGTGAATGATGGATTCAATGATGTATGGGTTTGTGCATTGAAGCCTGCTGTAGGTTTAGATGTCAATCACAAATCGAATTTTAAAATTTATCCGAACCCCATTTCTTGGGGCCAACTTCATGTTATTTGTGAAAACAGCGAAAATACGATTGGTTTTTATGATATGAAAGGAGTGCTTTTAAAAGAAGAAAAAACGTTGTTGAATGGCGATAATGTATTTGATGTTTCTGATTTTACAGATGGTCTTTATTTACTGAAAGTGCAATCATTTTCTGATGTAATTATACAGCGAATGGTGATCTGTAAACCTTAAAAAAACGGAAGTCAAAAATGATTTCCGTTTCTGATTTCGACTGAAGAGCAGGTCGTCGCTCTTTTATTTTTTCGAGCAATTCACTTTTGAAGTTCTCTTCAGCGAGATAAATGGCGGCCACTTTCTAACCCGAAGGTTTAATTCTGTTTGAACTTAAGCAGATTTGCGCGCTATTGCTCTTTCAGCTGCTTTAACGATATCGATTGAATCGAGCCCGTATTTTGTCATCAACTGATCAGGTGTTCCACTTTCTCCGAAACTATCGTTTACCGCTACATATTCTTGTATAGCAGGAAGATGAGCAGTAAGCACCTGAGCAACTGCATCACCTAATCCTCCAAATCGATTATGTTCTTCAGCAGTAACTACGCAATGGGTCTTGTTCACCGATTTCAATATAGCTTCATTATCGAGTGGTTTAATGGTGTGTATATTGATGATTTCGGCAGAAATGCCCATTGCTGCTAATTGTTCACTAGCTTCAATTGCTTTCCAAACTAAATGTCCTGTAGCAATAATGGTAACATCAGTACCTTCGTTTAACATCACTGCTTTACCGATTTCAAATTGTTGATCGGCAGGTGTGAAATTAGGAACTGTTGGTCGTCCGAAACGTAAGTAAACCGGACCATGATGTTTCGCAATAGCGATGGTTGCAGCTTTCGTTTGATTGTAATCGCATGGGTTAATTACCGTCATGCCCGGAAGCATTCTCATTAATCCGATATCCTCTAAAATTTGATGTGTTGCGCCATCTTCTCCCAATGTTAGTCCTGCATGCGAAGCGCAAATTTTCACGTTCTTATCGCTGTACGCAACCGACTGACGAATTTGATCATAGACTCTTCCTGTACTGAAGTTAGCGAAGGTGCCCGTAAACGGAATTTTTCCACCGATAGTTAATCCAGCAGCGATGCCAATCATATTCGCTTCCGCAATTCCTACTTGAATAAAACGATCGGGATGTTCTTTTGCAAAAGCATCCATCTTCAACGATCCGGTAAGGTCGGCACATAATGCAACTACATTTGGATTTTCTTTACCCAAAACAGATAATCCTGCTCCGAATCCTGATCGTGTATCTTTCTTTTCAGTGTACGTATATTTTTTCATGAGGATGTGAATTAATTAATTGGTAAGCTGATACTGCTGCCGGAGGCAATCCGGAAACTTTTTTCAATGGTATATTGAGATGATTGAGAATTCTTCGGGCGAAAGACAATGCGATAATTACCTGGTTGAAGGATAATACTTTCTTTCACAGTACTCGTGGAAAGTGTATATACCCATTTTAGTTTGTTTTTATCTTCAAGTAATATGCTGCCGTATCCAGGGCTATTGCATGTTAATGTAACAATACCCGGATTCGGTATTTGCACCGTCGTCGTTTTACTTTGTGATATGTTTACGTTATTGAGGTAGATGCGAGGGTTTGTTAAAATTTCAAGATCATAATCTCCGATAATATAACGTTGTGAGCTGTTGAAATCTTGAACGTTAAGTGTAGTCATATCGTCATGCTTACGAATAATAGCTTCCAAGTTTTTATAATCATTACTGCCTTCAATCTTTAATTGTAAATCACCTTGAGGTGCATCTATTCCTACAACGTTATGTTTTCCTGGAATGATGTAAATAGAATCTTTACTCACCGGAGGAATTGTATGAACGGTGATATTATATGTTCCTAATGGATCGATCTGTAATGTGTCGGGAACACCTTTTACATTCATGGTATGCATAATATCGTAGCGCACTTCGCCTGAAAAACGATCATAAAATGTCATTGGCACATTCGTTTCTGAAGCTTTTCCGTATGCATCAATTAAGTTCACTTGAATACTTGTATTGTTGAGCGCTTGGGTAATTACAATATTCAATGCTTGTTGGAATTGTGCTTCATTGGTAGCATCAAAATAGTTTCCTACACATTCAAATTGTTTTAAGAAATCTTTATTGATACCTAAACCGATTACAAATGGTTTTAAAACGACACCGCGTTTTTGCAGCAAGGCTGAAGCGGCACATGGATCTCCGTTGCATTCTTCAATTCCATCTGTAATAAGAATAATAATATTTCGAGCAGCATCTTTTGGGAAATCACCACCGCTTTCTTCGAGCGAGCGAGCGATAGGGGTAGTGCCATTTGGACTAATCTCGCTTAATCGTTTTTTGATGGCCCTGCCGTTTTTCTTTCCGAACGGCACCTCCAATTTAGTGTCGTCGCAATCTTGAGGAGGATAATGTTTTTGATGTCCGTAAACGCGCAGCGCTAACTCTAAATTATCCATCGCCTGCAATGAGTCTACCATGTCATCCAATAACTTACGTGCAATTTCAAACTTCGTATTTGTTTCCCATTTCGCATACATGCTTTGTGATGCATCGAATAAAAATAAGATACGCGTTCGTTGCTTAGGAGGAATTCTTCCCTGAGAAAAAGAAGTTGCAGATCCGCATAAAAATACTAGCATGAATAAATATTTCAAGCGAGAAATGATTACGGGTGTGTGGTTGTTTTTTGTCAATTTTTAAGTGATTAGTAATCGCCTAATGTTTCTGCGTTTTGATTTAGTGCTATCGCCAGTTGTTCGTCGTTTGGAGCGATTCCATGCCATTTGTGAGAATGCATCATAAAATCGACACCATTACCCATTTCTGTTTGCATAATAATCATCACCGGTTTGCCTTTACCCGAAGCATTTTTTGCTGCTTCCATCGTTTTCATAATATCTGGAATGTTATTTCCATCCATTTTCAATACTTCCCATCCGAAGGCCGTCCATTTAACGGCAAGGTCACCGCCATCTAATACTTGTTTGGTAGAACCATCGATTTGTTGGCCGTTCGCATCAATAGTAGCAATTACATTATCCACTTGTTTAGCTGCTGCAAACATTGCTGCCTCCCATACTTGACCTTCCTGAATTTCACCATCACCCATAAGAACGTAAACAAGGCGTGCATCATTGTTCATTTTTTTAGCAAGTGCTGCGCCAATGGCAACCGACAAGCCTTGTCCCAATGAGCCCGAAGCCATACGTACGCCGGGAAGTCCATCGTGTGTAGTTGGATGTCCTTGTAAACGCGTATTTAATTTGCGGAAAGTGGATAATTCTTTAGCTGGAAAATATCCGCTACGCGCTAAAATGCTGTAGAATAAAGGAGAAATATGTCCATTTGATAAGAAGAAAATATCCTGATTAAAGCCACTCATGTCCCATAATGTAGGGTCGTGTTTCATTACTTGGTTGTATAAAACAGTCAAGAATTCTGTGCAACCTAAAGATCCTCCGGGATGGCCGCTTTGTACACCATGAACCATGCGAACGATATCACGGCGTACCTGACTAACAATTTTTTCTAAAGATTCTTCTACTGTCATAGGAATATGTTTGTGCTGCAAAATTAACCAACTGATTCACTTTAGATAGTACTTTTCAACAAGTGAAGGCAAATTGTGGATAAAAATAGGTTTACGGTTTATGGTTTAATGCCTTCGACGTTTAAGGTTGGCTGGCGCGGTTTGGGGTTTACGGTTTATGGTTTAATGCCTGTCCCAGCCTGAAATAGGTTGACAGAATTAGTTTTAAATGATAACTCTGACTTTATTATTTGGGTTGACATTTGGAACCCGGTTAAGCATTGGATGGGTCCATTTGTAAATATTCATTATTGGCCTTTCGTTCAAAGGT
>CAIRUC010000086.1 GCA_903881665.1 uncultured Bacteroidota bacterium | reverse complement strand
TCCATCAATGTTTTCATGACGGGATGGGCGTAAATTCTTTTAGCGGGATCATGGGTACGCACAATATACTCGCGCATCATTCCGCTGCGCGCTACTCCGGGACGAATAATAGAGCTTGCCGCAACCAACTGAATGTATTGATCAACGCGTAATTTTTTCAGCAGCATGCGCATTGCTGGACTCTCAACATAAAAGCAGCCTATGCATTTTCCATCACGAATGAGGGCTTTTATTTTTTCGTCTTCCTTAAACTTTTTTACCTGATGAATATCGATATCGATCCCTCTATTTTCCTTCACGATATCAACGGCATCGCGAATATGTCCGAGGCCTCTTTGACTAAGGATATCGAATTTATACAAGCCAACATCTTCTGCTTCGAGCATACTAAATTGTGTGAGCGGAAATCCTTTCGGCGGATGGTTGAGTGCGGTATAGCAAACAACGGGTTTTTCACTGATGAGAATTCCTCCGGCATGCACGCTGAGATGATGTGGAAAATCTTGCAACAACAAGCTATAGCGATGAATAATTTTTCCAAGGCCTTCACCAATTGCTGACAGGTCTTTTGTTGCTTGCAATGTATCTATTTCTGCTTTCGGCAAGCCGAACACTTTTCCGAGTTCGCGAATTACAGCATTTGATTGAAAGGTAGTGTATGTGCCCAGCAATGCTACATTTTCATTTCCGTGGCGGCGAAAGATATAGCGCGTAATTTCATCCCTATCTTTCCATGAGAAATCGAGATCGAAGTCGGGAGGGTTTTGTCGGTACGGATTAATAAATCGTTCGAAATAGAGATCAAGTTCATTAGGATCAACGTCGGTAATACGCAAGCAATACGCCACCATGCTATTCGCTCCGCTGCCTCGTCCTACATAAAAGAAACCTTGGCGGCGTGCGTATCGAATAAGATCCCAGTTAATGAGAAAGTAAGAACAAAATCCTAAGTCGACGATCATCTGCAGTTCCTTACGAATACGTTCTTTAATCACCTCGGAAGGATTTTCTCCATAGCGATAATAAACGCCTTTCCACGTTGCACGTTGCAGTAATTCTTTATCAACGACGGCGCTGCCTGTAAATACTTTTTTGTTTTTGCTTTGATGAAAATCGAATGCGATATGTGATTCCTTCAAAATCTTTTCCGCATTCTGAATAAGTTCAGGAAATTGTTCATAACGTTGACGGATATCCGCTTCTGGCAACATTTTTTCTTCGGCATCACAAAACAATTCGTGAGGGACTTTACTCAGCAATGAATTTTGTCCGATTGCCGTAAGCAAGCGATGCACATTATGATCAGTTTTATGTCGGACAGTTACCGGATGCAGCACCACACATTTCTGCAAGTTGTCCTTCCATATTGAAAAAGGTAAGCGATTGAGGTCGCCGGATTTCACTCCTACAAATTCGTATTCTTGCAAATCGAAAGGGACTGTAGGAATTATTTTCTTCTTTGATTTAGAAGATGCTCTTCCTGCCGTTTTCATTGTTGTTCCTTTCTGCAAACGCAGTCCGGGTTTAGTTGCCGAAGTAGATGTTAACTGATCATTTGAAAACAGCGGAGCGTTAAAAGGATAAACAACAAAAACATTTTTGAAGTACGGGGCACGATCGGGCACGAGAGCATCACGATTTCCGGAAGACTCCCCCTCTGAAGAAGCGTGCACCAGGCAAGAAGAAAGAAAGCGATTAATTTCCTCGAAGCCCTCATTATTGGCAGCAATGGCAATAAACTTTAATGTATCTCCGGTGCGAAACTCCACCCCAACAACAGGTTCAACATCGTACTTCGGTGCGAGGCGAATAAAATCGAGAACACCGGAAGTATTATTGATATCTGTTAACGCCAATTTTTTCACTCCGCAACGTTGCGCTGATTCAAGAAGCGCCTCCACAGAGAAGGTTCCATAATAAAAACTAAACCAGGTGTGCGAGTTGAGAAACAATTTTGGGTTCGAAGTTCGGGGGGGTACGGCGAAGCCGATGAAAGTTCTTAGTTCTTAGTTCGGCAAAGCCGTCTTGGGCCAGCGCAGTTTTAGCTGACGCGGTTTACGGTCTTGTCCTAAAGTGTGCTTTTTCAGCTCTACTTTAGGCTTTTTAGTTCGGCAAAGCCGACAGCGGTCGTCAAGCGGTGATCATGGTTATTGAGCCTGCGAAGTATCGAGCGGAGCCGAGATGAGCCGAAACTATTTTTGGAACCGAGCTTCTCTCAATTGAAGGTACAACAAATACACAGCCGCCAATCCCATTAGGGCAAGAGGGGCATAACGAAACGAAAGAATAATTACATCTACAATGTCCATAATATGTGTTTTTAAGGGGTTCTATTACTCTATTATATGATAAGCAATATCTGCTATCTTTTTTGCTTTTCCTCCTCTAATCCCCCTCCTATTGCCTTTGCATGCGGGGATGAACGCATAACAGCAGCAGGAGGGGAACCGGGTCAACCAACTAATAATTTAAAAGCAACACATATCGTCCCTACTCTATTCTTATCCCTCGGGAACCCTTACGACAAAACTCCTTCGCAACAGTCGTAAAGATTGTATTACAATCAAACTCAGTGGCTGCAATATAATCACAAAACAAGTGGAACAAACCATTGACTTAAAAAAAATTGTAAGTGACTGATGATCAAAATGAAATTTTTGAGCGTCTTCTTTTTTCTCGACTCCATTAATAAATAAACGAAGAAGGGATTATGGGAAAAAATACGTTTAGAAGAAACACAATTGGCACGCGTGACCCTAAATACGCTTACATAGAATACAAATCAGCGCACAGTTGTCACCATCACTGGTAAATGATCCGACAACCACAAATTGTTTTTCCGACGATCATCGATATGAAGATATTGCGTTACCCGTAGGTTCTTTGTAAAAATATAGTCGATCCGTTTGGTTACAGGCATTAAGATGTCGAAAGTATTAAAAGTGCCCAATGGGCCGTACGTAATAACATCTTTAGCATTAAATCCACCATCCATTTTTTGTGCAAATAACAATGCGGCAGGTTCGGTTGGTTCCGAGTTAAAGTCGCCCATCACAACTACTTTATTTCGGCTAATATGCATTGCTTCGATGATTTGAAAAATCAATTTTGCCGAATTTTCACGAGCTACTTTACCGATATGATCCATATGGCAATTAAACACGTACAAAGTGTCTTTTGTTGATATACTTTGTAGCATAGCGAAAGTAACAATCCGTTCCATTGCAGCGTCCCAGCCTATCGAAACCTTATCGGGTGTATCGGAAAGCCAATACGTTTTTGTTTTTAATAATTTGATTTTTTTCGCATTAAAAAAGATAGCGGAGAACTCTCCCTTTTTATCACCATCATCTCTACCCACACCTGCGTAATCATAATTCACTAAAGCAGAATCAAGATATTGCACTTGACGATAAAGTCCTTCTTGAATTCCTAAAACATCGGGATGATAAAACTGAATCATATTTACCATTTCATCCTTACGCAGGGGCCAACTATTATCTTTATCGCCAGGGTTGTCGTAACGAAGATTGTAAGTCATAAAAGAAGACTGCGACGAAACGATTAGTTGGCAAAAAGAAAAAAAGAAGAAAAGGAGTAAGTGTTTTTTCATAATGAGCGATTTCTATAAAAAGGTTGTATTGGATTAACCTTCGTTTAATCTTGTATTCCCTTCCCTTCCAAAATTCTTGGAACGCATTTTTCAATTCTACTTACTCTTGTTGCCGATTGTTTTGCTCCTGTAAAATGTAGAATATATCCGCGTTGCCGACCGGGGGTAAGGGCATAAAATGCCTTTTTTAAAGACGGTTGTTTTTTAAATGCCGTATTCAATTCATCAGGAATCTCCATTTCGTCGGCCTTTTTAGTAATTACTTTTTTGCCTGATTCTTCTATCAATTTAGCTTCCTTCAGAAACGTTTTAATTGCAGTCTCCAATTTAAGCACTTGTTTTATATCTGTGAAACGAATAAAGCTTGTCGACTGTGAGTTCTCTCCGGGCACTACCAACAAATTTTTCGGATCAGTCAACAATGCTCCTTTCAAAAAGCTAATTACACAGTTTTCTTTAAATGCTGCAAGAATGATTACATTTTTTCCATTCCACGTATAGGTAGGCATTCCCCATTTACGTTCTTCGGTAAATCCTCCCGACAAAACGATACGTCGCAACTCAATAAGAGGAGCTGTCCAATGATGCACTTTACATTTTGGGGTGCCTGCAAGCTTACAACGGCCACAGCCTTCTAATAAATATTGATCAACGAGCGGATTCATAAAAACAAATTTAAAGAAAGATTTTTATTGCGAACATTCACAAGAAAATCAACACCTATTGTTTTACTTTCCGTTAAACGGATTAAAGCGGCGCATTTTAAATCCGGTGCCGATGGCTCTTTGCACCGCTTGGTCGCCGAAGCGTTGACGCATTTTATCCATTGCCTGATAAAGATTAATCATTTCTTCCGAGTCTTCGAAGAGATTGATTTGTTGTCCGCCGCCCACCAAATGACTAAACCTTACTCCCAACAATCGAATCATCATTCTTCTTTCATACAATTTATCGAAGAGCTCTTTCGCTCGTTGTATAAGTGTATGATCGCTGGAAGAATAAGGAATTCGGGCTTGCATGGTATGAGTATCAAAATTCGAGTACCTAATTTTTACGGTAACGCATGCCGTTAGTTTATTTTCGGAGCGCAACTGATACGCTAATTTTTCGGTCATCTTAACGATTAATGCTTTCAAAAAAGGAATGTCGGCGGTGTCTTGTTCGAAGGTTTCTTCACAAGAGATCGATTTGCGTTCCGAGTAGGGCTCTACAGGCGTGTTATCGATGCCGTTAGCCTTCTTCCATAATAGATGTCCGTTTTCGCCCAACACGCGTGCGAGTAGCTCGGGCGGCATCTGTTGAAGGGTGAGTACCTTTTCAACGCCCATGCTCCTTAATAAAGTATACGTTTTATCGCCTACCATAGGAATCTTCTTCACTGAAAGGGGCGCCAAGAAATCCTTTTCGTTACCAAAATCAATTTTACGTTGACCATTGGGTTTAGCTTCACCGGTAGCCACCTTCGAAACGGTTTTATTCTGCGACAAGCCGAAAGAAATAGGTAAGCCCGTTTCTTTCGTAATCTTGGAGCGTAATTCAGTAGCATAATCATAGCAACCGTAGAAGCGATCCATGCCACTCATATCAATATAGAATTCATCGATAGAAGACTTTTCGTAAAGGGGCACTTTCTCTTTAATGATATCGGTAACCATTCCGGAGTAATAGCTATACCGTTCATAATCGCCGCGAATGATAATTGCATCGGGACATAATCGTCGAGCCATACGAATCGGCATAGCAGAATGCACCCCGAATGCACGGGCCTCGTAACTGCAGGCCGCCACCACGCCGCGATCGCCGGAGCCCCCTACAATTACCGGCTTATTTAAAAGAGCCGAGTTCTCCAGCCTTGAAACAGATACGAAGAAGCTGTCGAGGTCCATATGAACAACGGTGCGATTTTGAGCTGGCATTTTGTGGTTACAAAAATAGTGTTTACATTTGGCTGCAATACAATCAATTGAAAGGACTGCAATATAAACAAACTTAAGACCTAATTAAAGAATTTATTATTTAAACGCAGCGTTGCAACGAAAAAAAGCGACCGCGGCGAAAAAATGTTCGATACCTGATAAAACCTATATGTGAGCTTTTTTTATAAAAACACTTTTTTAAACACAAAAACATGCCCCTTGCTCAAGTAATGACCTATTTAAGATTATCAAATTGTAAACCTGGGTTGTTAATAAATTTCAACAATGTTAAAGTAATGAAAGGGGTTCGAAGAGTTGTTAATAATCTTTAACGTTGCGGTCGCTGCAAAATCGCTGCGCCGTTGCGTTTTAAAAACAACATATATTAATCCCTTTATATTAAATCTAATTACGCTTAGCTAAAAACTCAAAGCATATGCACTTCAACGCCAACATTAAACTACTTCGTCAACGACGAAAACTTACCCAAGACATGGTCGCTGGCGAGTTAGGCGTTAGCCGTTCAACACTAAACAGCTATGAAAATGGCAGCGTACAAAACCCCACGCTAGAGGCCTTACTTTCGTTCTCGAAGTACTTTAAGATGAGCATCGACACCCTTGTAAAAATAGAGTTGTCGAGAATATCAGAGTTTCAACTTTCAGAGCTCGAGCGAGGGCATGATGTATTTGTAACCGGAGCAAAGTTGCGCGTATTAGCAACTACAGTTGACAGCGACAACAGGGAAAATATTGAAGTTGTTCCAATTAAAGCAAAAGCAGGGTACAAAAGCGGATATGCCGATCCTGAATTTATTAAGAAGCTCCCTACTTTTCAATTACCAATATTATTTGGAGAGCGAAAATACCGCATGTTTCAAATTACTGGAGATTCAATGATTCCTATTCCTGATAAAAGTTGGGTGATAGGCGAATACGTTGAAAATTTCTACGATGTAAAAGACGGTAACGCCTATATATTTCTTACAGAGGACGATGGTGTAGTTTTTAAAGTGGCGACGAATCTGCTAAAAAAGAAAAAAAGTTTGTTGCTTTCTTCATTAAATCCCGCTTACGAACCATATGAAGTTCCAGTAAACGAAATACGTGAGATATGGAAGTTCTGCAACTACCTTAGCTCTGAAATCCCTGATAAATACTGGGAAAAAGACCGGATTCTGAAAAAAATTGAAAAGATGGAATCGGACATGAAGACACTGAAAGAGGATTTAGCTTCGTAACATCTCAAATACGCTCTATGATCAAACCTAAAAACTGGTAAATGAGAAAAAAGAAAGGGAAGCCATTATAGTTTCCCTTTCTTTTAATAATGTTTTACCAAATCTACAAAATACGAAAACAAACTATTACCGTTTTATAACGTTTATCCCTTACCTAAATTAAAGGAAACAGAAATTACAACTTAACCCCTACTTCGTTTAGCGGTTTTCTTTTTCGAGGAGCCGTTTCTCGCGAAAGGAATGGTTCAGGCAATGTAGAAAAATCACCAGGGTGACCAAGAGCAATAAATACAACTGGCTCGTATCCTTGAGGGATATCGAATAGCTCTTTTGTTTTTCCCATATCAAATCCCCCTAAAACATGTCCTACTATTCTTTGTGAAGTAGCTTCTAGCATTAAATTCTGATTAGCAGCACCCACATCATGAATCGCATGGCGATTTGTATTCCCATTTTCAAAATGAGTTTTCACTAATGATATCATTAAAACGGATGCATATTGCGCCCAAATTTGATTCCCGGGAACCAAGGCATCAACAAACTTTTTAAAATTTACACTATCGCGATGAGCGTATAAATACATCCAAGGTTGTTCATTCATGCTACTTGAAGCCCAAGATGCGGCCTCAATTAATTGCTCTGCAAGAGCCTCTGAAATAGCCGCACCATTAAACGATCGTGCGCTCCATCTCCTTCTTATCACCTCTTGAACAGGGTACTTGGTGTCAGCAATTTTTTCCATTGGGCTGTTTTATTGTTATTGTATCATCTAAATTGAATACAGATAACACAATAACGTTTAAATAGTCCTATTGTTTTACTAATTGAAATAACTAGATAAGCAAATTAATTTATTGAGCCATATTTTCCAGCTTCATAATCTTGAATTGCTTCTATGATTTCGGCTTTATTATTCATTACGAATGGGCCATACGATGCGATTGGTTCTTCGATCGGTTCGCCGGCCATTAACAAGAACTCACTGTAACGGGTAGCCGAAATTTGTATGTTTTGATGGTCTTCATTATACCATACCAGGTGTTGTTCAGGAATTTCATATCCATCGGTTGAAATTTCTCCTTTAGTTACAAACACAGCGGTGTGATAGTTTTCAGGTATTGACAGTCTTAACGTTTCGCCCTCCTTCACGATTCCGTGTATTAATAAAATCGGTGTGAACGTTTCTGCCGGACCTGTTTGGTCTTCAAATTTCCCTGCTATAAGACGCAGTGTAGAGCCCCCCATTAATATCGAAGGTATTTTTGAAGCAGGAATATCTTGGTATTTAGGTGTCGACATTTTTGCACGCTTCGGCAAATTCACCCACAACTGTATTAAATGAACCACACCTCCACTTTTGGCGAAATCGGCAGGAGAACCTTCAGAGTGAATCACACCACTACCGGCAGTCATCCATTGCACATCGCCACCTTTAATCGAACCCGAGTTTCCAAGACTGTCTTTATGTTCTACCTTGCCTTCAAAAAGAATAGTAACAGGCTCAAATCCACGGTGTGGATGTGGAGGAACGAAGAATGGTTTCCCTGCAGGGATGTCTTTCGGACCAAAATGATCGAGCATGATAAAAGGACTGATTTGATCAACCCATTGGTTGGGTAGTGGACTCATAACAAACTGACCTTCCCCCAAACTTTTCCGCTGCGAAGCAATGATTTTACGAACCGTTTTCATACTGTTTTTAAAAAAATTATCAGACAAAGGTACGTGGCTTTATTGTATATACAAGTGTTGTAAATTAAAAACAAAACAAACACGTATCAATCAATTATATACATTATTAATTTATTGCCGTGAAGGAGGCAAATTAAAAGAAGAATTGACGGATTACTAAAAAACCAAATACGAATAACTTGATAAAAGTGGCCATGTTATTTTTTAATAGCTTCGCCACTTACTGAAAGAATTCTACAAGTCATCGTCTAATCATTTATTCGCTACTTAAAGTTTGCATCAATTCAATATCCCAATCACTATTTCGCCGCCAAAATCATTCGCTTTTTTGATTGACGGTAACCCGCATCCATTATGTGTGATGGCAGCACAACAATTACAACAATATTTGTCGGAAGAGCTTCACATCGACCATAACTTTGGTTTGGGTGAAGTCGACGGTCCTATTATTGGAAAAATGTTTGGTGTGCTTGTGGTACGTAACAGGAAAAAAGAAATTGGTTTCCTGGCAGCTTTTTCGGGAAAGATGGCGGGCACCAACAATCATTCAATGTTTGTTCCTCCTGTTTTTGATTTACTTACGCAGAACAGTTTTTTAAACATAGGGATGGCAAAGTTGAATCAAATGAATACAGAAATTCGCGGCATAGAAAGAGCGCATGAAGAGGGTGGTCGTTTAGAAAAACTAAAAACGGAACGCAAAGTTTTTTCAAATTCCTTACAAATGGAAATTTTCGATCAATATCATTTTCTAAATAAAAGAGGAGAAACAAAAAGTTTACGTGCCGTCTTTTCAGAAGCGGAATATAAAAATCCTCCTGCAGGAGCAGGAGAATGCGCGGGGCCGAAATTGTTTCAATACGCTTATCTGCATAAATTAGAGCCTTTAGCGATCGCAGAATTTTGGTGGGGACAATCACCAAAATCGGGTACATGGGTACATGGGAACTATTATGCTCCCTGTAAAGAAAAATGTGTGCCTATACTCAGGTGGATGATAAATGGTTTTAACGTTGAATCATTTTAAATGAGAAGTAGCGATACCTAAAAAAATTCGATGCAAAATCGCCGAAATATTCTAGCCATATGAGACTTCATTTCTGCGGCTAAATATCATAGATTACTTTAGCTTGAAGAAAAAAGTTTATCTCTCAATCATCACTTTTATCGTTTTTCTTAATGCGTTTTCTCCATTTAGTGTAATGAAATAAAGCCCTTCTGCGAATGAGGATGTGTTTAACTTCAGTATTGCATCTTGCGTATTTATTTCGTTTTGATAAACTACTTGGCCTACTACATTAACACATTTTATTTCTACTGTTTGGTCATCTCTTTCGCCGAGATCGATTGTTACTTCATTGGAAGTAGGATTAGGGAATAAAAGAATTTTATTGTGGATGTTTTCCGTTTCAAGTCCGGTAGCTATCGCCGGTGTGACATAACGCATAGTTGTTCCATAATTCACATTACTAGAACTTTCACATGTGCTTCCCGTCACAATTAAATAATTTGTATTATCGAATCGTGCTGCTAAAATTTCATCGTTTCCACCACAAGGTCCATCATAAAACAAAGAATCGTATACGTGTCCGATTGAATTGTATCGCCACACCTTATAGTCAGGCCCTCCTCCAACTGCTGTTAATCTTCTATTATTATCGAGCAATAATTTTGATACAACATAATTGCTCGATATAGAATCTTTCCAAATCGATATTCCGTTTAACGAATTAAACTTTTGCACCATTCTAGAATAAGGACTTAAACTTGTATAATATCCCGAAACATAAAAAGCATTATTTGCAGAATCAACAACCATAACATCAACTGTTTTTTGATATTCAAGCATATTATAAGCAAACCCTAAAGCATAATTACTTCCGAGATCTGTTAATAGTCTAATGCGATTATAATGTGATTGCCCAATAGAGTAATCATCCGTTACGAAGAAAAGATGTCCTGCCCCATCGTCTTCCATAATTTTAACATCTTCATACGTACCAATACCAGCTGTCCAATCTAACCCAGAATAGGTAGCATTCAACTTGCAAACTTGGCCTGTGTTGGTATAATATATAGAACCCAATTTTGTATTATGAAAAACGCCTGCATTAGAACTCCAAGGTATAAATTCTGCATGGTAGTTTAACAAACTAAACGTTGAACTAAACTTCAAAAACACCATGTAGTTACCCGAGTTATATGTTTTGAATGCTACGTGAATATTTCCAACTTGATCAACAAATAATCCTGCACTATAATAAGGCGCTGAAGAAATTCCTGATAATGCCTGCACTTGAATACTGTCTACCAAAAAATGACTTGAAACAATTCCGTTTGTGTCAAGTTTCAAAAGTAATAATCTACTATAAGAATTTGTTGTGTCGGCTTGGGCTGCAATAAAAAAGGCACCTGCTTTATAGAAACTATTTAAGAATTTTATTCCTGTAATTCCTGGAAGGGTAATCGCATTATTAAAAATCGCTGCACCATTCGAGTTTTTTAATTTAATAATATTGGGTGCATTTCCTACTAGTGATTGAGTGAATATATAATTGTTTTGATGATCATCGGTACGTATCATTTCACTGACGCCGCAATTGCAACTGTTTTTCCACGAATAAGGGCTGTTTTGGCTGTAGGCAAAATTAAAAAGTGTAGATACTAATAAGTAGACTCCTACCAATAATAGTTTTTTCATTTTAGCTGTTTTGGGAAAGCTAAAATAGGAATTGTTTTTAAGAGTTCTGATTGTATCATCAAAAGAATTAAAATCTAATCATCCTCACCACGGCCATTACTTTCTTCTCCATCTTCAGCATTCCCGCTACGATGACACCTAACACAATTTAAAATATCGGATATCCCTTCTTCGGCATGTTCATTAAAAAGTTTGTTTGCGCTATGTTCATGACAATTAGTACAACTATATGCTTTGAAATTATTATTGCTATGGCAATTCGTGCAAGTAGAATGATGATTAACATCAAACGCAAAATAGTTTTCGTGATTAAATGAAGAAGGATTCCATTGATCTAATGAATGACAACTTATACAATCGCGACCGAAATCTTTGTGCATATTGTCTGTAGGCGATGAATGACAAAGTGTACAGTTTTGACGTTGATTTGCCTCAATCATTTCGTGGCTAAACTTTGTTGTTGTTTTCCATACCTCGTTAGTGTGGCAACTATTACACGTATTTAAAAAATATTTATGCGAACCCGAATTAGGTGCTTTGTGACAAGCGTTACAATTTATTTTATCTTCTTCCGATAATAAATCATGTTCAAATTTCATGAGCGTATTATCTTGAATCATTCCTTTATGATCGGCATGACATGAAACACAGGAAGAGTTTTTTAATCGCTCATGAAAAAAAATCGTATTAATGTTCTCTTTCCCTATTTCACTTAATTTATGACAACTAATACACTTTGAATTGACAATACCTCCAAATGGAGAATGGCAAGCCGAGCATTGGTTATTTAACTTTTGATGGCCATTAACAAGTTCGCCAGGACTGATCCAAGTGTGAGGATAAATTGCAGAAAGCGCTACTACTACTAAAATAAAAAAAAACAGCAGACCTTTTTTCATAGCGCAAAAATTAATATTATTATAATGTGCAATACAGCCATAATACCAAACAATAATGTGATGGGCATATGCACAACCCTCCATTTTTTCATTAAGTCAACAGCAACCGCGTCATAAAACACGGTCTTTTCTGCTTCCTCTTTAGATAATCCTTCCCTTATTAACAATAACCGTTTAACGTTTAGGGATTCGTTAGATTTTTTTAATAAATACTTTCCTACTAACCCGCTAGCAACTGTAATTAACATAAATAAAACCGTAAGCCATGGCAATAATGCATTAAAGTGGATTCCTGCATGAACCAATAATAAAAGAGAACCCGCCCATGATAATTGTTCATGACGATTCAATAAAACTTTGGGAGTCCCATAATCAATCAACTTTCTCTTTTTAAAAGAATATAGAAACGAAAAAATAATCATTAAGGAACCAATCCAACCTAAATATCTACCAATAAAAACAACATTTAATTGATGAAATAAATAATCAATTAGCAATGTTGCAACAATCATCAAAAAAAACCATTGCACAAAAGGCAACACATGTTTCGCAAAAACACTTTTTTTCATAATCGAAAATATATACTCAAAGGTATGCAACCTAATTGCTTTTAAAAGTGATATATGTTAGTTAACCCAAAGAATGAGTCGTTTTTTTATTAAAAGAGCAGATAGTTTATTTGATTTATATTTGTTTTGCACAAACCACCAAACGAATGCCTTTCTCGCCTAAATACAAGCCTCAGGTGCTACAAACTTTGTTTTTAACAGCCTTATGGCTGATAAGCTATAACAGCCTTTCCGCTCAAAATTATCCATCCACTGTTGATACCATAGTTAAGGCGCGAGGAAGCTTAATTGAATACAGAATATTTTACGGGAATAAAAATTATCGAGAAATTGTTCGGTTAAAGCAAGGGGCAAAACACGGTAAGCAAGAAACGTACTATACAGATGGCAACAAAGCCACATCGGAAGAATTTCAAAATGGACACTTAGATGGCACATCACTAAGCTGGGATAATCAAGGGGCGCTAAACGAAAAGAAAAACTACAAATATGATACAATTAAAAAGCAATCTTTCTTAAATGGCGAATATGTTCAATACGTAAATAACAAAATTAGGAAACGAATAAATTATAAATTAGGCAAAAAAAATGGCAAGTACTCTGAATACTATGCCAATGCGGTTTTGAAAACAAAATGCAGTTATGAAGAGGATCAGCTAATCGGCATAAAAGAAGACTACAACAATACTGGGCAGCTACTTATTAAAAGTAATTATGTTAATTCTCAATCCAACGGTTCCAAAGAGTCCTGTTTAGATGGGGGCTATTCAGCCTATTCAAGCGAGGGTGTTTTAATTATTTCGGGGAATTACAGCAATAATAAAAAAACGGGCGTTTGGCTTGAATACACAAACAAAGGATTTCTATCTTCTCAGGTTGAATATAAAAACGGGAAGCGGTATGGTGTCGCTACTTATTACTATGACAATGGTAAACTTAAATCAAAAAATACTTTTTATGAGGAAATCCTTATCAATAACAAAACAATGCGCGGTGTTTATGATAACGAAAAAACCGATTATTATTCAACGGGGAAAATTCAGTGGATAGAAAATTACAAAATGGGGTTGAAAGATGGCCTTTTTGAAAGGTACAGCGAAAATGGTATTTTAACAGAACATAAAGAATTTAAAAACGGGTTACAGGTCGGCGCAGAATTTTATTACGATAGCAAGGGCATTAAAACCTCCGAAACTATTTTCGAAATAATTCAAAAGGACACCGCATCCTTCTCTCAAAAAACTGACACCTCGCGCGGATGGAAAGAGGGAGTTCTTATTTCTGAAACACAATTTTTAAATGGAAAAGAAAACGGAATGCGCACTTCCTTTTATCCTTCCGGAAAAATATGTTCCGAATATTCTCTCAAAGACGGATTATTACAGGGAAAATCTATTGAATACTTTGAAAACGGGCAAATAAAAACCGTTAGAAATTATTATACTCCAACAAACTCTTACTCACAATCCTCGAAAAACGTAGATTGGTCATATACCTATATGCCCAATGGAACTTTAATAGGAAAAACGTTTTACGATTCCACGGAAAATGTATTGTATAAAAAAGACTATTACAACGGAATTATTAGCGCGCTAGAAATAGGGAAATGTTTAAATGTAAACTTCTCGCCTGTAGGAAAGATTGTTTCAATACAAGTAAAAGATCTTTATCGCAGAACAATAAATGGCCAATCCTTTTATCAAAATGGAAAGACTAGAAGATTAGACATTCAAGATTCGATCACTAATCAATTCAGCGCTCTAAATTTTTTGGATAATGGTGAATATTTAGGTTGTACATTAGAAATGAATTACGCTCCCGATAGCTTACTTTCATCAACTAAAACTGCTGAGTTAATGATCAAAGCCTTTGGCGATCATTTTATTGATAATAATTTTTTTAGTGATTCCATTTTAAATGGTCATTATGAATTAAAATATGCCAATGGTAAGAAAATGGGTTCTTTAGAATTTCTAAACGATCTACCTAATGGGCATTTCGTTTTTTATGATCCATGGAGTAGTGATACCTTGTCCTATAAATATTTTGAGAATGGATATCAAACTGGATATTATGTAGAAAAATTCGCCGGAAAAAAAATAACGCACCGCGGTAAACTTCCTTCTTACAATAATTTGGGATGGGAAGAGCAATATTCGCTAGAAGGAATTCCAACATCAAGAAGGGTATTTAATAAAGATCAATCGAAAATAATCGAATCAATCGATTATTTCAGTGATGGAAAAATTAAGTCGATCAATAATTATTCAAACGGAACCTCGTCGTACTATGATAATGATGGCTCTTTGCTTTTTCAAACAGTATTACTGAATGATAGCTTAAAACAGTATAGAGAATATTATCCAGGAACTGCGGTAATTAAAACAAGTCGATTCATTCTTAATGACAAACAAGATAGTTTGTATTCCACCTATTTTTCATCTGGCAAACCGCAAACGTATCAATATTACAAAAACAATAAGCGTGAGGGATTATTTCAAACGTTTAATGAAAAAGAGGAAGTTACATATTACGGAACTTTTATTAACGATTTACAAGAAGGAGCTTTTATCGACCTACGCTCTGGCAAAAACGATACACTTTGGTATGTCGGCGGTAAACTACAAATCAAATCTACAAATATCGAATGTGCTTGTGTCGATACTGTTTGCTCTACAAGTAAATTACGCTTTGCCCAATCGGTTAGTTCATTAATTGAATATCCACAATTAATGAATTACATTTCACCTGCCCTTAAATTAAAAGACAGTTTAAATTTCAATTCACTATTTTTTACTAGTCTACAGACAGATAATAATAATAACGCAGGTTTCGCTAGTTTCGAATTACAAATGTTCGAAGACTTTTCAATTATGATACCCGCCGACGAACAATTAATTTTAAATTTTAATCCTTGTAGAACAAACGGGTACTTAAGCAAAATGATGATGCTGGTAAACTATGAACCGGATAATAAAAACACCTACGTTACTTTATATCCAAAGCGAGTTGCCATTTCATTTGCTAAAGGTCCGATGAAAAGTAGCAATACTAATTTTCCATTAACAACAGTACTAGTAAATGTAGAAAGCGTAGAATACAGAAAGAATAAAGAACTAATCCTTAAGCCGAACAAAACACCTGATTATTGTTTTAGTCCTGCTCGTATTAAAGATTTTCTTGATATAAAAATTATATCCGGCGAAATATCACTTTTTAACAATACGATACCGTTAATAGATCGAAATTTTCAAGATCTCTCCGGACTAAAATATTCTGAACTAAACAACTTTTTCGGAATCGTTGCAGATAATGTCAATTTAACATTTCCATTAAAGACCAGCAAGGGATTGCGCACACAATATGCTAAAGGATCTAAAACATTAGCGGGTGGGAAATTTGTTTGTGGAAGTTTCATAATTGCTTGCAAGAAAATAAGTGAAGACTATTTTGAAATAGATAGCATTTATGAAAAAGAAGGGTTTCGATTACAAGAATTGAAAACAATGTGGATTAAAAATGGTTTTACCAGAATAAAATCATACTACAATGATAAAACGAATGAGTTAACTATTTACTATTTCGCTGAATGAAAAAGCAACAAAAAATATTTATTAAAACAACCCTTACCTTCTTTGTAATTTTTACTTGTTTCCAATTAGCCAATGCTGGCGATTTACAAATTATAGATGTTTTCAGTAATACATCGTATGACTTTAAACAAGTTTACAAGGAGATAAATTCCACCCAAGTAAACCTATATGGGGAAACTCAGGTAATAACTTATGTTCCAGAAAATGAAAACGCTGTTACATTAAAAAAAATAACGAAACAATTACTTCAAATTACAAATAATGAGTGGAATAATGAAGGTGCCTTCTTGCTATTGTATAAAGAAGCTAAAAATAAAATCGCTGTTTACCTAGAGCTTATAAATAGCAGAAACGACAGGAATAACTACGGAGATAATGATGAGGAAAACAGAACGATTCCTCGACTTAAAGAAATCGAATGCAAGCCCATTTCTATTTGCAATAATTTAATTTGGTACCGTATCGAATATCAATTTGAAATTAGCAGCAGAAACCGTTCCGACCAACATGAAGTAAAAGTCGCCCATTATTTCACCGCAAGCATCAATTCTGGAGAGGTTAAACAAATCAAAAATAGCTTGAATCAATTTTCTATAGAAACTGTAACAAAAAACCTTGCTCCGTACTTCACTCATGACTATTTAATTAAAACAGAAAAGCTGACTGTTCCCGAAATTGTGGAGAGCGAAAGTGGTGATTATGAAGAGAACGAATATGACGAACGCATTCATCGTCCAATGCAAAGTATGTTAGGAAAAGACAGTGCTCAAACTTGTAGAGATCTCTGCGAACACCTTGACTTCAACGAAGCCGACTTCTATATATTTGGCTGGGGCTTGGTTATTGAGTTTCCTTCATTTTCGAATAGCAGCAAGGTATATGGCGGCGATGCCTTTTCCATATTTATTCCCTATAGCCAATTAGACTTTTTGCTTCCCTATTTACCTGCGTTCTACTTTCCTAAAGTCGGAAAAAAAATAACAACCTCCATTAACGGATTTAGTGAAAAAAGGTTTTTCGAAAATATTGGAAAAATAAATAGTTTTCCTACCATTGAAAATGTAGTTGAACAACAAAAGAACACTAAAAAAATAAAGACCATATTTATTAATAGCTATCAACTTTTTAAAGAAGACAAAAGCAATTACAGAGGTGAATTTACAATCAAATTAGATAGTACTGAGAAAATTATTGAAAGAATTTATGAAAATGAACGAAAAGAGATTGCGTCGCATGAAGAATATTTCTACGATAAAACGAACAGGTTAACGAGCACCAAAAGATATACAAATAGTTCCGATGCCGAAACCCATTACTACATATACGATAAGAAGAATAATTTAACAACGCATTACTCTTATGAAGAAAACAGCACTAATAAAGAATGTTTTTTCTACAATAACGATTATGTTTACCGTATCAATATTGGCAATTTAATAGTTAATTGTAGCGAAGGAATCACCTCTTACCATATAAATGGTAATGAAATAACTTTTGGAGGAGTTTCTTATTTAATGGATAAAAATAATTATCCAATAGGTGTTCGCAAAACAAAATATTCGTACCAACAATTTCATGTAGGACATGATGAAAAAGGAAGAATTATTGAATCGCACTTCGAAAACGACAGAAGAAATTACTATTTCACATTTGATAAAGAAGATCGATTAACACGCTGCCAAAATTTCGAACTACAAAACCCTTCCGTAATCCTTGATTATTTTTATAATGAAAAAGAATCTCTACCCTTTAAATATTTGAAACATACTATCCAAAATAATATTTTAGAGAAGGAAGAATATCAGTACGACTATTTCAATTAAAAAAATGCTTTAAATCCTATATCTTTACACCGATGTTCGCTATTATCGATATAGAAACCTGTGGGGGGCGATTTGAATTTAAGAAGGGTCGTATTACCGAGATTGCAATTCTAGTTCACGATGGCCTAACGGTAATCGATAAATTTAGTACCCTTATAAACCCAGAGTGTTATATTTCACCTGCTTTTGTGAGTATTTCTGGCATTACCAATGAAATGGTAAAAGATGCTCCCAAGTTTTATGAAGTGGCTAATAAAATTATTGAAATGACGGATGGGCTCATTTTTGTTGCGCACAATGTGGGTTTCGATTATGGTTTTATTCGCGAGGAGTTTGCTTCACTCGGATACAAATACAAAAGAGACACCCTTTGCACGGTTCGATTAAGTAGAAAGTTGCTTCCCGGAAAAACATCTTACAGCTTAGGAAAACTTTGTGATTCGTTGGGCATTTTAATTGAGGCAAGGCATCGCGCCGAAGGCGATGCCATAGCTACTGCAAAACTTTTCGATTTATTAATGGAGGCAAAAAACAATAATGCACAATACAAAAACAAAGGTGTTGAAGACTTAATGGTGCGACGTATTGATAAAATAAAGCAATACGTACTCAATAAACTTCCCGAAGATTGCGGTGTTTATTATTTTCTAGATCAAGATCAAGAAATTATATATGTAGGGAAAAGTAAAAATGCTTACAACCGAGCAATGAGTCATTTTAACAGCAGCGAGCAAAAAGGTCGCAAGATGTTACACGAGTTGTATAATGTCGATTTTGTTCCTACGGGGAGCGAATTAATTGCGTTACTATACGAGAACGAAGAAATCAAAAAGCATAAACCGAAATTCAATACACGAAGAAAAGCAGATACGTTTACACACTGCCTCGACTGGTTTAAAGACAATGACGGAATTATCAATTTCAAAATTGTTGCGTTCGAAAAATCCGAAAATGCTTTAATCAGTTTCAACTCATTTGCATCTGCTCGAGAACGATTAGAGCTAATACTCGATATACATACGCTTTGCCTTCGTTACTGCGGATTAACAGGAGAAGATTCTATTTGCTTTAACCATCAAATTAAAAAATGTAACGGCATTTGCGACGACAATGAAGATGTAGAAGATTATAACCGAAGAGCAATGCGTGTGTTAAATGATTTTATCTACAACGCTCTTAATTTTGTAATGATTGACAAGGGCCGAACTCGTGATGAACGATCTGTTATTATTATTGAGAATGGGAAGTATATTGGCTATGGATACATCGAGGAATCTACCTCCGCAAATTCAATGGAAACCTTTAAATCAATCATTGGTATCGCCGACTATTATCCCGATAATGATGATATCGTAAAATCATGGTTGAAGAAAAATAAAGTTAAGATTTTAGATTTTCCCTCTGTTACTCTTTAAGCCTTTTCGATTTTTCCATTACTACTACAAAATTGTAATTAAGCAGGCTCTAACGTAAAGCCATATTATGTAGAAAATATAAAATCAGCCCTCATAATAATCCCAAGCAGACACATACGCTTGAATTTCTTCCGTATAGTCAATAAAACCTTTATAGAAGGGGTGATTTGCTAGTGTAGAACTATCACCAATAACCACCAACTTCGATTTTGCTCGTGTAAGCGCAACATTCATTCGACGAATGTCATTTAAAAAGCCAATCTCTTTACTATCGTTACTTCTTACAAGACTTATGTAAATAACATCGCGCTCTTGCCCTTGAAATCCATCAACTGTTTTTACTACAATTTTAATTGGAGTATTTTGTAGTTCCTCGTCGTTTGCTATTAATTCTACGATAAGCTGTACTTGTTCTTTGTACGGTGATATTATTCCAACAGATATTTCTTTTCTTCTTTTTTCTAAAGGATTATATTGATGCAATAATAATTTCAAATGTTTCAGAAGCAAATGCGCCTCATCTTCATTAGAAATACTAAAGCTTTCCGGATTTATTTTTTCATTATAACCACATCCTGCAGTATCAATATATGTTACTGCAGTGTTTAATAAATGATCGTGCTCGTCTGTACTAAGTAATCGATGTTTCACGCTTTCTGCGGCTAATAAATTTTCATCGTAAAACTGACGGTTCGAGAAATGCATTATATGTTCATGCATTCGATATTGCATATTCAACATAATTGAGGCATTCTCAAGTTTCATCGCCTTTTCAAACAATGTTTCTTTCAACTGCGCGGCTTCTGTTCGTTTCGATTTTACTGTTGGTGGCAATTGAAAATGATCACCGGCAAAAATCACACGATCGCTTCGAGTGATAGGAATCCAGCTCATCGGCTCTAGTGCCTGGGCGGCTTCATCAATAAACACCGTAGTAAATTGACGGTCGCGCATCATTTTACTAGACGAAACAACAGGCGTACAAGCAATCACTTGAGATTTATCAAACTGATCGCTGATCATATAGTCTTCGAGCACTCTTGCTTCTTGTAATATTTTCTTTCCTTCTTGATAAAACAATTGTCGTTGTTCGCGCTCTTCTCTTCCTAAAGTACGTTTGTATTTTCCTGCCATTCGAAAATATTCGTCGGCTGTTTTTCTATAATTTTTCAATTCTTTATACGAATCGTGTGCTGCCACTTTTGCATCGAGAGTATTCGAAAGAACATCTTCCGAAACGCGCGCAGGATTTCCTAATCGTAAAACAATAACACCTTCGCGATGTAATTTCTCGGTCAATAAATCTACAGCCGTATTACTAGGACTACAAACCAAAACTTGTTTCTCTGTTTTTAAAACTTGTTTGATCGCTTGAACTAGAGTCGTTGTTTTTCCTGTTCCTGGCGGACCATGAATGATGGCAATATCTTTTGCAGAAAGAATTTTTCTGACTGCTTCATTTTGAGAAGCATTCAATTTTTCTATGTCATATTGATGAGGAATTTTTTCGAACTCAGGAATGCGATTATTGTAAACAACATCGCGAATAGCGGCCAAACGATTTCCAGAAGCGCGTAACACTTTATCAAGCGCAAAATCCATTTCTCTATAAGAGGCTTCGTCGAACGAAAGATTTATTCCGAGCTTACCATCATCGCACCAATCAGGCAACTCATCAACAGAAAGCGTAACACGAAGCTTATTGGGCCCTAATACTTTAATTGTACCGGGCAGTGGCGCTTCGCCAGGATAAAGATTTGAAAACAGCGAAACAATTTTACCTCCCGAAAACTGGTGCGGTTCATTATGATTCGTTGTTCTTTCAATATCAATAGAAAGATATTCGCCCAAACCAATTTCAGAACTAACGATACTGATCGGATACCATGTTACACCATTTTGTTTACGATACGTAATATTATTTCGAGAAAACAATTCGGAGTATTGTTGAAAATCGTCGTCACGCTCCATTTTCAGTAGCGCCTTTAATTGTAATAATCTTTCCAATTGGTTATTTCTATTTCACTAAAACGAAACGCTAAAGTAATGATTTGAGCCGCGACATATTTTTGTGTTAATCTAACTTATGAATTGATTACATGATTAATGTTAGCTATGGGGCTCTTTTCGTATTATTTACGATTATTTACATAAGTTGTTGTTTGACAGGTTTTTATATATAAAACAAGGTTGGATTATTCGATGAATTCGTGGTTTTTCTTCGGCAAAACCAATTGTTGTGGAAACATATTATTTTTTGTGGCGTAAAAAATCAACTTTAAATTCCGAAAAATATATCAATATGAACAATTCAGGTTATCCTCAAAAAAGCCAGAAAAACAGAAACACGAATCGATTAAAAAATCGATTAAGTCAGCGACAACGTCTTTTAATTGGCGCAGCAGTTTCAACCTTTCTCGTTGTATTAATTGTTCTCGTTTATCAAACATTTCACACCACCGATGCAAAAGGTGCAGCAAACGGCGATTATAGAACAAGAGGAACTGGTAGCTGGAACGGTACAACCACTTGGCAAACGTATAGTAGCAACTCATGGAACAATACTAGCATCCCGCCTTCTTCTACTAACGGAGCCATTAATATATTAAGCGGCCACACAGTTACTGTAACGGCAAACGTTAATGTAGATCAACTTACCGTTGATGCTGGAGGAACATTGGTAGTAAGCACAACCAAAACACTTGGTGTAGTAAGTGGAACGGGCAATGATGTTACCAACAATGGAACGATTACCAATAGTGGCACAATCACTTTAGCAACAAGTAGTGTTTTAGTTAATAATAGCACCTTAACAAACAATAGTGTTTTTACTAATTCGGGCGCAATTACAAATGCCGGCACTTTTATTAATGGACTTACATTAACAATGAATACGGGTTCTTCATTATCCAATTCTGCAAATAGTATTTATCGCCACGACCAAAATTTAGGTGCAATACCAACCGCAACATGGGATCCAACTTCTACTTGTGAAGTAACTGGAATTACAGGCGGATTACCAACAGGGTTAAATCAAAATTTTGGAGGTTTTACATGGAACTGTGCCGGACAAACGGGCACCCTAACATTAGCAACACCAATAACTACGCAAGGAAATTTTACAATTGCAAACACAAGCGTAAATAAATTATATTTAAGTAATGATGGTACCTCTAGGTCTTTGACAATTGGAGGCAATTATGTACAAACCGGAGGCGAATTTCATTTAGCAAACAGTACAGGAAATAATACCATGACTGTTGCGGGTAGTTTTAATAGTAGTGCCGGTATTTTTGTTGGAAATAATAGTTCAGGAACCGCAACAATTGGTGTTACAGGTGGGCTAAACGTAAGTGGAACAGGATCGGTAATATTAGTTAGCGGTACAACTACATCAAAAATGACTGTTGCGGGGAATGTTTCTGTTACTGCCGGCACATTAACATTGTCCGAATCAACAGGTATAGGTACATTAAACGTTGCAGGTAACTTCACGCATACAGGAGGAACAATTAATGAAACAGGAACTTCTAGTGGTGAAATTGTATTTAACGGAAGCAGCATGCAATCGTATACCTCAGGCGGAACAGTATCAAATGCGATTAACTTCACGGTTAATGCCAACGCCTATTTACAAATGAATGACGCATCAACTATCGTTGGCGGGACGGGCGCTTTTATGGTTACCAATGGCGGAAAGCTTGGAATTAAATCTACAACGGGAATATCAAGTACTGGAGCAACTGGTAACATTCAAGTGGCAGGCACAAGAACATTTAATACAGGAGCCGACTACACATTTAACGGAACGGCCACACAAATTACAGGACTTGGATTACCTGCAACAACAAGAAACTTAACATTTGATAATACTACTGGAGTTGCTATTTCAAATAGCACAACCGTTACGGGGACCCTTAGTTTAACAAGCGGAATTGTAACTACAAACACTAAAGAATTAATTCTTGGTTCGGCAGCAGTTGGAACATTATCCCGAACAAATGGATATGTAATAGGAAACTTTAAGCGTTGGATTCCTGCTACTACATCAACAGCGCTTGAATTCCCTATTGGATGTACAGCGAACTACAACGGAATATCACTTAGCTTCACTACAGCACCAACGGCTGCGGGTTATATTGCTTCAACTTTTACAACAGGATTTCCCGATAACTTTGGATTACCATTAACAGATAACAGTGTTGTTTGTACCACTTATGGATCGGGCTGGTGGAGATTAACGGCAGGAAATACATTTGCCGGAGGAACGTATACAGCTACAGCAAGGGCAGAAGGATTTACAGGAATTACTAATTTTAATTTACTCCATTTAATGTTCCGTCCTCAAGCAGGTTCTCAATGGGTAACCCTTGGAACGCACGCTGCGCCTACTGGAACTTCGTCTATTCCTTATGTAAATCGTACAGGCATGACACAATTGGGCGAAATAGGAATTACTTCTACATCTGCTAATCCATTACCGGTAACACTTGTTGCGTTCGATGTGAAAGAAAATAATGGATCAGCAAAAATAACATGGGCAACAGCATCAGAAAGCAATAGCTCTTATTTTATGGTGCAACGTTCATCAAACGGAAAAGACTTTAATAATTTAACAAAGGTTTTGGCAGCAGGAAATAGTAATGTAATTAAAAACTACAGCACAACAGACAATAATCCTCTTTCGGGAACAAGTTATTATAGATTACAACAAGTTGATATTAATGGTGCCACTGAAAACTTCAGCCCTAAATCATTTAGCATAAAATCGACTAAAGAAACGATTAAGTCTTTTTCGGTATACCCCAACCCTTTCAAATCAGACTTAACCATGACTTTTGAGTCGTTGGTAAGCGAAACGATGACAATGAATATATTCACTCCACAAGGGGTAATGGTATACTCGGGACCAATAACTGCGGAAAAAGGCGAAAACAGAATTGAGCATCCTGCACTAAGCAAATTAATGACCGGTACCTATATTGTCACATTGGTAAATGGTGAAACAAAAGTGAAGCAAACGATTGTAAAAATGTAAAAATTACTTTTTTAAAAGAGCCAAGAACGTTAAACTGTTCTTGGCTCTTTTTTTTTGTATAAACATTTTCTCTTACCGAACTATAATTTTAACTGATTGCCGATATCTACTATTATGTATTTTAATGAAATACATTCCACGTGGCCATTCTGTAGTATTTAAAAACTGCTCTTCTTGATTCCCAATAATTGAATATACTAATTGCCCTATCATATTCTCTACATTCAACTGATACTCCCCTATTCCTGATGGAGTTTTAATGGTTGTAAAATTTATTGTTGGGTTCGGATAGGCGCACACGTTAGTGTACGGTTTATTTAATTCATTAACGCCAACACTAGCGGGCATCACCACAAATTGTCCCATCATACCATCGTCTTCGTGCATTAAAATATGACAGTGATACATATAGGGCATGAGTGAATCCGCGTAGTCTGTGAACTGCGTAATAAACGTTACAGAATCTCCGGGCGGAACCAACACAACATCCTTTCTTCCTCTTTCTCCTTCAACAGGAAGCGCGCCATTTCTATCCATTAAATAAAATTGCACATCATGAATATGAAAAGGATGCGCTACCATCGTTTCGTTAATGAGTTTCCAAATTTCTATATTATTAATAGGAATTTGGTAATCGATTCGCTCCATATTAAAAGTGCTATCATTAAAATAAAAGGGGCCATCCATCACCATAGCGCTATCTGCCGTAAAACGAATAGTACGAGTACAATTAGCATTAGCAGGATTCAAGAGATTATTTGCTATTAAAACAGAGGGAATCGATAAAATCGGCTGTGCCGTTTGAGCCCCTACATGTAATTGCAAAATATTAAAATCAACTCCGTTTAATGGGCTGTTCATATTCGGATATCCCAGTGGCATTGGCATCGTTGGTCCACCTTGCACGCCCATTGTTAACTCTGAAGCATAGCTCATAAGATAAAAGGTTTGTCCGTTCATTGAAGAAAGGTTTAATAAAACCTCTGCTCTTTCTCCAGGACCTAATCGTACGCGATTTGTTAAATATGGGACATCCAACAAACCACCATCGGAACCAATTTGATGAAAGGACATATTTCCACTAAATCCAAAATTAAAAGTGCGCTCTCCTGAAGCATTTAATAATCTTAATCGCACAATTTGTGATGGAACATTTAAAAAAGGATTCAATGTTCCGTTCACCAAAAGAGTGCTGTCTTGCATTCCTCGTGGCAGCGCTTGATTTAACGAATCATATTGTTGGCTTTGTACAACCAGAGGAATATCATCAACGCCATACTGTCTAGGTAATATCAATGCTGCTTCTATCGGATCGCGAACAATAATTAAACCTGCAGCACCTTTAATCGCTTGCTTTGCTGTTTTCGTATCAGGATGTGGATGATACCAATACATTGCTGCATGATCCATTATCGTAAACTGAGGGTTCCACGAATCACCAGGCATAATTTCTGAATAAGGACCGCCATCCCAAATTGCAGGAACATGTATTCCATGCCAATGAACGGTTGTCGTATCTGAAATTTGATTGTGAACTACAATATTAACATTGCTTCCTTGTTGAAAAAACAGCGTAGGCCCTAAATAATGGTTGCCATTAAACGCGTAAGTATGTGATTTATTTCCCGGAAAAAACTGAACGCTATCTTCGTGCATGGTTAAAACAAAATTTGTTCCTGATAAAGTATCAGGAACAAATAATGCATTTTGAGAATAAGACTTACTGCCAATAATTAGTAGCAGTAATAAAAAAAAATGATTTTTCATGCTATTAATTTTTAATTCACAACAAAGGCTTGTTGCATTTTACCATCATTGGTAATAATGCTTAAAAAATATGTTCCTTTTTTATATACAGAAATATCAAGTACGGTTGTTTGATTTCCAACAACCGCACCTACGTTTCTTGTGTGAATTAATTTTCCTTCGATTGAATACACTTCAAGGATAACAGGCGAACTCTTTTTTAATTCATAATTTATCATAACACTATTTTTTGCGGGATTAGGATAAAGAGAAACACTATTAATACTCCCTGCAGTTTCGTTTATTCCAGCAACCGTTCCACTAAACGCTAAATTATCAACCCAGATATAATCGAGATTAGTAGCCGTTGCGCCGCTTGCCCTTAATTCGATAATACAAGAATCAGGCGCGCTTCCCGAATAATAACTAAAACTAATTGAGAAGTTTCCCCAGCTCATTACCATCCCAGATAATGTTTGTGTGGCCAATGCTACAGTGTCTCTGCTTTGTGTAGACATGTTCCATTTTGTAAGCGCGACATTGATTTGACCCTGATCTAGACCATAAACCATGTGCTGCCATTTTCCAGTAAAAGCAGAAGGGCGCGAGTAAAAAGGAAATCCTGATTTTGGCTTTTTTGTAATCGTGTCTAAAACACCCGACACCGCTATTCCTGGAACAACAGCGCCATTAATTGTTTTTGAAGTCACCTTCATATAGAAACTGCCTGGCATTCCTGGCGTTGCTTTAGTGGCCGTATAAATTCCACTTGATGCTGTTGTATGATTCAAGGTTCCCCACAATGCGGGTACCTCATAGGTGCCTACAGAAGTCCAAGTTTCGAAACTATTATTAGGAATTTGAGCGGATGCCGCAACACTTAAAAATGTTATAACGAATATAAAAAGTGAACTTCTTTTCATGATTTATAGAGTGCTTTATTGTTAACCTCAAAAGTATAACTTTTTGTTCTCTTGTATTACGCGCCTGACAATATTCATCTCGTAAATGAATATTGTTTTCATTTATAAATCAACTTACCGTTATCAAAAATAAATAGCGTTATGCAATTAATACGTGATTTACTCGCTATCGTTTTGTGCTAGAGAAGGTTTTTCGGGTTTGCCGCCGATGCATACTACAATTTCTCCTTTCACCCCTTTTTCGCTAAAATAAATACTTAGCTCCTTAAGTGTTCCACGTTTTGTTTCTTCAAACATTTTAGAAATCTCGCGCGAAACGGAAGCCTGTCGGTCTTCTCCAAAAACCACTGCTGTTTCCTCTAAGAGCTTTACTAATCTAAAAGGCGACTCATAGAATACCATTGTTCTGTTTTCGTCTTTAAGGGCCTGAACACGCGTTTGGCGTCCCTTTTTCTGAGGCAAGAATCCTTCGAATATAAAACGATCGCACGGAAGCCCACTAAGCACCATTGCAGGAACAAACGCTGTTGGACCAGGAAGACACAACACCGCAATGTCCTCTTTAATACATTCGCGCACTAATAAATAACCAGGATCGCTTACGGCAGGAGTGCCGGCATCGCTTACTAAGGCCATTGTATTTCCTTCTTTTAATAAACGTATTACTTCCTTCAGGGCCTGATGTTCATTATGCTGATGATGCGAAAGAATTCGCTTTTCAATTTGAAAATGCTGCAAAAGAAAACGGGCTGTACGGGTATCTTCCGCCAACACAATATCCACGCTTTTCAACACTTCGAGCGCGCGAAGGGTGATGTCTTGTAAATTGCCGATGGGGGTTGGAACGAGCGTAAGCATATACCGAAATTGATACTGCAATATTACGCTTTATTGTTTTATCGTAAATCACTTGGTTCAGGAGTTGTTCTTCCCCGTTCAACTATTCTGCTTTGAGGCCAGAAGTTTTTTATTGTACTTTCATACTATTATTATCCGATTTATGCCAACAAGCAAGCAATTACAAAAACCAACATTTGCCGATCTAATCCTGTTTTGGGGAGGAACCGTTCTGTTTTTTATTCTCGGAATTCTTAGCTTACTTTTCTGGAAAGAACGTCAGGCTTATGATGCGGCACACTATCTACTCGAAATAATTATCCGCAAGAATTTTTTCATTGCGCATCAGCGACCTGTTGGAGTTGTTTCGCAAGTTTTACCATTAATGGGCGTATATCTAGGTGCGCCACTAAGTTGGCTCATGAAGCTTTACAGTATCGGCGACGTACTTTTTTATTATCTCATTTTTGTTTGGCTTACACTATCAGCGAAAAATTACGGTGCTGCGTTAACGTTATTAATGAGTTATTTTCTCACGGTTTGTTATTCTTTTTATTGTCCCGTAACCGAATTACTTCAGGGCACCGCCCTTTTACCTGTGATGTGGGTGATGCTAGAGACTGTGTTTCGCTTTCGAATCATGGCCCTGCTATTAATAATGGCGCTCATCATCTTTTCACACCCATTGCTATTTATTCCTACTGGTATTATGCTTGGATGGTGGTGGGATCAACAAAAAGATAAAAATATTATGGCCCTAATGATGGCAATAGGCTTTATTGTTATTGCCGGATTAAAACTATTACTTTTAGATAAATATGATTATCAGAAAACATATTATCCTGTCGTTTTCAACGACTACTCTAACATTAGTAACCTCGCCGACAGAAACTATTTGCTTTCATTTTTCAAGATGTTGGCAACCAACTATACAGTGGTTGGATTAATCGCTTTATTAACATTTACAATGTTGTTATTTAGAAAAGTGTACTTACAGGCCACCTATTTCTTATTAACTGTTTTTGGCTTTTTATTAATTATCATTTGTACTCACCGCTTTGTTGCCATCACCAATTATTCAGAGCGAATGTTGTTGCCGCTTGCGTTTATTATTGCGCTACCCTTTTCTAAAGAAATAATGCATATCAGAACAGCGCTTATTAAGCTAGTGTTTATTATCGGACTATTATTTTTCTTTTTATTCCGTGTTAATGAAATCCGAAATAGGTCAACAGATTATACGTTACGAATCTCACAAATGAATACCCTTATTCAATCGTCTCGTTCTATGGGCAAACAAAAAACCATTGCCGATGAAACCATTTTAGAACAAGTTCCAACCGCAAACAGTGGGTGGTGTTACAGTATAGAAACCATGTTATTTTCATCATTAGAAGGCCCCAACAAAACGGTTAGTGTTGCAATGCAGCATGATCACATTGATCGTATTAAAGAGGCCGGTATCACACTTCAGCCAAACCAATGGATAAAATGGATGGAATATATTTTAAATGACGATACGCTGCCGTCTACTTATTTTAAGTTTAAGCCAGCTGTTTATTGCTCGTTAAGAAACGAAGGAAAGGTATCCGACAAATTATTGGCACTAGTCGGTTGTTCCATTGAAAAACCGATTCTGCATTCCCTCAACGGATCGACCATTATTACTGTTCGTTTTAAAGGATTAGGCAAACATTCTGTGCCTGCAAAAAGTGCAGTAATGCGCATCCGTTATAAATCACATGAATACGCTGTACTATTAGTTTCGGATATTGTGTCTGGCAGTACACAACAAGTATGTTTGTCGAATGAAATTGAAAATCCAAGTCAAGCCATCATCGACGTGATTCCCGTGAAACAATAAACGAAAAAACCCTGCTACTTTCGCTACAGAGTTCTTATTTATTGGGTTTTTCAATTATTTCAATCCAGCAATAATTCCGACAATTTTATCAAAGGCATCATTATCCTTTATCACGTATTGCTCTGCCCCTTTCTGAATAGTTTGTAAGGCAAGGCTATATTTCTCCTGGCTCGACAACATAATAACATGGATTTTCGGATAGTTCTTTTTAATGGTCTCTAAAATTTGTAGCCCATTAGCGGCCTCCTTTATGTTTCTGTCAAGATGATAATCCAACACTACCACATCTGGAAGTTCGCTTAAATAATGTAAGCAATCTTCGCCGTTACTGAAGGTTGTTACTTTATGATTAAAAGACTTCAACTTGTCTTCCATCATGTGGCGAATCATTTGATCGTCGTCAACAATAAAAACTTTCTTTGATTTTGTGAATTGCATCTTCTATGATTTTAAAAAATTAAATTTAGTATTCCTAACATCTGCTTTTAATGTAAAATTACAAATCGGCCATTGTACTTTATTTCTGAACCCGTCACCGAATAAAAATACAATCCGTTTTCCATATTATTTGTACTAAACCCATATCCAGTTATGCCGTCTACTTCCGTTTCGTGAACAAGTCTTCCTTGAGCATCATAAATTTTTAAGGCCGTGTTATCTTTTATCATTTCAGGAAAAACAAAATTAACTTGTCCTATTGCAGGATTTGGATAAACCAAAACCGACATTATGGTGGCTGTTGGTTGAGCAATTCCTGTTGATGAGTTATTTAACAAGTATTCCGAATAATTGATTGCTATTCCTAAACTATCTCCATCGAGCCCCAATAAATACGCGGGCTGTCCGTTACGGAACCAACGATAATTAGAAGACTGGGAAACAGTTGAATTTATTAAAGTATAAAATCCTATGCCCAATGCATCCACAAAAACAGAATCATAAACCGTAGCTATTGTTTTAATTCGCATTGTATTTGCATACGTTGCATTTGGAAGAATTAATGATCCATATCCGTCTGCATTAAAAACAGAAACTGTTCTATGAATAAATCGGATATGTTGACCCAATGTATCTAGGTCAATTTTAATACGTGAAACATCGTTACGAGTGTTTCCATACGTAAAAGGTGCGGGCTCGAATAATTGCGATGGATTATAAATTAATGGAACATTACTTACACCACCAGCTCCACTCGACCCATAAGCAAATGCTCCGTTTACATAAAATCCAGTTGGGGTATTAATAAAGAATGTCCATAAGCTATCAACCTGACTATGCGCTGCCATATTTGCTAAAGGAAAACTGCTTGCATAAGGAGATGCGGAAGTGGCTAAAAAAGCTAATGAATCTTGGCCTCCATTTATCAAGTTGGAATAATCCCAGTTTTGATTTGGGCCTCCTGCAGTTATTGTTGAAGAATACAAAGTATCCGTGCCTAAAATATAAGCAGATCCAACTACGGGAAGATCATTTTGTGTTAGCGTAATTTGTGCATTAACGCTAATTGATGCAAGAAGCAGAATTGATAATAAACCTAATTTATTCATAGTGATGTTGGGTTAATATTAATTATACAAAGATATTGGTAAAATGCGGGGAGAAGTAAAAAAGTTAATTACTTCCTTTATAATATAAATTATGCTTAGCTATTCTTTTTAAAGATGTAAATTATGCTTGAATGCTTTTCGATATTTAATTTACCCAAGCTGTTCGTTTTAAGTCCAACATAAAAGGCTTTTATTGGATTAACGTATCCATTTTGATACTTTGTGCTTAATAAAGATATGTAAAACGGATCGAAAAACATTCCCTTAGTTGCTACTAATCTCATTCCGTGTCGTTCCATAAGGGTTACCATACTGGCTTTATTAAAGTGATAAATGTGTCGTGGAACATCATATGCTGCCCAATGATGATTAAAAACATCTGCGTCGTGAGATTGATGATTGGGCACAGCAATAATTAATACACCATCAGCAATTAAACATCTTTTAAGTTGCTCAACGGTATCATCTAAAGTATGTACATGTTCTAAAACGTGCCACAAAGTAATGGCGGCAAACTGACCAGAAGGCAGGCCGCTTAGTGCTCTTGGATGATCAACATTTAATTGATGATTTTCCTTAGCAAGCTTTCTTGCGTCATCATCTAACTCTAGTCCAGCGCTTGTCCAGCCGCTTTTTTTAGCATAAGAAAGAAATTCTCCAGTACCACATCCATAGTCTAAAATAGTTTTCTGAACGGGTGAAAATGATTCAACCAATTTCATTTTTGACTTTATAGCTCTGTTACGTATAAACTGATAAGTCTTATTTAAAACGCCCTTAGAACTATTTGTATGTGAGATATAATCTTCCGATTTATAATAACGTACACTGTCAGCCATTGAAGGCCTTGGGTTTGTAAAAACAAAACTACATGACATGCATTTTACCAAAGCAAATTGCTCATTTGAAACAGTATGGTCAATACAATTAAAGAATGGCTGTAAGTTTTGGGTTTGGCAAGCTGGGCACTCATGAAGTACTTCTAACATGATTGTATTTCTATTTTCAAATACAAAGTTATCTACAAAATAAGACTTTACGCCCAAATAATTTGATGTTTGCTTACTCTAAAATGTTCTTCCCGGTATTCCTCTGGTGGTTTATAACCAAACTTAACTCATTAGAAAATCTTTTTGTTTAATTTTTTAAAAGAATCAACCATGTATGGGTGATTCTTTGTGCCTTAAAATGTCAGTGTAGAATTACAATCATAACAAAACTTGTTCTATCCACCAAAGACAATGCTCACTAGTATTAAAAAAAAATCAGGGTCTTGGAGCTCATTATTTAAAATAGGTAGGCAAAAGATAATGCACTAAATAGCAGTAATAATTCGCTGTAAAACTTAAAAGAACATAAAAATAAGTACCTAAAATAGCTAAGGGTTTTATTCATTTATATTCATTTTATTCGATTAGTTCAATATAAATAGAACACAATTTGTGTTGCCCCTTTAATGTAATCATTACTAAAAGGATTAAATATCAAACGTGAAACAATAGATACTATTCATAAACAACTAATTTTCCTAGAAACCGGCCTTATTTATACTCGATAAATGAGATAATGATGGAAGAAAAAACGACAGAAATTAAACACACAAAACACCTTGTAGCTTATATTATTTCCCTATAATGCCGAAACAAATATCTATTACAAAACATTCAGCTATATTCATTTTTGTGTGTAAAAGGGCAGTTTATATGTGTTTCACGTGGCAGATTTAACTGAAATACGCTATAATATGTCACGCGGAACTTCAAAAGTAGGTTTATCACGTGGTAAGAAATAATTATTACAGCGCCAACTCATTTCGATTAATATCGAATGCGCGAAATGCCCGCCACACATTCGTTAGTATTAAAAAATCAGGAAGCTTAAACTTTAAAGCAAAAAAGGCGACTATAAATAGTCGCCTTTTTATAATAAACGTTCCACGTGGAGCATTCATTTAAAATATTCATTTAAATTCATTTTATATTTCATAAAATGTTTCACGTGAAACTATCTACCTATATATACAAGTAGTACAGAAATATCAGAAGGACTTACACCGCTTATACGAGCGGCTTGGCCAAGAGTTGATGGCTTAATAGCGGATAATTTTTGTTTTGCTTCAGAAGATAGACTAGAAATCTGGCTATAATCGAAGTCAACCTTAAGTTTAACGTACTCTAATCGGCTCATTTTATCAACCAAATCTTGTTCCCGATCAATATAACCTTGGTATTTAAAGTTAATTTCAGCAGATTCTATTACTAAACGATCTACGTTTAATAATTCAATGGCCGACTTAAGCGTAGCAGAAGATTTTATAAAATCCACAATGCCTATCTGAGGTCGTAATAACAGTGATTTCGCTTTTACACGCTGATTAATTTCTCCCGTGGCGAGCGATATTAACCATGGATTTACTTCGTCGGGGGGTATAGATAATCCGGAAATTAAATTCATAACTCGTTCAATATCAATAACTTTACTCTTAACACGGTCAAGGCTTTCGTCCGTGGCGAGACCAATTGCATGCCCTAATGGTGTTAATCGTACATCAGCATTATCTTGCCTTAAAAGCGTTCTGAATTCAGCACGACTAGTAAACATTCGATAAGGTTCATCAGTACCTTTTGTAATTAAATCATCAATTAAAACGCCTATATATGCCTCTGAACGACTAAGTACTACCGATGTTAAATCATTAATTTTTCGATGAGCATTAATACCGGCCATTAATCCTTGGCAAGCAGCTTCTTCATAACCAGTAGTACCGTTAATTTGACCGGCAAAATAAAGACCAGAAATTAATTTGGTTTCTAAAGTATTTGATAATTGCGTTGGTGGAAAGTAATCATATTCAATGGCGTAACCTGGGCGAAACATTTTAACTTTTTCAAAGCCTTCTATTAACCTCATTGCTTTGTACTGGATATCCTCTGGTAGGCTACTAGAGAAGCCGTTTACGTAGACTTCACAGGTATTCCATCCTTCTGGCTCAACAAACAATTGATGTCGATCACGGTCAGCAAAACGACTAATTTTATCTTCTATACTAGGACAGTATCTAGGGCCCAATCCTTGAATTCTACCCGTAAACATGGGAGATTTTTCAAAACCTTCTTGTAAAACATTATGCACTTTTTGATTCGTGTAAGTGATAAAACAACTTCTTTGCTTAGTTAAATAAGGTGTATCCGAAAAACTAAACTTATCAGGATTTTCATCTCCAAACTGCTCTTCCATTTTGGAATAATCAAGCGATCTACCATCAATTCTAGCAGGGGTACCTGTCTTCATTCGTCCACTTTCGAATCCAAAATCAACCAATTGTTCAGTAATTCCTGTAGCCGCTTTTTCACCAGTTCTACCGCCACCGAATTGCTTTTCTCCTATGTGAATTAACCCATTTAAAAATGTTCCATTTGTAAGAATTACACTCTTACAGCGAAACGAGACACCCATACTAGTTTTAACACCTACAGCCCTACTATCTTCTACGAAAAGACCTGTAACCATATCCTGCCAAAAATCTATATTCAGTGTTTCCTCAAGTTTTTTTCGCCATTCCGCAGCAAAAAGCATCCTATCGTTCTGTGTCCTGGGAGACCACATAGCGGGGCCCTTGGACCTATTTAGCATTCTAAATTGTATGGCAGACTTATCACTAACTATTCCTGAATACCCCCCCAAAGCATCAATTTCTCGTATTATTTGGCCCTTTGCAATCCCGCCCATAGCAGGATTACAGCTCATTTGAGCAATAGTCTGCATGTTCATGGTAACTAACAACACCTTAGATCCCATATTGGCAGCGGCAGCAGCGGCTTCACAACCCGCATGACCCGCACCAACAACAATTACATCATAATTTGGGTAAATCATCTTGTTTCACGTGGAACTATTAACAAATAATTAATAAATAAGAATACAAATGCCTTAAAATCAATTAATTAAACATTAAGTATTCAGTTAATAAAGGTAAGCAGAGCGTTTAATATTATCAAAGTAAATGTGTTAAATTTTTAACCATACCGTAAATTAGGTAAAAATCTTAAATATTTTAACTGAATAATTAATGAATAAAAACAGAGCTGTAAGGAAAATCCATAAAATGCTTCCACGTGAAACATATTGTTTTTCAAACTGAATAAAAACGACAATGCTTCTAAATAGAATAAACACCACATAGAGGCAGGCAAGATCACAAGCAAGATTAGAAACTACCTAAAGGCTATCTATTAAGCCGGTTAAAAAAATGTACTCTATGTTTCTAAAAAATATTCTGTATTTAACAAATACATTATTAAGTTAAAATTAAAAACCACAATAGATGAATGATGGAAGAATATAATGCACAATTAAGGAAAAGAAGGAAAATAGACTTAAAAATAATATCTAAAAACACCACATAACGGTCAATGAATAAATACAAATTGAATTAAAATCCTAAAGTAATTACTAGTTATAAATAGAAAACATAAACTTAAGATTAAATGTATTTAAAAGTTGAGTCTAAACATTTAAAAAATTACATAATAAGAAATAACTATTTAACGAATAAATAGCAATTAAAAAACAACTTTTTACCAGTGAAAAACATGTCAATAAGGTACATAAAAAAATTAAAAATATTCTTTTCTTTTCAAAAGAAAACATTCTTCTTTTTCTCTCATAATAACTTTCTTTTTCGGTGTTTTATCACCATACCCACATAAATGAAGAACGCCATGAACCATAACACGATGTAGTTCGTCAATTAAGCGAATAGAAAACTTTAGGGCATTATCATGTACTCGATCTATACTTATATAAAGTTCTCCTTCAATCTGTAAAGAAACGACAGTATTATCAAAAGTAATTATGTCGGTAAGAGTATTATGATTAAGAAAATCAACGTTCATCTTATGCAGATAATTGTCGGAGACTAGTATAATATTTAAATCAATAAGCTCATGACCTTCTGACTTTACTACGTCAGCTAGCCATGAGCTTATTTTACGTTTATCTTTTAATTGGTAAGAAGTACCTTCAGAAAAGAAGCGAACAGCCATAACAATTAATTATTGATATGTCCGCTGGTCTTAAAATACAATTCAACAACCCTTCCATTTTCAGAAAAGATAATTTGATCTGCTAAGTGTTTCATAAGAAAAACTCCACGTCCTGTTGGCTTTTCTAAGTTCTCAGGGTCGGTAGGGTCGGGGAGGCTTAAATAATCAAAACCGTGTCCTTCATCCGAAATAACGAAAGAAATTTGATCAGAATCTATCTCATAAACGATATTAACCTTCTTTTCAGGATCAAATTTATTACCATGTTGCATGGCATTATTGACTGCTTCGGTTACCGCAACCAACATATTTCCGTAGCATTCTTCTTGAATACTATGATCAGTTTTTATTTCATCAATTAGTTTTTCAACTAAATTAATGCTTTCAGGTTGTGAAATAATCTGCATGGCATTGGTGTATTTCTCGGTGTTCATCATTCTATCAGTCCTCAATACTTTGGAAGTACGAATTAACTAAGTTTTTGTAAAAGGTTGTAAAATTTGGTGGGATGGTTTTCAACAATTCCGTTTCTTTTAATTTAAGCCGTTTATATTCCTCAAATTGGGGAGGAGCACGGGTAATATCACGGCCTTGATTTGACTCTCTTTTCTCTTCCATCTCTCGTTCGTGCTCTGCTTTTTCGGATTCTAAGAGTCGAGTTAATATTTCCTGCTGACGCTGCATTGTGATCTCATTGATGCGCTTATTAACAATATCTTTCTCTGTTTCTTCCATTTGCTGAGCAATTTTCTGCAAATCTCCGAGCTTTCCTTTGCCGTCTTTGTTACTTTCTTTATCTAATTGCTGTATTGCGTTTCTTAAAGCTTCTTGCTGAGCGGCCATTCTTGCTAACTCTTCGCTCATTCCGCCTTGACCACCGGGCTTACCTTTTTCTCCTTTTTCTCCCGGTTTTTTTCCGTTTTCAAGCTTACCCTTCATTTCTTGGAGTTGCTTTGCAAGCTTTTCTTGCATCTTTTTTACATCACCCGCCGATGGTCCAGGCTTCGGCTTTCCTTGTCCTGGTTTTTTACATGCCGAGTTGCTTGGCTGCTGCATCATTTGTTGTTGTTGCTGATCAAGTGATTCGCTCAACAACAAAGCTAAATTATTTACTGCTGTCATTATATACTGCTGATTAGCTCTAGCCACTTGCACTTGTCTTTCCTGTAAATTTCCTATTGCTTTTTCGGTATTAGCATGAATATCAGTTATTTGTTCATTTACTGTAGATGAAATCTTCATAACACGCTTACTCAAAGCTAATAAAGAATCTTCAAGTACCTTAGCATCATCCTTTAATTTTCTTTGCTGTTGTGACATTTTAAGGAACTTAGGATTATTCACATCCACCGTTTTAAGGTCTTCCATTAAAGATTCCTGGTTGAATGAGAACCTCAACAAGTTCTCGAGTAATGCACGCATCGCGTTCATATCCTCTTCGGCTTGTTCTTGTTGCTCTTCTTTCTGATTCTGATTAATCTTATCGGCAAGGTCCTTCATTTTCTTAGCCGCACTCTTTTGACTTTTAGAAGCTTTCGTATTTTGCTTTTGAGAAAGCTGCTGTTCGCTATTCTGCATATCCTCATCAATCGACTCCTGTTCTTTATCGAAATCTTTTAATTCCTGACTATATTCAAGCTCCTGGTTTTTCTTTTCAATATCATCTAAGCTCTTTTTAAGATCGTCGAACTGTTTATTTAAATCCTTCTGATCTTCTTTCATTTTATCAGAGTCTGCATTTTTTTCATCAGCCTTATCGGCTAATTTATCTTGATCCTTTGATAACTGTTCCAATTGATCTGCTGTCTCCTTCATTTTCTGTTCCAGCTCCAACTGTTTATATAACTCAAGTGTCCGCTCCAGTTGTTTCTCGAGATCTTTATTATCGAGTTTCATCTGGTCCATTTTTTCTTGAAGTTTTTCTTTATTGACTTCGGACATTAGTTTTTCTAACTCCTCCATCATTTTCTTCATTTCTGGCGACATTAACTTTTCGAATAAATCCTGCAGCTGCTTTTGTTTTTCGGCTAGGGTAGGGTCCTCCTTCTTTAATTCATTCTGTTGTTTATTATTCTTCTCGTTACGATCCTTCAGCTCCTCCATTTTTTTCTCGAGCTCTTTCTGTTGTTTAAGGACTTCGTTTATTTTTTTCTTGTCTTCAAAATCTAGACTTTTCTTGTTCAATAAATCACGTTGAATTGCATCTAGATTTTTTTGAAGATCTTTTGCCTTTTTAATGGCGGCCTCCATATCATCTTTCAATGCTTTATTTTTTTCTTCAGCATCTTTTGCTAATTCACCTAAAGAAGGTGTTTTAAAAACATTCGATTGAGAGCGGGCACTTTTAGGGCCTTTTACACCGTCATTATCCCATACTTCAAAATAGTATTCTAATTCATCACCTGTTTTTAAACCGATTTGATTTAAATCCCAATAATGAAAGAACTGCTCTTGTGTAGAATGGTTAATTGGAATATTAAGTGTAATAGGATTTTCATTAACCGGCTCACCTTCTTTTTTTATAAAACGATATTTAAATTGCAGTTTACTTATTCCGTAATCATCGCGTGATAATCCACGGAAATAAACGCGTTGATAAGATGCTGAATCGCGTTGCTCGTCTAATTGAATAGTAGGAACCTGATCAGAAATTACAGTAATTGAATATTGCATAGAATCCTTACCCTGCATAAAACGATTACTACTTCTTATTGTGTATTGTGTACTCTGTAAAAATCGATGATTAAAGCTGTATTTATTTTCTTCTTGTTGAGCTAAAGTATAAGCAGTATCAGAAAAACGAATATTTACACTAGACGTATTTTGTGTTCCAAAATTCCATAACACACGTGTACCAGCTGGAATTAAAAGATCGCCTGTATTTTTTATAATTTCATTTTTCTTTCCAAGGTAAGCGGGATAATAGAGAGTAATTCCGAAGTTTACAATTACTGGATTAGGCACGGCCTTTAAAACAAAATCATTTGAATTAAAACCATCGGCCAATAAACGAAAAGAAACATCTCCTTGAATATTTCTAAATGTATAATTAAAATTCAATTTACTTTGCTTTTCTAAACGGAACGTATTTCCACCTACTTCTACATAAACCTCCTGAGGAATTTCTTTTCCGGTTATTTTTACATCTACAGTAAAATCGTCGAACTGAGTTGCCTGTAATGCTTTATTTATAATATTAAATTCGAATGGAGCCGGTTTTTTAAAAGATGTATTATGTTGAAGTAAACGCGTTGTAGAATCCGTTAATAAGCTAGGAGCAATAAATAACATTCCTATAAAAATAACGAATGGAATAGCAGCATAGCGCAGATACTTTTTATTGGTACCTAAATCAATTGCATTTGTAAATGATACCGGACGAAGCTCAGTACTTTTTTGTTGAATTGATGCATAAACTAAATCGAGATTTATAGATTGATTAGTCTGTTGAGTTTGATTATGTAATTGTAAAGTATTTATAAGTTTATCCTTAATATCAATAAAATGTTCACCTACAATTTTAGCAGCCTCTTCGTGACTGATAATTTTTCCAATACGATTTAAATGGAAGATCGGAGTAAGTACCAATTTCCAAAGAACGAAAGCGGTAGATAAAACATAACACCAAAAGAGTAGGGATCGTACTATTGTACTGAACCAAGCAAATGATTCCAATAAGGTAACTGCTAAATAAAAACCAAGTAATAAAGTAAAAGCATAAATAGCTCCACGTATTAATTGATTCTTATAATACTTCCTAATGAAAGCATCTAGCTTCCTTATTAACTCATGATAATTCGATTCAACTTGCATCTATACAAAATTAACAATAACGATTGTTTAAATAACAACGTCTTCTATTCTTAATTCGTACGTTATAAACAAGGAAAAGTTTACACTCCAAAACGAGCAAATACCCCTAAAGGTAAATTTACTCCAGAAGTAGCCGGTAAAAAAATCTCTCCCCATTGAGCTGTATCAGCTCTTTTACCAAAGGCTTCCTTCACTAAATTCTGAATAATAAGTGCTGAAAACCCTAATGAATACGTATTTAATACAAGGAAAGAGTCCTGAGGTTCAAGTATTTGAGCAACACTATGAATCATTTCATTGATCATTTCCTCTAATTTCCAATTCTCACCATTTGGTCCATGCCCATAAGCTGGTGGATCGAGAATAATACCATGGTATTTTTTTCCACGTTTTACTTCTCTACGAACAAAAGTCATGGCATCTTCCACTAACCAGCGAACATTATCGAGATTACTGAGTTCCATATTCTCTTTCGACCACGAAACCACTTGTTTAATAGAATCGAGGTGAATAACATCGGCACCAGCAGCTTTTGCAGCTAAAGAAGCACCACCTGTGTAAGCAAATAAATTTAGTACGCGAGGTTGATCGACCGACTTTTTAATCTTAGTAACCTGATTATAAATAAAGTCCCAATTAACTGCCTGTTCAGGAAAAACCCCAACATGTTTAAATGATGTTAGACCTAATCGGAAAGTAATATCAGAATTACCCACATGATATTTAATTTTCCATTGATCTGGCATCTCCTTAAATTTTTTCCAAGTACCAGCAGAGCTCGATTTTGAAATAAATTTAACATGTGCACATTTTTCCCATTCTTTATACTCCATTTTTCGTTTCCAAACTGCCTGAGGTTCAGGACGAATGGTAATATATTTACCAAAACGTTCTAATTTTTCAAATTCACCACAATCGATCAATTCATAATCAGGAAAGTGAGTAGGGGATAATAGTTGCATACTGCAAAATTATAATAAAAGACACAATGTGAATGATTTAACTAATGAAATATTGAAATTAATACTTACTAATATTT
>CAIRUC010000085.1 GCA_903881665.1 uncultured Bacteroidota bacterium | reverse complement strand
ATAAGTCTTGGCTACCATCTAAAGAACCCACTTTAACTATAATCGATGACACATCAACAGTATCGGTTAAAACAATGTTTAATACCGATTGTGTAAATCCGCCTTGGGGTGCAGCATTAACAATGTATGTATCGCCAATTGACTGAGCCTTGGCAAGGTTTGGGGAAAACGCAAAAAGCCCGAGGAATAAAATTAAAGTAAGTGTTGTTTTCATATGATAAGGAATTAAAAATTTCAATTTTAAAAACACTATTGTTTCGCCCGAAACCACAATAGAAGCATGAAAAGGAAAAATCCCTAATCAACCTAATATTAAAAAACAACAAAATCTCACTCAAAATAAAGTACATAAGAGTAGCATTAAGACAATTTGCGCGATTAGCACAAACAGTCAGATTAAAAAACACTAATCAACTTCACAGATAATTAATTAAATGTATACATTAAAAATATACAAAAAGCAAAATAGTAAAAATATTTTTCTGCGATCATTATCTCATAAGAATTATTTAAAGGAATATTCAATTTAAATAACTACCTATTTTTTTTACTAATATGAACTTAGCATCTGCCAACTTCACTTATCCGTTTGTAAGCGTTTAACTCCCGACTATTTGGAGATTTTTTTGTAATTTTAATTAGGGGGGGAACTTGCTGTACCCCATATTGAGATTTGTAGAAAATAGACTAATGTTGCTATTTCTACATCGCTGATATTTATCATTACAGAAACCTGTATTTAATTGATAATCTTCTTTTTAGGAAAATATTATTTGTTGAAACAATCTTTTTCTTCACTATGTAACTTTAGTCACCAAAAACACTTACCTTTCAATATACTTTTGAAACATCAAATCAGACCATTATGAAAAAGAACATGGGTTCCCTCGACCGTATCTTACGTATCATTGTTGCAGCAGTAGTTTTCTACTTGTATTCAGCAGGTAAAATTACGGGCATGACAGCTTCTATCTTATTAGTGTTATCGGTAGTGTTTCTATTGACAAGCATCGTGAGCTTTTGTCCGTTGTACGTACCGTTTAAAATGGATACAACCGATAAAAAATGATACACGCCATGCGGATTTTCCGTGGAGCGTTAGGAGCATTAATCATCTACCAGGGAGTTATCGACAGTCAATGGCTGCTGATACTTCCCGGAGCATGGTTTTTGTATCAAGCTATCGCTAATAAATCGTGCTGCTCTAACGCGTCGTACCCTACCACAGTACCCAATGAGCCTCTAGAGGTCTCTTTCGAAGAGGTAAAAACAACTAAATAAAAATGGCAAATTCAAATTTTTCTGAAATCATCAATGGCGATAAACCGGTGTTGGTCGATTTCTTTGCAGAATGGTGCGGCCCTTGTAAAATGATGAAGCCCATTCTTGAAGAGGTAAAAAATAATGTGGGCGATAAAGCTTTGGTTTTAAAAATTGATGTCGATAAAAACCCTCAAGCTGCTGCCGCTTTTCAAATTCAAGGTGTCCCTACCCTCATCCTCTTCCGTAAGGGCGAAATCAAATGGAGAACATCAGGCGTGGTAGCCGCTCGTCAGCTCGAAGATATTATTCAACAGAACTTATAAGTGCGTATTTTGTATCGCTTTTCTGTTGCAATCAGAAAAACTGTAATTTAGTATTGCTGTTTACTGCGGCTATCGTTCGTTCGATTTAAATTTATCAAAACAATATTGCTTTACTGCAATCATACAACTCTATACTATCAATGAAAAAACTGAATCTTCTATTCGTCTTGTTTATTGTTGCATTAACAAACGCATGCAGCAACGGACAAAATTCAGGCAATGTAAATTTAAGCGCAGTTGATTTCCAAAAGAAATTTGCTGAAACTCCTAATGGCATATTACTCGATGTAAGAACTCCCGGAGAATATGAAAAAGGACATATCGCTAAATCACAAAACATCGATTGGAACGGAGATAATTTTGAAGCACAAGCTAAAACATTGAATCACGATTCACCTTTGTTTGTGTATTGCCTTAGCGGTGGACGCAGTGCGAGTGCTGCTGCTAAACTACGCACCATGGGATTCAGCAAAGTTTATGAACTTGCAGGAGGAATAATGAAATGGAGAGCCGCAGGATTACCCGATGAAGTTAGTTCAGGTGTAGCTATAGCTCCTGCAGCAACAGGGATGTCGAAAATGGACATGGATAAATTAATTGCTTCTAATAACCTTATCGTTTTTGATTTCTTCGCGACATGGTGCGGGCCTTGCAAAAAATTAAAACCTGAATTAGATGCCATTGAAAAAGAAATGGGCAGTAAAATAAAAATCGTTCGCGTAGATACCGATCAAAATAAAGCGCTAACAGCAGAATTACAAATCACCGAAATCCCTACTATCATGATTTATAAAAACAAACAAATTGTTTGGACAGGCACGGGGTATTTTCCGAAGGGAGAGATTGAGGAGCATTTGAAGTGAGGTTTACTGTTTAGCCCTTCGGGGCTTACAGTTAGGCGAAGCCGATTTGGGTTTCTCAATCAAAACGAAATCCTCGATGGGCCGCAGATTTTTATGGACTTTATGATTTACGCAGATTTATCGTCTTCGACTATTTTGAATAGCCCTGCAGTGTGTCGTCCGGAATTTGTTTTTTGAATATGACTATTTCGACTCTACTGCAGGGGAACACGGATGAAAGGATTTAAAAGGATTAAAAAGGATTTGATCTTGAGTAGCCCATTGGTTTCTCAATCAAAACGAGATTCAATTTAAACGCGGAGGGCGCTATGAAAAAGTTCTGTCCGCGGTATGCTACGGGTGCTTTTAGCGGACGCGGAGATTGCTACGCAATTTTATCACCCATGAAATTCTCTAACAATAACGAGATACATTTCAGAACACGGATTCGCTCCTTCGAAGATAAAAAGATTTGAAAGGATTAAAGGGATTTTGAATTTTTAATTTGGTAGCCCATTGGTTTCTCAATCAAAACGAGATTCAGTTTTGAACGCGGATGAAAGGATTTGATTTTGCGTATCCCATTGCGTCAGCTAAATTGCGTCAGCCCAAACCCGCTTCGCGAACCGTAAACTGTCCCAGCCTGAAATAGGTTGACAGAATTAGTTTTAAATGATAACTCTGACTTTATTATTTGGGTTGACATTTGGAACCCGGTTAAGCATTGGATGGGTCCATTTGTAAATATTCATTATTGGCCTTTCGTTCAAAGGT
>CAIRUC010000084.1 GCA_903881665.1 uncultured Bacteroidota bacterium | reverse complement strand
CTACCTGAAACAACCGTAAATGATATTGAGGCAGCACAATTAAAAGCAGCAACATCTACATATTGGGCTAACTGGTGGCGGGTTTATGGACTTGGTGAAATCGGTTCGGTGCAAGGGACAATCTTTGACAATTGGAAACAAGTAGATGAGATTCCAAAGGATGCGACACTCGTTTCTCATGGAATGGATTTTGGGTTTTCAAATGACCCAACAACTTTAATAACGGTCTTTAAATCTGAGGGTAAGTTATGGATTGATGAATTACTATTCCGAACCAACATGACCAATAATGACATCGGTAACTTCTTAAAGACCTTACAATTCGACCGAAAGGAATTGATATGTGATAGTGCTGAACCGAAATCAATTGAGGAGTTGAGAAGGCAAGGGTTCAATGTACACCCAGCCGTTAAAGGTGCTGATTCAATCAAGATAGGGATTGACATATTAAGACGTTTTGAAATCTGTGTAACTAAACGCAGCACAAACGTAATCAAAGAACTCAGAGGCTATCAATGGGAAAAGGACAATGAAGGCAAGTACACAGGCAAACCAATTGATACTATGAACCATACTTTAGACGCCCTACGTTATGTGGCTCTATTGAAGTTGACCAACAGACCCGCAGGGAAATATTCGACTATTTCGATTTAAGCAAAATCACTAACTTTTTATATTTAAAACTGATGATAACGAATTATAACCAACTTTCAATAAAACAGTTTTTAACCTGCAAACGCATTTCAGAAATGGAACAAGACCCAATCATGCGCAAGGTTAAAATGTTAGCTGAGATAAGTGGAAAGAGTGAAGACGAGATTGAAGATTTACCTATCCGCGAACTCAAAAAGCAGTTAGAAGAGTTCAATCAGATTGAAACTTTGACCGGGAATAAGAAAGTTAAAATGAAGTTCAAAGTAAAAGGACGAAGATTTGAAGTCATTTGGAAGCAACAAGAATTGACAGCATCTCAATTTATAGATTCAACATTTTTCACAAAGGAAAGTACTGAAATTGTAAATCAGATTCATAACATCTTAGCTGCAATTTGTGTTGAAAAAACATGGTATGGGAAGAGAAAAAAATATGATGGAGCAAATCATAAAGAGATAGCAGATTTATTTTATAATGAAATGAAAATCTCAACTGCATATCCAATCATGCTTTTTTTTTGCAAATACTACGAGGCATTGCAGGAAAGTATCGAAACTTGTTTGATGGAGGAGTTGAAGGAAATGAACAAGACAATACAGGAACATTTAATAAAAAGTGGGGTTGGGTTGCAACGATAAATGCAATGGCGAATAATGACCGGAGCAAGTGGGATTACTTCTTTGAATTGAATGTGATTGAGTTTTTAAATTCGGTTACGTTCTTTAAGGATAAGTCTGACGAAGATTACAGGATAAGCGAACAAAATAGAAGACATGGCAGTTGACGGAACAACGATTGGCAATAAGTATGGGCAAAGTCAGAAGGATTTTGTAAAGGCAAGTACTGATACGGTATCTGATGTTGTAGTTGCGTGGTGTAACGAGGGGGTTGAGATTATGCGAAAGGTAATT
>CAIRUC010000083.1 GCA_903881665.1 uncultured Bacteroidota bacterium | reverse complement strand
GCTCGTTGAGTTCTATATGGGGCATTTCTTCAGGCGATATTTTTGTGCTTGTAGGGGTTAAGGATGTCAAAATCGTTTTTTCTGTCCATGATGCATAAAACCACTCACTAATAATAATTAAGATACAGGCTATACAAAAATAGACTAAGCCAGCTAGGAGTTTACTATTCATTATGCTGGTTTTCTCATAAAACTAACGGCTTGAAAATTAATATTCAATTCATTGCTGGACTCAATCTGGCGTGTCATTCTGTTCCTTGTTCCACGCATAGGTCTTATATCAATTTGATCAATAATGATTAAGGGTTCGGATGTTTCTATTTTATAAAGTACGGCTCGCAATGCTTCACTATTGCCAGTCATTCTGACTCTAACAGTAATTTTATTAAAGTTATCATCACTGCTTACCGGTAATGCTTGCGTGCTACTTAATTGGCCACCGGCATCAACAATTGCTTTTTTTATAAATTCCTGCATTTCTGCCGAGGCCAAAGCATCAGTCTCTTGACTGTTAAAATACCCCTGAGATTTATGTTCATTGGTTATATTAGCCATATTGGTAGAAACTACATCTTTGTTGGCTAAAATGCGCTCGTATTGCTGTAACTTGACGACGAAATTATTTTTTACTTCACTAAGTTCTATTTTCTTGGTTATTAAAGGCAAAATAACGATTAAAAAAATGATTATCACAACGACAATTAATATGCTTAAGGCTAGCCAACGTTGTTGTAGTTCGGGTGTGAATAGATCTATTTTTTTATTTTTTATCACTGGTAGTGCCTTTTTCTTTAGCAACATCAACCGTAATTTGAAACCGTTCAAGTTTACTGATGCTATCTTGTGTTACCGGTGAAGCGAAGCGGGCATTAACAAACAATTCAGATTCTTCCAGAAGGGCAATGAGCGTTGAAGCAGTTGTTGATTCGCCTTGTATTTGCAAATGTCCATCAGAATATTGTGCATAACTTAACCACGTATCATCTTTAATTAAGGTGCTTAAGGTATTTAGCATAAGAAGTACACTGGGTGTTGCATTTTTTTCCTTAATCAATTGACTGGTTTCATCTATAACAGCATCAATGGAAGATTGCATCGCTTTAACTTTTTTAGCCTCTTTTTCTAATGACGTGGCATTTAAACGTAATCGCTCAACGGTTTGATATTCAAACCAAACAGGCATGGCAATGACAGATAGTAATAACAAGCAACATAAGCATATCAGGCCATAATGAATTAATTGTGGCAATCTTGCAGTTTGTTGTCTTAACTTTTCAGGTAATAAATTGTAATTATAGTCAGTATTTTCAATATTATTGGGTAAGCCCTCATAATCGACGAACAATGGCGATATTCCCATTGCTTTGACATCTTCATAAAGTCCGTCGAGTAGTTCTTTGGTCGTTAATATCAGTCTGACATTTAGTTGCCCAGGTTCATTGATTCCGGGTAATGGCTTAACTGCAAAATAAACCTGCTCTGCCTTAAATGGTGTGTAGCGATCAAGCTCATAAGCGACAACTTGGTTAATGTTTTCTTTTGCGGCGACGGGTAAACTGAGTACCTTTTGGATGGCATCTTGTTCAGATAATCTGAGTATTACTGGCGCTTTAACTAAACGTTCATCTTTGTCATAAAGACTTTGAATGGTAAAGGTCTTTGCATCTCGGTCAAGCGTTATTAAGTGCTCGACTTGCTCGTTATGGTGGTAAGTCAGAATGAGTTTCTGGCCGTTAGTACTAATGAAAATAACGCCTTGCTGTTCATTTACAAGGTTCTTTATTTTTTCAGGCAACAGGAAGTTAAGCTCTTTTTTCCACCAACGGAAGAACTGCTTAAAGTTAAGATCAATTGTTGAGTTCAGGTTCAGCATATTGTTTTACGACTAGTTCACTCATTGCATCAGTAAATAACGATTTATTATTTGCTGTTACGTGTTGCCACTTCAATATCTGAAATGGGGTTTTTCCACCGTTATCGGATTTTTTTATGACCACACTGAGCGAGGCTCTTGAGCCATCATCAATTAGTGCTTCAGAAACGAGGGTAAGTATATTATTAGCGCCTGCTGAGTTATTCTGTCCTGTGTTGACTGGAAAAGGTGGGGCAGGTATATTATTTTTAGCATTGTCCAGTCTCATGACAATATAAGAGTCTATTAATCCTGCATCTAACCCAGATATTGCTTGTAAAACTTCTCTGCTTGCAATTGGCAATGAAACTTGAGGCTGTTGGGAATAAACAGTCACCAAGGGTTCAATCCAAGACAGCACGGACTTGTCCATACCCAATACTAACTGTAATTCTTCAATTGATTCAAAAGGCTTGTTGCTAGGTTGATAGTTAAGCCCTGCTTCTTGATATTCTACTTTTTCAGCACCGTTTATTTGCACCAGATCATCGGCATCACGCCAGTCAAGAATGGCATTAACCAATTTGCTTTGTTGATCGGTATCAATAGGTGCAAAAGTCATCAGACTTTGTAATACAGTTTGATTTGCTTTATTAATGTCTATTTTGCCAGCTTCAGAAAACAATCGTATTCGTATCGTTGCATCGGTTGTATTTATTTCGTAAATATTACCATCAGCGCGCCAGACTTTATTTGGATCAGGATTAAGTAGCATTGTTTCGGCTAAGGCAACCCCAGATTCTGCT
>CAIRUC010000082.1 GCA_903881665.1 uncultured Bacteroidota bacterium | reverse complement strand
GGGCTCATCGAGCAACAAGAAATTAGCTTTTGCTAATATCGTTTTCGCTAATGCTACCCGTGCTCTTTCTCCTCCTGAAAGTACTTTTATTTTTTTAAATACTTCATCTCCTTTTAGGAGGAAGGCGCCTAATAATGCTCTTAAATAGGTATCGGTTTCATCGGGAGCGTAAACTTGAAGTTCCTCTAATGCGGTATGTTCTTTATTTAAACTTTCGAGTTGATGTTGCGCGTAAAATGCAGGAACTACATTATGTCCTGGTTCAGCTTTTCCTTCGAAGAGTTCGCTTCCGTCGAGCATTCTTAATAGCGTTGATTTCCCTTTTCCGTTGGCACCTACAAATGCGATTTTATCGCCTCGACTTACTTCTGCACCTGTGCGATGAAAGATCACTTGGTTGCCATAACGTTTGTCTTCGATTTCTAGTTTTTGTATTACTCGCCCCGGATTTTTATCCACAGCAAATCGTACTCTAATAGCTGCTGATGGTCCCTCTACTGCTTCTACACGATCTAGTTTGGCTAACGCTTTTACCCTCGATTGCACAGCGCTCGCTTTTGAGGCCTTTGCTTTAAATCGTTCTATGAATCGCTCTTGCTCTTTGATGTATTTTTCTTGATTCTTAAACTGGTTCGCTTGCAGTTCTTGTCGCTCTGCTTTTTCTTCAAGATATTCAGTGTAATTCCCAGTATAAACAGTTAATTGCTGATGTTCAATTTCGGCTATTCTGTTTACAATTTTGTCGAGAAAGTACCTATCGTGCGATACAATTACTACAGTGCCTTCATATTCTTTTAAATATTCTTCAAGCCACTGAATCGATGGTAAGTCAAGGTGATTGGTAGGCTCATCAAGTAGAAGTAAGTTTGGCTTGCGCAGCAATGTTTTTGCAAGCATTACGCGCATTCTCCATCCTCCCGAAAATTCTTTTAGCGGTCGCGATAAATCTGTGGTCGAAAAACCCAATCCTTCAAGTATGCTTTCTGTTCTATGTTGAAGCGAATATCCATCTAATGCTTCGTATTCCGTTTGAGCACGATGTAGTCGGTCGAGTAGGGCATCCGAGTGGTCATGCTCTAATTCTTTTAGGCATTCTTCAATTTGAAGGTGTAGTTCGTTCGCACGTTCGAAGGCTTCCATTGCTACATCCAAAATTGATTTTTCGGATAAATAGCTTAACAAGTCTTGGTTGAGGAACCCTAATATTAAGTCATTCCTTTTCGAAATAGTTCCTCCTGTTGGCGAATATTCTCCGCTGATCACCCTTAGAAGTGTCGACTTCCCAGTTCCGTTCGCGCCTATTAAGCCAATTTTTTCATTTACTTTAATATGCCAATCAAGGTCACTGTAAAGCACCCTCGATCCGAATTCAAATAATAAGTTTTGTAGTACTAGCACGTTCTATAGTTGTATTAATTTACCGCTTGCGGTTTCTGTTTTTTTAATAATTGCAGGATTCCCTGTGTAATATACATTCCCGATTCCATTAATAGTGGCTTCTAAAATGTTTGTGCAGTTTAAATAAAATCCGTTGGTGCCTCTGTTGTTGATGTAGGCATTTCCTGTAATTAATTTAACGCAATCCATTTTTCCGTATCCTGCTCCATACAGATATAAATTCCCTAACTCCCCTTCTGCAATTAAATCTGATGATCCATTATGAAGTGCCAAGGTAGCCATCCCGTTTTTTAGTTTGAAATGATAATTCCCGCTACTATTAAAACTGTCTAGTCTGAAATCACTAACGGGTAGGGTATCCGTAAATGTAATATTCCCACTTGCATTTTCAATGTATATTCCGCTTAATGTGGGTACCCATAAGTCAACTATTAATTCGGGAGCGAAATCTCTTACCCAGTTGCATTTATTGGCGTTTCTAATTCTTAGTAGTCCGTTTTCATTTTTTGTAGTAATCTTTTCTAGTAAATGACTGCCTCCTGTTACTCGTATTTTGGTGACGGTATCGTAATGAATTACGAGATCTATATTGTTTCCTAAGTCTACTGAATTGACCAACCCGGTTGATCGAATTTCTGTAGTCACTTCACCTGTTCCTTTAAAGCAGTCGCATGCGTCTTTGCATGAACTAAATACAACAGAAAGTAAAATGATAATGGTTAGCTTTTTCATCTTTATATTTTATATCCAATTCCGTATTGAAAATAGTCGGCTCTTGCATAGTGTGTTTTAAGATTGAAACATGCAAAAAGATGTTTGGTGAATAGATAACGAATGGATAGTTGACTGTAAATATTTCCGTCTGATTTTACTTTAGTATAAACGTAATATCCAGTTTGAATGTAGCCACTGCATCTGCCAATTTCTAATCCATAGCTTACATGAATTCCACCTCTTGCCATAGATTTAAATCCAGAAATGAAGATAGAGTCGCCAAATAATTTCGCTGGAGTAGAATTGTCAATAAAGAAATCTGTTCCTGCCCCTAACTTGCTTTTTTGAGACACGCGATAATTCCTGTCGCCGGTAAATATGACAACGCCATAAACTGCATTTTTAGGCGGGTATAATTCTTTGGCACCAAATGCAACTAGAAATGTTGTTTCGTTTTTATTTTTTGTTATCGCATTGGTATCACGTTTTAACTGCGTGTCTTTCCCGAAGCAGTGCATAAAACCAATATTGGCAGTTGTTATGTTAATTCCTAAATTAGGAACTTTGCTAGCTCCATTCGAGAAATGCGTAAAGTCGATTCCTGTATAAAACTGATTATATCTATTTGATCGGAAACGGTATTGTAAACCCGTAGTTATTGCGGCGTTGAAATGCGAACCAATTATTAGATTTTTGTAATTGTCGGTTAAGTTAAATGGTTTATCTACGTATCCTATTCCTAATCCTAATTTGTAATTGAGGCGCATACGTTTATTTTTCAAAATAGGAAAATGAATTAATCCCGTAATGCATTGCCCGTTGCCTAATTCTTCTTTGTTGCCGAGATAAAAGAATTGATATCCGAAACCAATTAAAGGAAAATTGTATAAGTGATGCCAATTTGCGCTCCCATCAGTTTGCCATAATCTATCGATTTCAATTCCTTTTACATGTTCTTTTTGCAGGTGTACAATTGAGCTGCGATGAGCAATAATAAACCCTTCCTGTATTTTTCCACCGAACTGCCATTGTCCAGGAGCCATAGACTGCTGAGCCTGTACGTTTGGTGTACATGCTATAATAAAGCTGCAAATCAATATGAAAGAGATCTTTTTCATCGAAATTCGGGTGTGCGAAAATACGAAACCTCGATCGATTTAGTGAATGAAATCCCTATTGATTCGATATTATTCATGTTATGGTTGATGAAAATGGATGTGTTACCTTTGCCGAATGACAACAATGAAGGAAAAACTCGAGGCTTTTGAGCGGCTGCTAAATGTAATGGACGATTTGCGTACGAAATGTCCCTGGGATAAAAAGCAAACGATGAAGTCGTTACGTCACCTCACCATTGAAGAAGTATACGAATTAGCGGATGCTATTCTTGATGATGATCGAACGGAAATTAAAAAAGAGCTGGGTGATATTCTCCTGCATATTGTGTTTTATGCCCGAATTGCCTCAGAAACGAATGAATTTGACATTACATCTGTAATACATAGCCTTTGTGAAAAATTGATACATCGCCATCCTCATATTTACGGTGATGTTCAGGTGGCCGATGAGGCAGAAGTAAGCCGTAATTGGGAACAATTAAAGCTTAAAGAAGGAAAAACTTCGGTTTTAGAAGGGGTTCCCGTTTCATTGCCTGCTCTTGTGAAGTCGATGCGAATTCAAGAAAAAGCCCGATCTGCTGGTTTTGACTGGGAGCAACCTGAACAGGTTTTTGAAAAGGTAGAGGAGGAGCTTGAAGAATTTAAAGTTGAAATTGCAAAAGGTGATCAGCAGAAGTCGGAGGAGGAATTTGGTGATCTGCTCTTTGCCCTTGTAAATTACGCTCGCTTTAAAAATATTAATCCGGAGGATGCGCTCGAAAGAACAAATAAAAAATTTATTCGAAGATTTCGCTATTTAGAAGATAATGCCGCAGCTAACGGACACCATCTTCAATCGATGTCGTTAGAAGAAATGGATGTTTATTGGAATGAAGCTAAGAAGTTAGGGCTTTAGTATTGATTTTGAGTATTTTGGTGGAGTGTTGCTGCACTAAGAGATGAAAAACGGCTGTTTAATTAATATCCTTTTCTATTGAAATTGTTTAGTTATTCGATGGTTAGTCGTAAATTCGCAAACTCAAATTGTAATAGCATTAAAAAAAATAAAACATGGCATTAAGCATAGGCTCAAATGTACCAGCATTCACAGTTGTGGATTCTGAGAAACAAACAATCACAAACGAATCAATTAAAGGTCAAGCGACATTGATTCTGTTTTTCCCTGCAGCATTTACTGGTGTTTGCACAAAGGAGTTATGTTCAGTTCGCGACGATATTGCAAAGTATAATTCTGCAAAGGTGAATGTGATTGGAATTTCTACCGATACCTTATTCACATTGGCAAAATTCAAACAAGATCAAGAACTTAATTTTACATTAGCTTCTGACTACAACAAAGAGGTTTGCGAAGCTTTCGGATCTCAGTATGTTGAGTTTGTATTCGGAATGAAAGGAACTGCTCGACGTTCGGCTTTTCTTATTGATGCAGAAGGCGTGGTGAAATATGCCGAAGTTCTTGAAAGTGCTGGAGATATTCCAAACTTTGAAGCAATCAATACGGCAATCAATAGTCTTTCTGTAAACGCTTAAGTGTATTAAAAAATGATTTCCCAAAGGGGTGAACAGCGTTCATCCCTTTTTTATTTAATATACTTCATTATCTTTGAAATTATGATACAAAATATACGGTTTGTTATAGCTATTTGTTACTTGCTGATAAGTGTTCAGTCGTCTGAGGCTCAAATTACTATCGTAAATTCTGATATGGCGGTAGCCGGCGATACGCTTAGAGTTAGTATTGCAAATTTCGCTCCTATTGGCACCGATGTAGCGCTCACAGGTGCTAATTATACATGGGATTATTCAGGGTTGCAATACACCTCTCAAGATGTTGATACGTTTTTAGCCACTTCGGCAACTGCAGCTTTATACGCATTCTATTTTATTAACTCTCCAATAAATCCGAATAGAGCAAATGTTGCATCTAGAGGGATTGATTTGTCGGCGGCTGGCGGTGCAATTCCCGTGAGTGATGTGTATAATTTTTATTATTGTTCATCATCATTGTACCAACAAACAGGTTTCGGTGCCAATATTTCAGGAGCAACAGCTCCCATTCCTTACTCTGCCAAGGATATAATTTACCATTTTCCATTAAATTTTGGTAATGCAGATTCATCCGACTCTAATTATTCTTTGTCGGTTCCAAGCATTGGTTATGTAGAAGGGCAGCAACATCGAGTAAATCATGTAGATGGTTGGGGTGCATTAACAACTCCTTTCGGAACATTTAATACCGTACGTGTGGTATCGGAATTAACGGGTAAAGATTCACTTTACCTCGATACGCTGGGATTCGGATTCGGCTTCCCACGCAATAAAACGCGTGAATACAAATGGTTGGCAACGAACTCTAAAATACCGGAATTGCAAATCAATACTACCGTATTAGGGGCTAATGAAATTGTTAGCAGTATTCGATATAGAGATATTTATCGTAATTCATCAACTAATGTTGGTTTGAATATTCATCAAGCCTCAGATTTTTCCGTCAACGTGTTTCCTAATCCATCTTCAAACGGTGATTGTTATTTAAAAGTCAATAATTCTTCAGGGAGTAAATTGAAGGTGAATGTTTATGCTGTTACGGGTTCATTACTTTTGGCTTTAGATAAATCGCTAGATAACTATTCTTCAGCAACCATTAGTCTTTCCGAATTAAATGCATTGGCTTCGGGAATGTATCGTATTTCAGTAGTAGCAGGAAATAATTCAACACAATTATGCTGGATTAAAAAATAATTAAAGCAATAAATTATATTTGCACTCCCATTTAAAATTGGGAAATGGCCGGGTGGCGAAATTGGTAGACGCACCACTTTGAGGGGGTGGCGCCGAAAGGTGTACGAGTTCGAATCTCGTTCCGGTCACAGAAAATAGAGGGCTGATCCAAATGGATTGGCCTTTTTACTGAATTTTCTTTTTTGATCTATATACTATTTGTGCATCAGCTTATAGCAAAAAGGGTAATTCTATTTTCAAAAGGTCTTGCATTTAAATTTTTATCTTCTTACAATAAAATTGAAATGGACATAGTACCGGTCGCTCATTTCATCGTACTTACTTTTATTTTTAATTGAACCATCGTTTTGCTAAATCGCCGAAACCACATTTTTCTATCTTTGAGTCTAAATATATCGATATGAGAAAAATATTTTCAGCCGCGTTTGTCTTCATACTACTTTTTTCACCGTCAATCAATGCTCAACCCGCTTTTTTAAAAGATAGTCTTGATACCTATATAGCACGCATATTGGAACAGTGGAATATTCCTGGGATGGCTATTTGCGTTGTGAAAGATGGTAAAGTGGAAGTAATGAAAGGTTACGGAGTAAGAGATGTCGCCACGAAAGCACCGGTTACGGATGAAACATTATTCATGATTGCTTCTAATTCGAAAGCATTTACAGGAACAGCACTTGCTATTCTTGATGGGGAAAATAGAATCTCTCTAGACGATAAAGTTACGAAATGGATGCCCGATTTTAAATTATATGATGCGTATTCTACGAAGGAAGTAACTATACGCGATCTGTTATGTCATCGTATCGGACTCGAAACTTTTCAGGGCGATTTTTTGAATTGGGGAAGTAATTTATCGCGGAAGCAAGTTATCGATAAAATGCGTTTGCATAAGCCCGCCTATCCTTTTCGTTATACTTACGGATATTGTAATGCAGCGTTTTTAACAGCGGGAGAAATTATTCCATTAGCAACAGATACCTCTTGGGATGACTTCTTGAAATATCGATTTTTTGCTCCTTTGAAAATGACGAGAACATCAACTACATATAATGGAATCACAACTGATGCAAATGCCGCCATTCCTTATACACTTTTCAAAAGAAAATTAGTGAAATTAGCGTATCCTGATTTAGGAAATCTCGGACCCGCAGCTTCCATTAATTCATGCATAAAAGATTTGTCACATTGGATAACGGCTTTATTGGCGAACGGAATGTATGACGGAAATCAAGTAATTCCGCGGAAGGCAATTTTGCTAACCCGAACTCCACAAATGTTAGTGAATCACTTAAGTCAGAATTTTCCGAGTACTCATTTTAGTGCATATGGTTTAGGATGGGAGTTATCTGACTTTGCTGGAAGAAAAATGATTAGTCATAGTGGAGGTGCCGATGGATTTGTAACTGCTGTTTGTCTAATTCCTGAAGAAAAATTAGGTATCGTTGTACTAACAAATAGTGATGCTAATTATATGTATGATGGCGTTAAGCGTCAAATTATTGATGCATACCTCGATCAACCCTATCGTGATTATAATGCAATTTACTATTCTAGCTTCGAAAAAAATACAAATGCAGAAATAGATCAGTTTTCAAAGCTAGAGGATAAAGTAGAGGCGAACAATAAGTCTAAATTCGAAATAGCATCTCTCGCTGGTAAATATGAGAATGAAGTATACGGGTTGATGGAAATTAAAATTGAAAAGAAACAACCGGTTATGTATTTTGAACATCATTCGGCATTAAAAGGATATTTAAAATATGAAGGGGATAATAAATTCCTTTGTACTTATTCGTCTTCGATGTATGGCGAAAAAGAAATTCCATTTACAATGGAGGGCAATGTTGTGAAATCCTGCTCCGTATCTGTAAATGATTTTATTGATTATAAGGTATATGAGTTCGTTAAAAAGTAGTAATTGCATAATTAATAATGTAAATTTATTGCCAATTCAAAATCATGGAACAATCTTTGGTAAGTTGAGTTACCCAAAATCAAATAAATATGTACAATAAATTCTTTGCAGCAATACTGCTAATTAGTAGTGTATTGCTTGCCTCATGCTCTCCAAAAGTTCCTTTTACGCAGAGTGTTAGAGACCAAAATAAATTGTCGCTAGCCGAACTTCAAAAAATCCAGTTTTATACTTCTGGTCCAATTGTTTTAAATAAAGGAACGACTGCTGAAAAAACAAAAACAACAGAAGATGGAAAGCTAGTCATCAAGAGTGGTAAATCGATTCAGCAGGTTGTTATCAAAGCAAAAACGCCAGGGGCAGTTGATCAGGTCGTTGATGTAAATAGTTTAAAAGTAGCTTTTGAGGATGGATCTGAAAAGAGCTTTGTTTTTAGTAGTCAAAGCGACAGAAGTGGTTTTTATCGTATTGTTCCTGCTTCTCATGATGGAAATAATTTTAAAATCAATTATAGTGGTGAATCTTATAACCTTGTGGAAGGTAGTGAGGGAGCCATTTTGCTATTCAAAATGAAAAGCCTTAAAGTATTGAAAGTTGTTGAAAAAGTAGCTAAGGGTAAAAAAGTTAACTAGTATTTTGGATATGTGAATTTCTTATTCACTTGTTTTCATTTGATTAAACAATAGGTGCTTTTTTATCTTTCCTTAGTTGAATTTTCTTAGCATTTCTTATGTTACTATAGCCGTGTACTACAACGGCCAATAGAATAATTAAACTGCCGATGTAAAAACCGGTATTCAACATTTTGTCTTCATGAAAGAGGATGATGGCTAAAGCAATGCTGTAAAGTGGTTCGAGATTTACCGATAAATTCATAGTAAATGCGTCGAGTTTTTTTAACGCATGCAACGATAACGTAAATGCTACGGTAGTACAGAAAACGGAAAGTATAATTAGGTAAAACCAATCGTTTAGATTGGGTAATACAATTGTTGAATGGTTGGTGTAAAACCATACAGGAAGAAATAATGTGAGTAGTAAAAATCCTGTTCCCAATTCATAAAACGTAATTAAGGCAGGATCATGTTTTCCGCTTAATGATTTATTGAAAATAGTGAAGATAGAGGCTAATAAAGCGCTCACTAATGAAAGTAATATTCCTTTTAAATAAAACTGTTGAACAGAGAAGATGATGTAAATGCCAAGCATCACTACAACCCCTAATAAAATTTCAGAGCGCTGTGGTAATTTTCGGCGAATTAAAGGGTGGAGGAGAGCCGTAAACAGGGCCACGGAGGAAAAACAACTAATCGCTATCGATACATTAGATGCTTTAATAGCACCGTAAAAAGTAATCCAGTGTAATGTAATTACGGCGCCAATTCCAGCAACGTGCTTTACTTCTTTAAACGATAATCGTTCAAATTTTTTAGTCGACAACAAGAAAATAAATGTGGCAATAGAACTTAACATCATTCGATACCAGACTAATAGTCCTTCATCTAATGAAATTAATTTACCAAGAATTGCAGTGAAACCCCAAAGTACAATTGCAACATGCATTTGGAGATAGGCCTTCCGCATTTCTTAAAAGCGCATCATGTTTTCGTAAAGTTCTTTTATTGGCAATCCCATTACATTATAAAAAGAACCTTGAATATAATCAATGCCAATCATTCCGATCCATTCTTGAATACCATAAGATCCCGCTTTATCGAGCGGCTTACACGTTTCGATGTAATATTTTATTTCTTCATCTCGAAGTGTTTTAAATGATACATCTGTTTTAACGAAGAAGCTCTCTGATTTCCTATTCGACATTATACAAACCCCAGTGATTACTTGATGACGTCGGCCAGAAAGTAACCGAAGCATACGTTCAGCGTCTTTTTCATCAGAGGGTTTGCCTAAAATAAGATCGTCAACGGCTACTAATGTATCGGCTGTAATTACAATGCCTTTTTCTCGCACTTCTGCTTTAAAGGCTAATGCTTTTTTTCTTGCTAAAAACATTGCGATGTCTTCACGGCGAAATTGCATAGGTATTGTCTCGTCAACATCTTTCGCAATTACTTGGAATTTTAATCCCAATTCTTTTAAAAGTTGCTCACGACGAGGAGAATTTGATCCTAAAATAATTTCGAATCCTTCGAATTTCTGTACTAATGGGTTCATGTTTATTTACTGTTTTGATGAAAAATAAAAGACAATAATTGAAATAATTCCTGTAAACATAATAATTTTTGATAATAATGAACACTTCGCAAAATCCTTAATATCCTCTGCCTTGAAAATGAAGTATGAAAGCAGTAGCATTGGGGTGGTTACGAGTCCGGTAACATATATAAACGATAGTTTGTCTTGCCATTGTTTAGTAGAAATTTGAATCCAGATTAAGGCTATAACAATGAAGCACGAAATAAGTCCTGCGATTATTTTTACTGGCATATTTCCAATTAATACTGGTAAGGTTTTGCAACCACAGGAATTGTCTCCTTTGTGATCTTCTAGGTCTTTAATCATTTCTCGCAATACAGTCATGGTAAATGCGAATACTATGTAGCTACCTGTAAACATTAGTACAGCAGGGTCTGTCATTGCTGCTGGTTCAGCAATAATTACCATTAAAGCAGTTATTCCTGTTAGTAAGCCAATAATTAAATTGCCAATTAGCGGCATGCATTTATAGGTGGTGGTGTAGAAAAATAAAAAGCCAGCCGAGAATATTTGTATAAATCCAATTAATCGAATGTCTTTTACAAACGATAAATAAAACCCGATAGCAACACCAATGAAGGTAATAGTCGTGTAAAAATTATTTGCTGTTTCTTCTTTGATTTTTACACCAACAATTACTTTTAAAGGTTTGTTGATATTGTCGATGGCCATATCTTCTATATCATTAACCGCATAACCTCCGGCTGCAACACAAATAGTTGAAAATACAAGTAAGAAGAAATCAAAATGTGAAATAATCAATCCCTTTTCTTGATAGTCAAGTATAGGAGCTACCAAAAGATAACGCAAAGCATATTGAAAAATGGCGATCATTAATAAATTGGGCCATCTTATAAGTTTTAGATAATTCGTCATTAAGTGCTAATCAAATTTTTTATGCAATGTCATTACTTGTTCTATTACGTCGCGCACTGCGCCTTCTCCCCCTTTTTTCTCTGAAATATAAATGCTGCCTAGTTTTATTTGATGTACGGCATCTGAAGGACAGGTTGGAACTGCACATTTCTGCATCACTTCTAAATCGGGCATGTCGTCGCCCATATAAAGTATTTCGTTGAAGCTGATTTTGTAATGGATCATCAAGTTCTCTAATTGTGCTAACTTGTTTTTACAGTTGAGGTATACTTCCGTAATGCCTAAATTTTCTAGTCGCTTTTTTACTCCTTCTGCATTGCTTCCACTTATCACAAAAATAAAATATCCTTTTTTTACCGCTAACTGTAGTGCATATCCATCTTTAATATTCATTTTGCGCAGCATCACTCCGTCTTGAAGTACATGTAAACTTCCGTCGGTTAATACTCCATCAATATCAAATACGAAACAACGAATATGGTTTAGCCTTTCTTTCAGATTCATAGCGCAAATATAATGTGTTATTGTTATTAAAGGTCAATAAATTTCCCATGAAGGCTTTGTAAGTATGATGATCCTTTGATGAAACTGCTATCAGTGGTATTGATTCCTTTTTTACTAAACGCAGGAATGAATTTTTTATTAATGAAATTATACATCCATTGCCCATTTTTGTCAATAAACCCAAATCCGTCGTCGTAGTTTAAGTAGGCTTGATTTGATCTGTTTTTACTAAGTAAATTGTTGCTGTATAAATAGGCGCTGTCACTTAATCCAAGTTGTTTTAATAGAGTTGCTGGTATGTCGCTTTGTGAGCCAATAGCGTCGAAAGTTTTTCTGCTGAATTCATCTTTTAATCCGGGACCTGTAATTAATAAAGGGATTCTATAACATGCAGGATCCGCATATTCGTGATTACGGGGAAGCAAATGGCCATGATCGGCAACTAATATAAATACGGTATTCGAATACCAAGGCTGTTTTGCTGCTATTTTAAAAAAGAACTTTAAACTTTCATCGGTGTAGGCCGCCGCATTTCTAAATTTATCGCTTTCAGCATTTCCTGTTATTTTGGATTTTGTGGGCACCTCAAATGGCTCGTGTGTACTAAGGGTTAGCACCATCGAGAAGAAAGGCGCTTTCAAGTTTTTAATTACTTCAATTTCTTTCTTCAAAACCACTCCATCGTGCGCACCCCATTTGCTATTCATATCGCCGAACGCAAAGGATTCTTTCCCGATAATGGTTTTAAAGCCACCTTCCAATAGGTAGCTTTTCATGTTCGCAAACTCTATTTCCCCTCCGTATAAAAAGGCCATTTCATATCCAATCTTTATAAGGTCTTTACTTAAGAATGGAAGCTTCGCTGTTTTGTCGGAATAGCGGATGACACTATGATTCGGTTGTGCAGGAAACCCCGAAAGTATCGAAGGGAACATTTGGTCGGTTCGTCGACCCGATGCATAAATATTCTTAAATAAAATCCCTTTATTACATAATGAAGTGAAGTAGGGTGTAATGTTTTTGTCGCCTCCTAAAGGTTCTATAATATCTGCTGTCCAGCTTTCAAGAACGATCATTACTATATTAGGTCGTGTCGATTTGAAAAGCGTTACGCTATCAATTCCTGTGCTCTTTAATTCTTTGCAGATTTTTTTTGCAATACTATTATCTCTAAATTGATATTCGTTTCTTTTGATGTCACCCGATTTGTAAACGCTGTTTAATAAATACCAAAAAGGGTTGGTTGCTACCAAATTTAAATGCGCCATTTCACTATAAAAGCTTGTGCTTTCGTTTATCGGAATTTGTTGAACGCCTCCTCTAAGGCCAATCGGAATACTTGCAATAATTAAGAGACGCAAAATACTATGCTTTGGGTGGTGTTCGTAGTTCTCTGGAAAGCAATACGCACGACATAATTTATAATTTGCAATAATTAGCGTTAGTATGATAATAGGGGCCATTAGTAATTGAATACTTGTTAGCGATGCAAGCATTTCTTTGGGTTGTGTTGCAAATGCTAATGCGCGGGCATTAAAGAGCGAGCCCCAAACATGATAAACAATTAAATTGATAAATACTGTAAGTACAGCGATTGTAGTGCATGCATAAAACAAATAATGAAATATGCGATTAAGGTACGATCTATATAGAAATCCGTTTAGTAGCCATATTAAAAATGGTAAGGCCACCAAGTAAGATGTTGCCGATAAATCAAGTCGTAAGCCGTAAAAAAAACTTAACGCCCATCCTTTAAATGATTGTTCGGGATGAATAAATAGTGTTTCTAATAAAAATACACCTCTGAAAAAAGTAAACATCAACATCGTGTACGCAATCATGCGTAAGGGTGTCCTTAGGTGATGTTGATAGATTTTTTTCATAAATTATTGAATAATCCCTCCGCTATTTCTGATTCTTGACGTGTGCAAAATCCGATGAAGTCGCAAGGGTATGGGGTATTGCATTGTGCTCCTTTTTTTATTGAAGGAATAGCAGGTCCTGCTAATATTCTGCGAATATCTTCAATTTGGGTATGCACTTTAGTTAAATCTGATGTACATCTTTCTAATTGTGATTCGGAAATAAAAATAGTTTTTGGATCTTCATCTTTTTCGATTTCATTCCAAGGTTTGTTTAAATATAATAAACTGAAGTCTTCTAAAGTTAATCCACTTCCTGTAATTACATAATATTGCAATGATGCATCTTGTTTGTAGGTTTCACTGATGGCAATACTGCTTTTTACTTCTATAGCTTTCCAACCTGTATCGGTCTTTATTAATAGATCGAGCATTACTAATACTTCATTGTATTTAAAGGTGGCTTCGTAAATAACCTTTTTCCCTATTTCAATCTGTTCTTGAGTCGATTTTAAATATTCTTCATAGGAAGCAGGAATTTGAGCGCTAATGTCGATGCCTCCAGGGTATAACTGTCGTGCTATGAATCCTATTTCATGACCCGCACTAAATCGTTTCAGCCTATCTGATGATAACGCATCTTTATGTTTCGGATAAAATTTGTAGAGGTATATAGCTTTCTTGCATTGAAGGGCTTTTATGTAACTTGTTTTTGATATTAAATGCTTTGCCATATTACGATGATTGTAAATTATTAAAAAGATGTATGGTTTCAATTGCTTCTTTTACGTCGTGCACTCGCAAAATATTGGCTCCGTTCATTAGTGCAGCCATGTTCATTGCGGTGGTTCCGTTTAGGGCTTCTTTGGTCGTTATGTGAAGGGTTTTCGTAATCATTGATTTTCTTGAAATTCCTGCAACAACTGGCGCATGTAGTATTTTAAAGAGATTCAGGTTTTTTAGTAATTTAAAGTTGTGTGCATTTGTTTTTCCAAATCCGAAACCTGGATCAACAATAATATCATGTACCCCTAATGCCTTCAACTTTTCCATTTTCACCTTTATAGAACCGATAACTTCCATTACTACGTTTGTATAAGTGGGTTCAATTTGCATTGTTTGAGGCGTACCTTGCATATGCATTAAAATATAGGGCGCTTGCAGCGAAGCCACGGTTTTAAACATTTTGTCATCCATATCACCTCCCGATATATCGTTTATTATTGCGGCACCAGCCTCAATTGCTTCTTTAGCTACTCTCGATCGCCAAGTGTCGATTGATAAAATAACATTGGGAAATCTTTTGATTATCAGTTCAATATGTTTTATTGTGCGATTTAGTTCATCCTCTTCATTTATAATTACGCTATTCGGACGCGATGATGCACCTCCAATGTCCACAATTGTAGTACCTTGTTGAATCATTTCTTCTACTCGTCGCAGGATGACCGATTCTTCAATAAATTTGCCTCCATCGAAAAATGAATCGGGGGTTACATTTAAAATTCCCATCACAATAGGTTGTGTAAGGTGTAAAATTTTCCCTTTGCAGTTGAGGCTAAAAGGAATTGATTGAGCGGATTGAAGCATACCTATTGAGAGATTCGAGATATTTGCAAACTACTAAAGATACTTATGTCGGAACTAACTTCCCAACAATATAATCGAGCGGTTGAGCGCTGCAAAGATATATTCATTAAAAAGATGAAGGACTATGGTACAGCTTGGAGAATACTTCGCCCTTCTTCAATTACTGATCAAATTTTCATTAAAGCTCAGCGTATCAGAAGTATAGAAGAAAAAAACGAAAGTAAAATTGATGAGGGTGTTGAGTCGGAATTCATCGGAATTATCAATTATTCGATCATTGCTTTGCTTCAATTGGAGCTTTCTGATGCCGATCCGATGGAACTCAACAAGGATTTTGCTAGGGAAAAGTATGAGTTTTATGCAGCTACTGCTAAATCGTTGATGCTCGATAAAAACCATGATTATGGCGAAGCTTGGCGTGATATGCGAGTGAGCTCAATGACTGATTTGATTTTAATGAAGATTCTTCGCATCAAACAAATTGAAGATAACGAAGGAAAAACGCTTATTAGTGAAGGGGTAGATGCTAATTATTATGATATGATTAATTATGCCATATTTGCGTTAATCAAGATTGATGAATTAATTATTAAATAAAATTTTCAATATGAATAAGAAAACATTAGTTTGGTTACTGCGATTCTTAGTCTTCGCTCTTTTTGTTTTTTCTGCTATAGCAAAAATGTTCCCGATTTGGACTTTTGAAAAGCAATTAGTTGATTTAGGTTTAATGTCGTGGTGCCTCGCTCCTTATTTTTCGCGCGCGCTTATCGCATTAGAGTTGGCCATCGGTATTTTAATTATTCAACCTCACTTTCTTAAAAAGATTGTGATTCCAATGACTATCGGATTGCTTCTTGTTTTTAGCACTCATCTTACCTTCGAAATGGTGAAGCATGGTGCTATGAATGGCAATTGCGGTTGCTTCGGCCAATTAATTCCAATGACTCCCTTAGAGGCGTTTATTAAGAATATTATTACGATAATATTATTGATTGTTATTTATCGAAAAGTGGAAACACAACCGCGGTCGAAGGATCGTTTTAGCGTATTATTAATTGCATGGTTAATGAGTACTTTGCTTTTATACGTGGCATTCCCGTTTTGTCCGTGTAGTAAAACTCCAACTCCTATACAATCAGTTTATACGTTAGAATCGGAGGATGTGGATTCTACGTTGATGAATAATTCGGTCGATACAATTAACGGGGATGTTACCGTAGATACGGCTGCACTTGCTGTTACTAAAGATTCTGTAGTGGCCAAGCCAAAAGAACCAGATCCCGTAATATCGAAGTATGGCGCACATAATATTTTTAGTGGGAAAAAAGTCAATTTGGATAAAGGTAAAAAGATCGTTTGCTTCTTTGCTGCCGGTTGTGATCATTGCCAAAATACAGCGAAATCATTAATGAAATTGTCGAAAACGTCGGGATTTCCTAAGGTATATATTTATTTTATGGATGAAGAAACATTTAAAATTCCAGAGTTTTTTCAATTTGTACAAGGGGAGTTCCCTTATACTGTTTTAGATATTCCATTGTTTTGGAGCATGCTTTCCGAAGGGTTAACGCCAGGTGTTTTTTATTTATGGAATGGTAATGTAATGCATAAATGGGTGGGAATAGAAGATAACGCATACAGTGAAACCGAACTTCAGAAGGAAGTAATTAAAGAATTTAAATAGCGTGTTTTCAATATTTTTAAAGAAGTTCGGTAATGGCCTACTGATTATTTTCGGTGTGGTGACTGTTGTTTTTTTTCTTTTTAATATTCTTCCTGGTGATCCTGCTCGTATGATGCTTGGTCAGCGTGCTGACGTTGCTTCTATTGATGCGATTAATAAAGAGTTGGGTCGCGATTTGCCTATGTCGACGCGCTATGCTTTATATGTAAATGATCTATCTCCAATATCTGTAAATAATACCGTTGATTCGTTGTCGCATGCATTTGTTGATGCAAAGAAGTACGGCGCAATGTATCCGTTAATTCATTTCGGCAAGTTTGCTTTGATGTTTAAAGTTCCTTATCTGAGTCGTTCGTATCAATCGCAGGACCTAGTGGTAGGTATTCTGGTGGATGCATTGCCAGGTACCGCTTTGTTGTCTGTTGTTGCTTTGGCTTTTGCTGCCTTTATCGGAATTGGATTAGGGGTTTTGTCTGCTTTAAAGTATCAGAAATGGCCCGATAAATTAAATATGATTATTAGTGTTTTAGGGATGTCGGTGCCTTCTTTTTTTGCAGGTATCGTTATCGCTTGGTTGTTTGGATTTGTATGGAGTGATGTTACAGGTCTTAATATGACCGGCAGTTTGTATGAAGTCGATCCTTTTAATGGTGAAGTGCTTCAGTGGAAAAATATCATCCTTCCCGCCATTACATTGGGAATTCGTCCGCTTTCGGTTATTGTTCAACTTACGCGTAGTTCAATGCTTGAAGTTTTGTCGATGGATTATGTCCGAACAGCGCGCGCTAAAGGGCTTTCAATGTGGTCTGTTATTTTTAAGCATGCTCTTCGTAATGCCTTGAATCCTGTTATAACAGCTTTGTCTGGTTGGTTTGGATCCTTACTTGCCGGGGCTGTATTTATTGAATATATTTTCGGATGGAAGGGGGTAGGCAAAGTAACTGTAGATGCCCTCGAACATTATGATTTCCCCGTAGTGATGGGTTCCGTTTTAATGGTTTCGGTGTTTTTTGTGCTCATTAATATCGTGGTCGACTTGCTATATGCTCGTCTTGATCCCCGAGTTAGGGTGGAGTAAAATTTCGATAAATAGTTTTTAACAACACTTTAACGAAAACCTAGGTGTAGTTTCATATTGGATTCACTTTAAAACGGCTAATATTGCAACCTGTATTTTAGAAGAATAACTATGGATATTCGTGAAATTAACGAGAAAATACAACAGGAAAGTGCATTCATTGAACTGTTGAATCTTGAATTAGGAAAGGTAATTATTGGGCAAAAGTACATGCTCGACCGTTTATTAATCGGATTACTTTCTAACGGTCATCTTCTTTTGGAAGGTGTACCTGGTTTGGCAAAAACCTTGGCTATTAAGTCGCTATCCTCGGCCATTCAGGCAAAATTTAGTCGATTGCAATTTACTCCCGACTTATTGCCAGCCGATTTAGTGGGCACTATGATTTATAGTCAGAAGCAAGAACAGTTTACGGTTCGCCGCGGACCATTGTTCGCCAATTTTGTATTGGCAGATGAGATTAATCGCGCTCCCGCGAAAGTGCAAAGTGCTTTGCTCGAAGCCATGCAAGAACGTCAGGTAACCATTGGAGATGAAACCTTCAAGCTTCCTGAACCTTTCTTGGTATTGGCTACTCAAAATCCGATAGAGCAGGAGGGGACGTATCCTCTGCCAGAAGCGCAGCTCGATCGTTTTATGTTGAAAGTAACGATTGGCTACCCTACTAAGGAAGATGAACGACTGATTATTCGTCAAAACTTAGCCCAAGAATTCCCTAAGATTAATCCTGTGATTAGTGCCGATACAATTGTGAAAGCGCGTCATGCAGTTCGTGAAGTATATATGGACGAGAAAATTGAAAAATATATTCTTGATATTGTTTTTGCTACTCGTTATCCGAAAGATTCAAACTTAAAGAAGATTGAAAATTTAATAAGCTATGGTGGATCTCCACGTGCTAGTATCAATCTCGCTTTAGCAGCGAAAGCATATGCCTTTATTAAAAGAAGAGGATATGTTATTCCTGAAGATGTGAGAGCAATTTGTCATGATGTGATGCGTCACCGTATCGGACTTACGTACGAAGCGGAGGCAGAGAACATCACCACCGATGAAGTGATAAATGAGGTTTTGAATATTGTAGAAGTACCATAGATTTGTTTTCAATAGGTGTTTAACGTAGTATGGAATCATCAGAATTACTGAAGAAGGTCAGGAAAATCGAGATTAAAACCCGAGGGTTGTCCGCTCAGATTTTTTCGGGCGAGTATCATTCTGCTTTCAAAGGTCGTGGAATGGCATTCAGTGAGGTACGAGAATATGTAGAAGGTGATGATATTCGTACAATTGATTGGAATGTTACAGCACGATTCAATCATCCTTATGTAAAGGTTTTCGAAGAAGAACGTGAGTTAACGGTTATGATGCTCGTTGATGTAAGTGCTTCTGGAAATTTCGGCACTAACGTGCAGTTTAAGCGCGACCTCATTACTGAAATTACAGCCGTCTTAGCATTTTCAGCAATTGAAAATAACGATAAAGCAGGTGTGATATTCTTCTCCAATAAAATCGAATTGTTTATTCCTCCCAAAAAAGGGAAGACGCATATATTGAGAATTATTCGGGAGCTAATAAATTTTCAACCTACGGGCACACAAACAGATATTGGGGGCGCATTACGTTACCTTAATAATATGATTAAGAAAAAAAGTATCTGCTTTGTGATATCTGATTTTATAGGAATGGGATATGAAGATGCTTTGAAAGTGGCCTCAAAAAAACATGACCTTGCTGCATTGAGAATTATGGATTCGCGTGAAGCTGTAATGCCAGATGTAGGCTTAGTTCGATTTATAGATGCTGAAACTGGCGAGGTAAGTTTGATGGATACCTCAAATGCTAACCTGCGACGTGATTATAATTTATGGTGGAAACAAACCGATAGAAGGGTAAATGATTTGTTAAATAGAAGTGGAGTCGATCATACCTTATTACTTACCGATCAACCTTACGTACAACCTTTGCTGAATTTATTTAAACGTCGAGAAAGAAGAGCATAATAGAATGAAAAGAAATATTTTACTCTATATAGCATTGTTTTTGCCTTTTCTGATGAATGGGCAAGGTGTTGTTGCTACCGCTAAACTCGATACAGCTACGGTAGTTATTGGTCAACCATTTACGTTAGTGTTAACCATTACTCAACCAAAGTCTATTGCAATAAACTGGCCTTATATCGCTGATTCGATAGGGGGCTTAGAAGTTGTGCAGAACGGTGGAATAGATACATTGCCTGTTGATGATCAAGGGATTTTACTTCGGTCTCAAAAAGTAACATTCATGGCATTCGATTCAGGAGCATATACTATTCCTGGATTTGTAATCGATTATAATGTTAAAGGTGAACCGGTGAAAGCATACACAGATCCTTTGCGAATTTCTGTTTATTTAGTTCCCGTTGATACTTCTAAAGCTATTCGAGATATTCACGGAGTTGTTGTAGTGCCTTATGATATGTTTTTTATTTTACTAATGGTGCTAGCTTGGTTAGTGACAATTCTAATTGTTGGTTTGGTAATTTTGTATTTCATTAATGCGAAGAAAAAAGATGATTTAGCTGAAGTGAAATCTATTGTTCGCAAACCTGCCTACGAAATTGCGATGACCGCTTTAAATGAATTAGATAAAAAGCAATTATGGCAACGCAATCTTGTAAAAGCATATTATAGTGAACTGACCGATATCTTGAGATTATATATTCAACATCGTTGGATGCTTCCTGCAATGGAATTTACATCCGACGAGATTTTAGCGCATGCTTTTATTCATCAAAATGATAAGCAATTGCAAGATGAGTTAGCTTATGTATTACGACTTGCCGACTTGGTAAAATTTGCAAAGGTATTACCTCATAATTCAGAACACGAGTTGAGTTTTAAAAATGCAGTTTCTTTTGTTGATAAAACCACTCCTGAACCAGAGAGAAATCCGATTATGGAAGAAGCTGATAATAAAATGGAGGTATCATTATGAGTTTTTTAGATTGGAATTCTTTCACGTTTAAACATCCACAGTTTTTTTGGTTGCTGTTGATTTTGCCTTTAATGGCAGCTTATTATTGGAGAGTAAAGCGATTTACTCTTCCTGTAATAAATATTAGTAGCACTGATGCTTTTAGAAATTATCCAAAGTCATGGAAGCAAAAATTAGTGAATCTGCCATTGGTATTTCGTTTTATTACAATTACATTATTAATTGTTTCGTTAGCTCGTCCTCAATCATCTTCGAGTTCTTCAAATGTTACTACCGAAGGTATTTCTATTGTTGTAGCACTCGATATTTCAACGAGTATGTTGGCCGAAGATTTTCGTCCGAATCGTATTGAAGCGGCTAAGAAAGTAGCCCTCGATTTCATTGACGGGCGCCCGAATGATTTAATTGGTTTAGTGATTTTTAGTGGTGAGAGTTTTACACAATGCCCTATAACTTCAGATCATTCGGTACTGAGAAATTTAATGAAGGATATTAAGCCTGGAATGTTAGAAGATGGAACAGCTATTGGCGAAGGTCTTGCTACTGCAGTTACTAGGGTGAAAGATGCGAAAACAAAAAGCAAAGTAATTGTATTAATTACGGATGGAGTAAATAATGCAGGCTCGATACCTCCAGCTACTGCGGGTGAAATCGCAAAGACATTTGGAATACGCGTTTATTCAATAGGAGTTGGTACTAAGGGAATGGCGCCTTATCCATTTAAAACTCCATTTGGGGTTCAGTACCAAAACATGGAAGTGCAAATTGATGAAGATTTACTAACGCAAGTGGCAGGAAATACAGAGGGAAAATACTTCCGCGCTACTAATAATAAGGCGCTTGAAGGTGTGTTTAAAGAAATCGATAGAATGGAAAAGTCGAAGATTGAAGTTACTGAGTTTAATCGCCACACCGAAGAATATCTTCCCTTTGTATTGATAGCATTGTCATTCTTTGTTTCTGAGTTGATTTTACGTTATACTGTTTTAAAGAGTTTACCATAAATCGAATTGCTAATTCACTATGTTTAAGTTTCAACATCCATCAATGATCTATCTGTTTGCACTTGCACCTGTGCTACTGATTATGTATTATATGATGCGCAAATGGAAAAGGCAGTCCATTCAAAAGTTTGGGAATCCTCTTCTTGTGCAACGATTATTTCCCGATGTTTCTGTTTCTCGACCTGGTATAAAATTCTGGATATTATGGACTGGTTTTATTTTAATGACAATTGGTGTTTGCGGCCCTTTGATAGGTTCTAAACTAGAAGAAGTGAAAAGGAAAGGTGCTGATATTATTATTTGTATTGACGTTTCTAATAGCATGCGTTCTGAAGATATTCGCCCCAATCGCCTTGAACGATCTAAGCAGGCCGTAAGCCGTTTGATTGATCGATTAGAAGGTGATCGTATCGGGATTGTAGTTTTTGCTGGAGATGCCTACATGCAACTTCCAATTACTACCGATTATGCTGCGGCTAAACTTTTCCTTTCTCAAATTGAACCAGATATTGTTCCTAAGCAAGGAACTGCTATAGGAGCTGCAATAGATCTTGCTTCTACTTCATTTACCGATACTATTAAAAAGCATAGCGCAATTGTTATTATTACTGATGGTGAAAATCATGAAGATGATGCTGTTGAATCGGCGAAGAGTGCGGCAGAGCAGGGCATAAAAGTATATACGATCGGAATGGGATCTACTAATGGCGCACCAATACCCATTTATAATAATGGTACCAGAGTGGGATTTCGTCAAGATAATTCAGGAACAACTGTTATCTCTAAACTCGATCAAAATATGTTGAATGAAATAGCTGATGCTGGAAAGGGACGGTTTATACAGGCCACGAATAGTGATGACGGATTGGATTTGATATTAAAGGAATTAAACGGACTCGATAAGAAAGAGTTTAAAGCAAAAATGTATACCGACTACGAAAATCAATTTCAGTATTTTTTGTTTGGAGCTTTTGTGTTGCTGTTGATCGATTTTCTTTTAGGAGAAAAGAAAAGTAAATGGTTTGCTCAATGGAACCCCTTTGCTGTAACTAAAAATGAAGCATGATGAGAAAGTACTTATACATACTTCCCGTTTTATTGTCGCTAACAGCTTCCGCTCAGAAAGCAAATAACATGATTCGTAGAGGCAATAGCGCCTATAAGGATAAAAAATATAAGGATGCCGAAATCGACTATAAAGGTTCGTTAGAAAAGGATCCGCAGAGCTTTGCTGGTAATTATAATTTAGGAAATGCGTATTATAAGCAAAAGAATTTTGAAGAAGCAGGAAAACAATTTCTTCAATCTTCGGGCATTAGTAAGAATCCTGAGGAGCTTTCAAAATCGTACTATAATCTTGGTAATACTTTAATGAATACGGAAAAGTATAAAGAAAGTTTAGAGGCCTATAAAATGGCACTTCGATTAAATCCGAATGATGACGATGCCCGATATAATTTGGCGTATGCTCTTTCGAAATTAAGGCAGCAAAATAAAGATCAGAAGAATAAAGATCAAAAGAATCAAAATAAGGATCAGAAAAAAGATCAACAAAAGCAAGATCAACAAAAGCAAGATCAGCAAAAGAAAGATCAACAGAAACAACAACAGCAAGATCAGCAGCAGCAAAAAGAACAGGCAAAACAACAAAAATCGAAACCTAAAATTTCGAAAGAGGAAGCAGAGAGAATGTTGCAGGCATTGAAAAATGAAGAGCAAAATCTGCAAAAGAAAAAAGCAAAGCGATTCGAATCTTCAAATGGTAATCCAGATAAGGATTGGTAGTAAAAATTGAAAGGCACCTTTGGGTGCCTTTTTTATGAATTATTGTGAAGTTGAATTTCAATAGTGCGAGCAACGTCGCTTATGCTACCCCCTGCATCTGTTTTTATTTTAGCTTGATGGTAATAGGGCGATCGTTCTTGTAACGTATCAGAAATATATTCCATTAATTCGATATCTCCTTTAGAAGCTATTAACGGTCTATTCTTTTTAACGGGAGCTAATCGGTGAAATAAGGTGCCTGCATGAGCTTCAAGATAAACCGTAGTGCCTTCCTTTTCCATTATTTGAAAGTTGTTTTCGTGCAATGCACATCCTCCTCCAGTTGCAATAACTACGTGGTTGTTGTGGATTATGTCTTTTAATACAAATTGTTCGGTTTTCCTGAAGTGGTGCTCGCCCGATTCCGAAAAAATAGCGCTAATCGATTTCTTTTCCCGCTTTTCAATCTCTTCATCAAGGTCGATAAATTGATATTGAAGCAATTTTGCTAATTCTTTACCTACCGACGATTTTCCGGAACCCATAAATCCGATTAAAAAAATTCGCGTCGATATCATTTCAATAAACTATTTCTTTACGTAGAATTTCATTTTATAATCGGCATCTACTTTTCCTTTTGAAATATCGATTAATCTTCCTTTTAATAATTGTTTTTTTAAAGGAGTAAGTCGGTCGGTGAAAAGGATGCCTTCAATATGATCATATTCGTGCTGAATGACTCTTGCTTTGATTCCCGAAAAAATCTCGGTGTGCTCAATGAAATTTTCATCTTGATAACGAATTGTAAGGTTCGGTAATCGTTCTATGTCTTCGCGAATTCCTGGTATACTTAAGCATCCTTCGTTGAATTTAAATTTCTTTCCGTCTTCAGCGATTATTTCTGCATTGAGAAAAACTTTCTTGAAATTAGCTGTACCTTCTTCTTCATCCTTAAATGGAGAGGTGTCGATAACAAACATTCGAATGGAAAGTCCAACTTGTGGCGCGGCTAGTCCAACACCATTACTTTTATACATCGTATCAAACATACTTTGCAGGATATCATTAAATTTAGGATAATCACTGCTAATAGGTTCTGCTTTTTTTCTTAATACCGGATCGCCGTAAGCTACAATAGGGTAAATCATAAATTCTTTGAAGGAAGAGTTGTTAAATAGTTTTGCAATAGAATGGTGGCACTTATTTTATCAAGAATAGATTTATCCTTACGGGTTTTGCGCGATTGTCCGCTTTCGATTAAACTTTTGGCCGCCATTACTGATGTAAAGCGCTCATCAAGTCGTTTTACTGGAATTCCCGGAATTTCCTTTTTCAATTTGTTTACAAATTGATTGGTAAGATGGGTGGTCTCCGACATCTCATTGTTCAAACGACGAGGGTCGCCAACAACGAAACATTCTACAATTTCTTTCGCAATATAATGCTTCAAATACTCGAAGATTTTGTGAGTGGGTACCGTTTCAAGTGCGGTAGCAATGATTTGTGAAGGGTCGGTTACCGCTAATCCGGTTCTTTTACTTCCATAATCAATTGCCATTATTCGCGCCATCGCAGCAAAGGTAGGAAGAACTGCTCTTAAATTTATATTTTTGGCCTCATAACTATTCTCAATTTATTTTAATAACCATCAAATCGATGTCACAGATCCTTATCGAAAGTGCTTGGAATGACCGTTCATTGCTACAGCAACCTGAAACACAACAGGCTATAAAGTCTATAATAGAAATGTTGGATGGAGGTGAAATTAGAGTGGCTGAGCCTATTGCTGGTGGATGGAAAGTAAATGAATGGGTGAAAAAGGCAGTGATTTTATACTTTCCTATCATGCAAATGAAGACTTTCGAAGTGGGACCCTTTGAGTTTCACGATAAAATTCCTTTGAAAAATGGATATGCTAGCAAAGGTGTGAGAGTTGTTCCGCATGCAATTGCTCGGTATGGTAGTTTCTTGGCGAAAGGGGTGATTATGATGCCTAGCTATGTAAATATTGGAGCTTATGTTGATGCAGGTACCATGGTTGACACTTGGGCCACCGTGGGTTCGTGCGCTCAAATTGGTAAAAACGTACATTTAAGCGGCGGAGTAGGAATTGGTGGTGTTTTAGAACCTGTGCAAGCGGCGCCTGTTATCATTGAAGATAATTGTTTTATTGGGTCTCGCTGTATTGTGGTAGAAGGAGTTCATGTTGAAAAGGAAGCAGTGCTAGGAGCCAATGTAGTGCTTACGAAATCCACTAAAATAATTGATGTAAGTAACGATAAAGCTATTGAATATAAAGGAGTTGTTCCAAGCCGTTCGGTTGTAATACCAGGAACTTATTTGAAGTCATTTCCTGCAGGTGATTTTCAAGTTCCTTGCGCACTAATTATTGGTAAACGAAAAGAAAGTACCGATCAGAAAACATCGTTAAATGACGCCTTGCGAGATTTTCAATTAGCCGTTTAATCAATGTTTGTTGTTAAGTAAATGCTAAGTTCTATAACGTTATTTTTTTTGAGTTTATTGGTGTGGTGTTTTTAACTTCTCGAGTGAAATGATTCATCTTAAATAGCGATTGCGGTGTAGTGCTTTTCAACAATTAACTCGTATTTGATCGATTATTTGACAAATCTAATTTGTATGCCGTACATTTAGAACTATGTTAAAAGCAATGCTATTTATTGATGGAAGTTGGTTGTATCATGTAAGACCATATCTATTGAATTTGGATGGTCGTCAAGATTTTGAATTGGATTATCGTTCTCTTCCTCTATTGGTGAAAAATCACCTGCAAGAGCAATTAGATGCTAAAGTTGATATGGTAAGAACTAATTACTTTGGTACCATTGCAGTAAATAAACCTGGTCATGATAATGTTCGTGAAAAGCAGTTCTATGAAATGCTAAGTAAACGTTGTGCGTATAATACCGAGATTTACGAATTCGATTTTAAAAATAAAGAAACAGGGCGCCGTGAAAATTGTTTAGAGGTAGGCTTGTCTACTGCAGTAATGGCTCAGGCTTTTCATTCGGGTTCTTTTGATATTGCATGTATTCTTGCTGGTGATGTGGATTACCAACCTCTAATAAAGCGTTTAAGGGATATGGGCAAACGAGTGGTATTGGTAGCTGTAAAAGGGGCCAATGGATTTTACCCAGTTCATCCGCGCTTGTTGGAAGAAGTTAATTTGTTTGACTTCCCTCCAGTATATATCGACGAACATTTAAGCAAACTTCAGTATCAAAGAACGGAGGTTAATCGCGTTTGTGATAGTTGTGGAAAAGAAGAACAGACCACTTTTACAAGTGAATGGTTTTATTGTAAAAATTGCCGTGATGAATATAAACAACTTCGATCACGTCAAGTGGATGGAGGAACAGTTGTTTAATGATTCAATCTACTATATATCAAGAAGCCGGACTTTTGTTCGGCTTTTTAATTCACTAGTTTTTGTGAATTACTTCCCAACTATTTACAATATCAACCCCTAGTTTTGCGTAGTATTGCATATCATGATATCATTTTCTTTCAGTAATTGTATTAAAGCAATTGTATTAGTTTTTGCTGTTTTTGTTATGGGTTTGCAACCTGCTAATGCACAAACAAGCAAATCTGTTCCCGTTTACCTAAACAATACTTCAATCCATTGGGCTGATTCCATTTTGGCTACGATGAGCTATGAGGAACGATTAGGGCAATTGTTTATGATAGACGCATTCTCTAATAAAGATTCAGCACATGTTTATCAAGTGCTTTCGTTAATTGATTCTTTTAAGCTTGGCGGAATCATTTTTTTTAAAGGTTCTCCTTATAAACAAGCAGTACTTACCAACCTCTACCAACAACATTCTAGCATTCCACTAATGATTGGCATTGATGGTGAATGGGGATTGAATATGCGTCTCGATAGTACAGTTCGCTTTCCTCGTCAGATGACGTTGGCCGCTGGTGGAGATTCCGATGCGATTTATAGAATGGGTAATGATATTGCAGAGCAGTGCAAACGAATGGGAATTCAAATCAATTTCGCGCCTGCCGTCGATATAAATAATAATGCAGCTAATCCAATTATCAATAGCCGTTCTTTTGGTGAGAATAAAAATAAGGTAACCGAATTTGGTTATCAATACATGAAGGGCCTTCAAGACCGAGGTGTGTTGGCTTGCGCTAAGCACTTCCCTGGTCACGGAAATACAGATGCAGATTCGCATTTGTCATTGCCCGTTGTTAATGCCGATCGTACAGAACTCGATACGATGGAATTGGTTCCCTTTCGTAAATTGTTTAATAATGGTGTAGCATCGGTCATGGTGGCGCATCTTTTTATCCCATCCTTGGATACCACTCCTAAGCGCGCCGGTACATTGTCGCCCGAAATTGTAACTAATCTTTTGCAAAAAGAAGAGGGTTTTAATGGATTGATTTTTACAGATGCGTTAAACATGAAAGGCGTTACTGAATACTATCCTCCAGGTGATCTTGAATTGTTGGCTTTTCAAGCTGGGAATGACGTGTTGCTGTATTCTGAAAATATTCCAAAAGCAATTGAGCGATTGCATTTTGCACTTCAAAATTGTGAAATAGAACAATCAGAAGTAGATAGAAGAGTGAAAAAAATATTGGCAGCTAAATGTTGGGCAGGGTTAGATCATTATGCGCCCATTAAAACTGAAAATATTTACAAAGAATTAAATCAGGATAGTTCAATGTGGCTCGATTATACATTGTATGAATCTTCTATAACACTTTTGAAAAATAAAAGTAACGTACTTCCGCTTAGTCCTTATTACCGTGATTGTATGGCTTCATTGGTATTGAACGATAGCGTAAATAATAATTTTCAACGTACACTAAATATTTATGGTAAAGTAGATTGTTATGCATTGCCAAAAGATGCATCTCAATCGATGGTGGATAGTGTATTGAGCCGACTAGACGAATATGATAGGGTAATTGTAAGTATTCATAATACAAGTACAAATGCTTCAAGAAATTTTGGGCTAACTGAAACTACAATAAATACAGCTGCTCGAATCGCACATTGGAAAAAATCGGTGCTTTGTGTTTTCGGTAATGCGTATGTGTTAGGTAAATTGAAAGATCTCGACCATCAAGATGTATTGGTTCAATGTTATGAAGATACCTATTTTCCGCAGTGGATTACCGCGCAAAAAATATTTGGTGTTTCTTCTTTTACTGGTAAATTACCAGTAACGATTGGTGAAGATATTCCAGCAGGATCGGGAATCAATTCGACTTCCGTAAATTTGTTGAAGTATACATTGCCTGAAGATTTGGGCATTGAATCATCTTATTTTATAAAATCCGATTCAATTATTAATAAAGCGATTCGAGATTCTGTAATGCCCGGTTGTCAATTGTTGTATGCAGTGAATAATAAAGTGATTTATAATAAGTCATACGGATATTTTACTTATGATAGCACCAGAGCCGTTACTAATAATGACTTATATGATATAGCTTCTGTAACTAAAATGGCTTCGTCGGCATTGGTAGCCATGTTGCTTTTCGAAAAACATAAACTCGACCCCTCTGCCAAGGTTTCAAAGTACCTTCCTGAGTTTCGTCATTCTAATAAAAAGGATATTACTATCGATCAATTGTTGGCACATCAAGCTGGTTTAATGGCATGGATTCCTTTTTATAAAAGCACTATTGATTCTAGCGGATGGAATCCTGATATATATAGAACATCGCTCGAAACCGGCTATACAGTTCAAATTACCGATAGCCTTTTTATGAAAGATGATTATAAAGACACGATTTGGAAAACAATCATTGAATCTGATGTTAACCCTCCTGGTAAATACGTGTATTCAGATCTCGATTTAATTATTTTACAACATATCATAGAGCGAATTACTAGTACCCCAATTGATGAATTTGTGAATGATAATTTTTATAAGCCGATGGGCCTTTGGCAAACAGGTTTTCAGCCTTTGAAACGTTTTGATAAATCGATCATTGTTCCTACAGAAATGGATACTGTATTTAGGAAATGTTTGGTGCAAGGTTATGTTCATGACCCTGCTGCTGCAATGATGGGTGGGGTGGCAGGTCATGCAGGTGTTTTTACAAACGCTCAATCACTAGCTGCTATCATGAAAATGTTATTGGATGGAGGAATGTATGGTGGAAAACGGTTCTTGAAAAAAGAAACTATATTGAAGTTTACTAGTCAGGCATTCCCGGGGACAGAAAACAGACGTGGATTTATTTTCGATAAGCCAGAGCCCGATTCGTCAAAGAATGGTCCAACAGCGAAAAGTGCTTCACCTCGTGCCTTCGGACATACCGGTTTTACAGGTACTTGTGCATGGGCCGATCCAGAACACAATATTATCTTCGTATTTTTATCGAATCGAGTTTATCCTTCTGCTGCCAATAATAAGCTAGCAAAGCTAAATATAAGAACCGACCTCATGCAATTGCTTTATGAGGCGCTGAATATTAAATAATTGTAAATTGTATTGTTGTGTTTAATTAATGCATGTGACAAATGACGATTTTGAGAAGCTGTTTAATATTAAAATATCTCGTTTTCAGACGTTTGTTGTTTTTGAGGTTGGGTAAATGGAGGTTTTTGGCTTTTGTCAAAAATGAAATCACATTGCAATCGCCTACCAATAAACATTAACTTTGTTGTAATCTAATAATCATGAAAATTGGAATTGTTTGTTATCCTACCTTCGGGGGTAGTGGTGTGGTGGCTACAGAGCTTGGAAAAGCGTTAGCCGAGAAAGGTCATCGCATTCATTTTATTACGTATAGTCAGCCTGTTCGCCTCGATAGTTTTTCTGAAAATATTTCCTATCATGAGGTAACCGCTGCTCAATATTCCTTATTCGATTATGTGCCCTATGAATCAGCTCTAACAAGTAAGTTGGTGGATGTGGCTTTGCATGAGAAGTTAGATATACTTCACGTACATTACGCCATTCCACATGCTTCTGTAGCTTATATGGCGAAGCAGATTTTGTTATCACACGGAATTCAATTGCCAATTGTAACTACGTTGCATGGTACAGATATTACTCTTGTTGGCCGCGATTCGAGTTACGAGCCGGTAGTAACATTTGCGATTAATCATTCGGATGGAGTTACTGCTGTTTCTGATAGTTTAAAAAATGATACGTATAAAAATTTCAAGATCACTAAAGATGTTGAAGTAATACCCAATTTTATCGATTTAAAACGCTTCTCTAAAAAACCAAAAGATCATTTCAGAAAAGCAATTACTCCGAATGGTGAGAAATTAATTGTACATACTTCGAACTTTAGAAAAGTAAAGCGTGTGCAGGATGTTGTTGAGGTTTTTGATTTGGTGAGGAAAGAAATTCCTGCTAAATTATTGATGATTGGAGATGGTCCTGATCGTCACAAAATCGAAGAATTATGTCGCGAGAAAGGGATGGAGGATGAAGTCCGTTTTTTAGGAAAGCAAGAAATGGTGGAAGAAATTTTATCGATTTCCGATTTATTTGTTATGCCTTCTGAAACAGAAAGTTTTGGATTAGCTGCGCTTGAAGCAATGGCTTGTCAAGTTCCTGTTATTTCATCCGATAGTGGAGGAATGCCAGAGTTAAATATAAACGGTGTAACCGGATTTATGAGTAAAGTAGGAGATGTGAAGGAGATGGCGAAAAATGCATTATTCATTCTTAATGATGATGCAGTGCTTGCTAAATTTCGTGTGGCTGCATTGGCTCGCGCTAAAGAATTCGATATTCATCAGATTATGCCAATGTATGAGCGATACTACCAACGTATTATCGAAAAAACACTTTCAAGTAAGTAATTACCCGCCTGCTTTTTTAGCTTTATAGCCGGCATTTGTAAGTAGTAATATTACTTTTTCGCGATGGTCACCTTGTATTAATATTTCGTTGTCTTTGGATGTGCCTCCAACACCACATTTGCTTTTTAGCATTCGCGCAAGTTCGTCTAAATCATCTTCTTTTCCTACAAATCCTCTTACCGCTGTTACCGTTTTCCCTCCGCCTTTGCGTTCGAGCCAAACTTTTAACTGCTGTTGCTGAGAGGGCAACGTACTTTTAGTAGAAGTTGTTTCTTCATATTTAAAAGTGGGGTTTGTTGAATACACAACTCCGGATTTGCCTTTGCTTTTATTCGACATAATTACAGATTAAAATTTAGCCTGCATTTTCAAATTCAATAAGCGCGATGTGAGATAATTGGGTACTCCATATTGGCGCCCTGTAACATCTGTAATCCATGAGTATGAAACAGTATTGCTTACTTGCAGTAAATTAAATACTTCTAAACTTATTATTAGTGATTTGAGTTTATCTACAATGGCTAGTCGACTCGTGTTTCGTTGATCTTCGTCGATCAGAATTTTAGAGAAGCCGATATCGACACGACGATAAGTGGGTGATCGTAAGATATCTTTATAGCGATCGTTTCCTGGAGGTCCAAATGGTAGCCCTGTGCCAAATACTAATGTCATATGCATTTTTACCGATGGTGATTTCGGTAAATAATCTTGGAAGAATAAACTCAAAGTAACATGTTGGTCGGTTGGGCGAGGAATGTTTCCCGGTTCAATAAAGGTACTGTCAACCGCTATGTTGTTGTAGGTGTATCCCTGAATAATTTGATCGCCTTCATTGTTGTAGTACTTATAATACCCATCATCTTTCAGGTTTTCAGCTGTCTTTAAAATCGATAAAGAAGCCCAGCTTTCAATTCCACTTACAAATTCTCCGTTTACTCTAAAGTCGATTCCTGTGGCGTATCCGCTTGCATTATTCTTTGCCAAATATCGAATTCTTGTATTGTCGAGTTTATACGGAATCAAATTGTCCATTTTCTTATAATAGGCTTCAGTAGTTAATTTAAACTCTCTTCCCCATGCTAAGAATTGGTAATCGCTACCAACAATAAAGTGAATCGATCGTTGCGCTTTTACATCGGTATGGATTTGTCCTTCAAGGTCGCGCAGTTCGCGATAGAATGGAGGTTGATAATACATTCCCGTTGCTGCTCTAAACTTGATATGCTTATGGTTTTTTGGTTTGTATTCAATGGCTACTCTCGGACTAATATTTAAATCGTTGTTTAAGTCCCAATACGTTGCTCTTACTCCACTCACAATTACTAATCCTGTATCTAAATTCCAACTGTTCTGAATAAAGCCATTCATTCGATTGGAGTTTAATGCGATTTTGTTTTTTACTACATTGTTCAGAACTATTTGTTGAGTGAGATCAACCGGATGATTGGGATTGTCAATATTGTGAGGAATAGAAAAATCAGCAGAGTCGCGGTATTGCCATTCGTCAATTTGATCGTGAATATTTTCGTGCTGATAATGAATTCCCCACTTTAGATTTAAGTGAGCAGTGGTGTATGAACCTTTGTGCTCAATGGAAGCAACTGTTGCTTCTAGTTCATTACGCGCATGGTCGAGGAATGCGCCCACTCCTTTGTTGTAGGCTACTCCTCCGAAATTACTTGAACCAAGATCTTTGTCTAGCTCATCAATAAAATATTCGCCTAATACATCAAAGAATTCTTGTTCTTTCGAGTAAAATGCCGAGCCAATTAGCTTTAAGTTTAATTGATCATTTACTCGATGACTTAATGTAATTGCTCCTTGGGAGGTATTATAGGCATCCACTTCTTGTCCGTCGAAATAAACAGTGAATTTCAGCGCTTCGTTAATGTTTCCGAATTCAGTTTCACGCGTTGATGGTACTACATTATATCGGTTTCTAGAATAGTTTCCTAGAAAAGAGAGAGAGGTGCGATTGGTGAAATTGTAGTTTAATAGCGCTTGCAAATCGGTAAATACTGGTTTGTATTCGCCTTTTGTATCTAGGTTCTTTAATAAAAACTGATTTGATTTTTGGCGAAAACCAGTGAGCCAACTAAATTTCTCATTTTTCGATTGCCCTTCAAGATGAAATCCTGCACCTAGAAAACTAACATATGCAGTGCCTCCAAATTGATCGGGTTTGCGATATTCGATGTCGAGTACCGATGAAAGTTTGTCGCCGTAAATAGCACTGAATCCTCCAGAACTAAAATTGATGTTAGATATAAGATCTTGATTAACGAAACTTAACCCTTCTTGCTGTCCGGTGCGAGTTAAAAATGGACGATATATTTCAATATCGTTTACATAAACAAGGTTTTCGTCAAATGATCCTCCGCGTACCGAATAGGTGGATGAAAGTTCATTGTTTGATACAACGCCAGGAAATGTTTTTAATGCACTTTCGAAGTTGCCACTTGCTGAGGGCATTAACTCAAGTGTTTTAGGTTGTATGGGTGTGGTTAGCAGATCTCTTGTTTTCTCGCCCGAAATATTAATGGTGCCGAATGTGCGGATTGAAGATTGAAGTGATATATTAATTTCTTTTGTTTCTCCAGGTGTAAGCTTAATGTTGATTTTTTGAGTTGAAAATCCAACAAAACTAAATACAACAGTAACGTCTTTATACGGTGTGATGCGAAGTTCATAACGCCCACGAATATCCGAAGTTGTTCCTCCGTTTTCATTGATGAATGAAATATTAACTGCTTCTAAAGGCTTGCCCACTGAATCGCGAACAACTCCTTTAATGAGTCCGTCTTGTGCAAAAACTATATTCGTTGCCGATAATAGTATTAGAAGAAGGGAAATTCTTTTGAATAACTTCATAGTTGATTAGTGCTCAATCTTGGTCTCTTCTTTCTTTTTTAATGCTCCATCTTTCCATGCTTTGATGAAGGCCGCCCAGGCAATTGGATTAAACAGGTTGTTTACTGGATATTGTCCGGCACTGTATAGTTTACTTTGTTGTTGCTGCATCTGAAACTTGAAATTTATCGATCCGTCGTAGGGTACCTGATCTTGAATTGCTTTTACTTCCGCTAATTCTAGGTTGCGGAGCGCGCGCTTCATATCGTCGTCGGGTAACTTTAGTCCAATAAAGGCGCGCTTGAATTCTTCTTTCGATGGCCAAGGATATACGATGGCCTCTTTTAAAAGCACAGTGTCACGATTTAAAACCTGAATTAATGAATACCTGTCTTCTTTTAATGAATCCGGAATAATAAATCTGGCTGACTTATATCCGATATATCTGAAATCAATCGTGTCTCCTTCGTTGGCAACAAATGAGAAAAACCCATAAAAATCCGTTAAGGTACCCCGGCCTGAAGAATGAATCAATACATTGGTATAAGGAATAGGTTGAAGTGAATCATTACTTACAACAACACCGCTAAATTGAATAAGGTCTCTTTTCTTACCATCAATTTGCTGTGCAATTAAGTGCGAAGCAGTGAATAGTAATAAAGTAAAACTTAAAATTATAGTACGTCTTTTCATCAGGCACGAATTTATTGCTTTTAATGGAATAACAGAACGTAAATAGTAGAGTATTATTGAGCATTTTTCATCAAATCCTATTTCGAAACATACATTTCTTGTTGTTTCGGCGTGATTTATATGGATTTTTTAATTACCTTGATGATTTCAATAAAATAAGATTCTTAGTTAATCGTTTAGTGGTTCTAGTTCGTTGATTAAATTAAAGATTGTTTTTGAAACTTTTCAAATGTGGATTAGACTAACAGAAAGTAAATGCTACATGAGTTTAGCAATCGTTGTTTTTCGTTTTAACCTTCCATTTAAATTAAAATACTCATATTCAGTATAATGCAATTTTGATACACCGCAAAACAAAATAAAATGAGACAATTAAAAATTACACAATCCATTACCAATCGGGAAAGTGCCAGTCTTGAAAAATACCTACAGGATATTGGCAAAGAAGCAATGGTAACTCCTCAACAGGAAGTAGAATTAGCTCAAAAAATACGAAATGGTGATGAATTGGCACTTGACAGATTAACACGTGCGAATCTTCGATTTGTGGTTTCTGTTGCCAAACAATATCAAAACCAGGGTTTAAGTTTACCTGATTTGATTAATGAAGGAAACTTAGGATTAATAAAAGCTGCCCAGCGTTTCGATGAAACAAAAGGATTTAAATTCATATCCTATGCCGTATGGTGGATTCGACAGAGTATTTTACAAGCTATTGCCGAGCAATCTAGATTAGTTCGTCTTCCCTTGAATCAGATCGGGGCTATTAATAAAGTAAGAAAAGCGCTTTCGAAGTTGGAGCAAAATTATCAGCGGGAACCTAGTCCAGAGGAGATTTCAGAAGTTGTGGAGTTAACCCGCGATCAGGTGAGTGATGTTTTAAGGGTGAGTTCACGTCCTGTTTCAATGGATGCACCATTCGATAATAATGAAGATAATAACACATTACTCGACGTATTATCTAGTAATGATTTGCCAATGACTGATTCTGGATTGTTGGATGAATCACTAACCGAAGATATTAATCGTTCGTTACGTACTTTGTCGAATCGTGAAGCAGATGTCATTAAAATGTTTTTCGGAATCGGTGCCCGTCATAGTATGTCGCTTGATGAAATTGGAATGCAGATGAATTTAACGCGTGAGCGTGTTCGTCAAATCAAAGAGGCTGCGCTAAGAAGATTAAAGCACAACTCAAGGAATAAATTGTTGAAGTCCTATTTGTAATAGGTCTCAAGTTGGTTAGTTAAGCGGTCAGTAATGGCCGCTTTTTTTGTTCTATTTGCATTCTCTTTTCTTAATGTATATTCACTATTTTTGATCGCCAAACAATTTAATTATGCGCTATTTATTTGTCTTTTTGGTTCTGTTGTTATTGAACAGTTCCACTCAAGCCCAAACTTCCAAAAAAAGTCCCGATTATTCTCGTCATCCTTATTGGATAGAAATGATGGACGATACCCTTTCCAATTATTTTACGGCTATTCATGCTTATGATGAATTTTGGAAGAATCGTGAAAAGCCATTAGAAGAAGAAGAAACCATGGGGATGAAAGGCGCCTCTAAAAAAGAAGAGAAAGAAAAAGTTTCTTGGCTAAAAAGATTATTCGTTCGCGATCCCGAAAAGGAGGCGCGAAAATATACTTATCAATGTAAGCGATTTGAGCATTGGAAAATTATGATGCAGCCTTTTGTGCAAGTAGACGGAAGGATATTATATCCCTCAGAACGTTTAGAAATATGGAAAAATGCAAGACAATAAGGCGATGAGAAACAAACTTACTTTGATCTTGGCATTTTTGATAATGTCAATGAACTTGTCGGCACAAATTTCAGGTGCTTGGACATGTACGGGACCAATTGCATTTCCAACAAATGTTAGCGGACAAATAAACGGTATCGGACGATGTACTCAAATTAAATTCCATCCAACCGATCCGCAAATAATGTACGTGGTAACTGCCTCAGGTGGATTGTATAAGAGCAACAACAATGGTATTAATTGGTCAGTAATGGGAACCGATTTTCTTCCCAATTTACAATGCGCATCTGTTTGCGTTGATTATACAAATGATAGCATTATTTATTTGGGTACCGGTGATCCTAATTATTATGGTACTAGTTACGGTGTTTACAAAACAACGAACGGAGGTATCTCTTGGGCTCCTGCTAATATTTCGATCGGAAATAGAATGGCGCTTGAATTATTAATGGATCCTCAAGATCATAATATCTTAATTGCAGCGACAAACAATGGTATTTGGAAGACCTACGACGGAGGACAAAGTTGGACAGTAAAGCATGTCGGCGGCCAATTCACCGATATGAAATGGAAAGCCAATGTCAATACCAATACTTTGTATGCCGTTAACATGGATGAAGTTTTTAAAAGTACAGACAGAGGAGAGACATGGGTGCAGATTACATCAGGAACAACGCCTCCCGGAGGTAGTGGTGGCGGAATGCGAATCGCTGTTAGTGATGCTGATAGTAATGTTGTTTATGTTGCGATGGAAGCTGAAGAAGGAACAATTTTGAAATCTACCGATGCCGGTGATAATTTCACGACAGCTTATCATAATCCCGCAGTTAGTTTAACTGGATACGATTCGGGTGGCGGCGGTCAAGGGAATTATAATTTTTCATTGTGTGCAGACCCTACCGATCCCAATAAAGTTTATCTGGCATCGCATGTGGTTTGGAATTCGGTTGATGGAGGAATTTCATGGTCGCAATTAACGCAATGGTGGGCCGTATTACATACCGATATGCATCACATACTACTTAATCCATATAATCCTTCTCAACTTTGGGAAGCAAATGATGGTGGAGTATGGCTAAGTACCAATGGAGGTACCGGTTGGTCGACAAGAAGTAATGGAATAATAAGTACCGAAATATATCACGCAGGACAAAGCAATACGCGTGAAGATTTGATTAGTATTGGTACGCAAGATAATGGTGAATTATATTATTCACTTAATACTTGGAAATGTAATAGAGGAGGTGACTGGGGGCCGCACTGCGGATTCGATTATTCGCATAATAATTTGGTCTACTATTTTAATGATGGTGATAGACGAAAGTTGATACCAAGTCAAGGATCAATATCGCTGAATCTTCCAGTTGTTACAGATGGTAATACATGTTTTTCATTCACTCCAGCGGATTCGAATATTGCGTATGTAGGGAAAGATACTTTATGTGTATCTACAAATTTGTTGAATAATACGCCTACGTGGACAATTGTATCTGCACTCGGGCAAAACATAAAAGCAATAAAAGCAACGCCCTATAATCGAAATACTGTTTATGTCGTTACTTCAAATGCGAAACTTTATAGAATAGAAAATGCAACCTCTGGGTCACCTCAAATTACTATATTAAATCTTCCTTCCTCATCGAATTTAAGCGCATCCGTTGATGTGGTAACTACAGATACCAATGTTGTTTACGTAGCCTGTAATAGTAAAGTGTATCGATCAAGTAATCGCGGACAAACATGGACGAATATCACAACTAATTATCCCAATATAAATGTCATTAATTTGATATGCGATTATTTTAGTGCTGATGAATCCGTTTATATAGGATGTGCAACTGGTGTGTATTACCGAAACAATGCATTAACAAGTTGGGTAAATTACTCGGGCGGATTGCCAACTATTGCGCACATTTCCGATTTTATGATGTTTAATGATGGAACAGGAGCAAGTAAGTTAAGAGTTTCTTATTATGGAAAAGGAGTTTGGCAGTGTCCGTTAAACAAAAGTCAATTGCCGTTGGCTTCGTTTATGGCAGCAACAACAGAAGCATGTGCAGGAGAAGCGATACAGTTTACTGACTTAAGTGCGAATGCTATTTCACGTCAATGGTATTTTCAAGGAGGGAATCCTTCTACATCAACCACACAAAATCCATTAGTTACATACTCCACACCTGGAACATATTTAGTTTCATTGCAAGTGGTTAATTCAATTGGGAATAATTCGTTAGTGTTGTCGCACTATATCACCATTAGCTCAGCTCATGCATTGCCATTATCAGAAAGTTTTGAAAATAATTATCCACAATTCTGGACACAAAAAGACGATGGTGACGACGGTGCAGGTTGGGTGTTGTCTGGTAATGCAGGAGGGTATAATACTAGTTTGAATTCCATGCTATTCGATAATTATAACATCGATGCAAATGGAAAGCGTGATGAATTTAGATCTCCACAATTAAATTTCCAAAATTTAGATTCGGTAAATCTCACCTTCGATTTAGCGTACGCTCGATATGATGGAGGTTATCATGATACGTTAGCCGTATTAGTGTCTACTGATTGTGGAAATACATTTACGGAAGTGTATAATGTTGGTTTCACGGACTTAGCAACGGCGCCCGATAATACCGGCTTCTTTGTTCCTGATGCTACGCAATGGCGTACAGAAACCATCAGCTTAGCGCCCTATGTGAATACACAAAATCTGATGATTATTTTTCAAGGACGTGGTCACTATGGAAACTGCTTGTATATCGATAATGTAAACTTGGCTGCTTATACAGTAGCTAATCCAGTTGCAGATATTGCAGCTTACAATAGAATTGTTTGTGAAGGATCGTCGGTGCAATTTGCTGATTTATCTTCAGGAAATCCGAATGCACATTCATGGACATTCGCAGGTGGTAATCCTGCAAATAGTGTGGATGCAAATCCTGTGGTTGCTTATGCAACAGCGGGAACATACGATGTTTCTCTTACTGTAAATAATGCTAACGGATCGGATACAAAAACATTTAATGGATTCATTACAGTGTTGACACCATCACTTAATTCTAATTACAGTGTAAATGCCGATACTATATTGGCAGCCACAACAGCTATTGCTTATCAGTGGTTGTATAACGGAGTTGAAATTCCTGGTGCAAATGCGCAATCCTATCTTATGAATCTAAGCGGAGCTTATTCTCTAATGGTCACCGATAGTAATGGATGTACTTCGCTTTCTAATCCGTTTGCTTATACAGTTAATGTGCAAGAGTTAAAAGGAACGAAGGAAGGCGTTTTCATTTATCCAAATCCGATCGCACTTTCTAGTACATTGACTGTGTTGTTAAATAATTTAAAGCAAGGACGCAATGCACTTTTGTTTACTGATATTACGGGAAGGGTAGTTTTAAAGAAATGGATAGAAATAAATTCAGTGCATCAAGAAATATCGATTGATATAAATGGACTTTCACCAGGTATGTATTTTGTAAGTCCAGAGGTTCATTACAGGAAAATTTCAGCAACGCTAATTATCGATTAAAAAAAAGAGGCAACCTATTCGTGCTCCCTCTTTTTTGATATCTGTTATTGTTTAATAAATTTAGAAATTACTTTCTTTTCGTTTCCAGAGGCGATGTAATACAATCCAGGTGGTAGTGTTTTTATATCAATCGAAAAATGTTCATCAGTAATTTTGATGCTATAAAGACATTGCCCCAATGTAGAATGAATTTCTAGTGGTTCTGTAATGAAGTTTTGTGAGCAAACTACATTCAAAAAATCTTTTGCAGGATTAGGGAATACATGTAAGTCTTGTTGATGGTTTAAATCTTCAATTCCCGTCACAATCGATAAGCTGAAATCATCAATGGATGCTCCTGCATCTACCACATTAACATCGCTTATAAATCTATATCGAAAAAGAATAAAGTTTGAACTAAGTGTTGGCGCAAAGGTATAACTACATTGTTTCCATCCTTGTGAAAATCCACTCCATGCAGGTTTGTTTAATGTGATGATAGAATTATACCAATTGTTTCCTTGAGGATCGTTTACTATACCTAAATGATACCAGTTAATTTCATCACAAGAGTACTCTATAAATAATCCATCAGTGTTTGTTTCTGTGGCATAGTTTGTCCAAAAGTCGAGCTTTAATGTGCTTCCAGAATTAACAATGAAATAGGGCGATAATAGCGTTGCATTTGCCGCACTAAAATAGGGCATGTTTAAGTTAATATCCCAGCATTTACTTCCACTATGTGTTGAACTGGTGCTTCCAAAATTGGGCATTCCATATTGCCATTGTGTAAATTGACTTACATAGTCATTACGCCAACCTCCATTCGCTGTTTCAAAATCGGTGGTATAGGGAAGTGTAGATGATAAATAACCGAAGTAGGTAGAGTAGGCGGTGTCGTTTTCGTGATGATAATCGGATGGCCAATCGATGTATACTTTTAAATGATTGGTATCAACAGCCGCTAAAATATCAGGCATTGAAAAGTAGGTAAAGGATCCTGGTGCTAATGATCCTGTCCAGTTGGCAGTTATGGGCGGATCATTATTTAATTGCATGCTTACCGGTATATTCGTTAATGTGTAAGCCCCATCATTCTTTAGTAAGACCGATACGGGAAGAATGGCTCCAGAAGCGGTATTGTTAACAGGCGAATAGATAGAATTAACTCCCGCATCTAAAGCGTAAATGGCGTACGGTATAGCGAATAGTGTGTCATTATAATGATCCATGTCCGACAACCAAGTATTATATATTTTAATGCTGTTACTTCCTCCAATAGGATTAATAAATCCTAAATTTAATAGTACCGTTGAGTCCGTTAAAAGAGTTCCCGACCAACTGAAATTTTGAGGTGTTCCATTGTTGAAAATGGAAGTAAGGTTTAATTGAGTTAATGTATTTACTCCCTTATTCTTGACTAATATTTGTAATGGAGCAATAGCGCCTTCTATTAAAAAAGATCCGGGACTAATAATCGATTCAAGTGATGCATCATTATCGAAAGCTGCTGTTATTGAAAAGTCATCGATTGATATTCCGTCAACTACAATGGATAGATCTGATGTAAATACAAAACGAAACTGAATAGATTGTCCATTTTGAAAGTCGTCGAGAAGTATTTGAGAAAATTCCCATCCTACCGACATTCCCGCCCATGCCGGTAGTTGCGAGGAAGAAATAATTTGTTCGTTGTACCAATTTATTGTATTCGGATATCCATAACCTCCTAGTAAATTCCAGTTTTGTGAGTCGTATGAATATTCAATTCGCATTCCATCCCAATTTAATTCTGTATTTCTATTTTGCCAAAAACTCATTTTAGGATGAATAAATGATGATATATCGAATAATGGAGAGTATAAATAACTAATTGCATTGGCTCCATAACTTGTTGTTAAGTTTATATCCCATGCATTAGTACCTGAATGAGTTCCGGTAGTATTACCAAATGTTGGGTATCCTAATTCCCATGCTGACGTAGGCGACATCGAATTGTCGGCTTGCCAATCGGGACTACCTGTTTCGAAGTTTTCGTAGTAAGGAATAGCATAAATAGTTGCTCCTTGAATTATAATACACATTGAATTATTCGTGGTGTCGGCATCACCAACTTTACTAACATACCCGCAAATATTATTTATTATATTGTTAACAATAGTGCCAGGAAGTGAAAAGATAATACTATCGCCAGGAAGTAATGTTCCTGCGAATGTTCCTGTTTGACCCGCAATTCCATTTTTTGTGTAACCGTAATTAAAGCTTGTTAATGCTTGCGATCCTTGGTTTTTTATGGTCAATAAAATTGGATTAGAAGTTGTTCCCAATTGATAGCTGCTATTCGAGCACGTTGTTTTTACTAATGAAGGGTCAATTGCTGGAAGTGGCTGAATAGAAAAATCATCGATACTAACTCCGTCTGTTATTTGTGTGTTATCAGACGTAAATACAAATCGGAATTGTACACTGTTATATGATTGTAAAAATGTTAAATTATAACGCGCATTAATCCATCCTAAACTATTCGCTTGCCAAGCAGGTAGATTCGATGAGTTTAGTGCGGCTATGTTATACCAATTTAATGCAATAGGGTCGTTCATGCTGCCTAATAATTGCCATGTTACACCTCCGTTAGTAGTGAATTCTAATCTTGTTCCATCATAATAGGATTCACTATTGTAGTTGATCCAAAAAGATAAGTTTGTTGCACCGATGGTAGTGAAATTAAAAGTTGGTGTATATAGATAAGAGGTGGCTGAATTGAAATAGGAAGTATCGAGGTTAATGTCCCAGCATTTTATTCCTGAATGCGCTGTAGATGTTAGTCCATATGACGGGGTGCCGTACTCCCATGCGGTAGGTGGAATTGAATTGTTAAACCATCCTCCATTGTTCGCTTCGAAATCTTGTGTGTACGGAAGTGATGCAGATGTTACAAACGAACTGCAAATAGTGTCATTTGCATGGTTGATATCGCCTGTAACAGAGGAATACGCACACATGTAGTTTTGTCCTGCGGCAAATGAAATTGATCCAATATGTACGGTGTCAAATACTCCAGCGTCGATGTGTTGAATGACTTGTGTTGTTGAAAAGCTGGTGCCTACATGAATGCCACACGTGATGGTGTCGATTGCTACTGTGGAAGCATTTCTAACTAGAACGTCAATAGGATATGATATTCCAGGAGCAAGATTTCCTGCAGGATTAATAAATGATAAAACATTTAAGTCCTTTTGAAAAACTACAGAATCAGACAAACTTACATTGTCGATAAATACTCCCGGTTGCGCACTGCCGAAAAGCAAGTTGCTGTTAAATACAAATCGAATTCTAATGCTATCATATTGTCCTAATCCATTGAGGAAAATTCCCGATTGTGCCCAACCATTCGAATTGCCAGTAAATGCAGGTCCACTAGTACTATAGATAGATGTGGTGTTATACCAATTTGAAGCAAAAGAAGAATTATAATTTCCCATCGATGTCCACGATACATCATTTGTTGAGTATTGGAGATATAGGCCATCCATTCCTGTAGCCATATATCTGAATTGCCAAAACGAAAAATAGGGGTTTGTCATTGATCCGAGATAAAATTTAGGCGATTTTAAATAGGTTAAACTATTAACTCTGTATCCTGAGTCTAGGTCGGTGCCCCAACAATTTGGTGTGCTAAATGCTCCTTGCGTCCCAGCTGCAGTTGGCGCACCTAATTCCCATGCAGTGCCACTTATGGTTTGGGTAGTCCAACCAGCAGCTCCGTTATCAAACAATGCATGGTACGGAAACGTTGTTACTTGAGCCGATAACCCTCCTGAATGAATCAAGAAGAGAAATAAAATATAGTAGGGGTAAAGCTTATTCATCATAATAGTAATTAAAAGAATTGATGTTTGCTGTTGTTTTGGTAGGTATCACAAACATATAGATTTAATTTTATTGATTTAGACAAAACGCTCAGAACTAAAGCTTCTGTAATCAAATTGTTAGTCGAAAAAGGTCTTGTATTGTTTTAGCTTTCAATTATTTTTCTACTTAAACTTTTAACATTCAATGAAATCTTAATAAAGTACAATAGATAAGCTTTATTTTTAGATAATTATGCTGCTTTTTCGAATAATTATGCTTTATTTTGCATACAACCTACACAATAACATGAAAAAAGCCTTACTATTAGTACTTATTTGCCTCTCGTTTTCATTGAGAAGCAATGCTTCCCACATGATGGGAGGACAAATTACTGTTTCGCATTTGAGCGGAATGGATTATAACGTGGTCTATACTGCATATCGTGATATGTCAGGTATTACAATTTCAACTACGGCAACATTAACTTTCGCTGATTCAGCATCAGGTGCCACTTTTACTGCAACCATCCCTTACGATTCAATTATTACGGTATTAGTACCAGGTGTAGAAGAATACACTTACCATGCTGTGGTAACGTTTCCAAATACAGGAAACTGGACTGTATCTTATGAAGAGTGCTGCCGAAATGCGGCTATTTTAAACATGACAATGCCTGGTAGTGAAAGTCATTTTTTCTACTCACACGTTTTAGTAGACACTACGAATTCAACACCAGTGTTCTTAAATCCGCCTATTGTATTAGCTCAAGATAGCGTTCCTTTCTATTACAATCCACTTCCGTTTGATGCAGATGGAGATTCTATCTCTTGGTCATTAGATATTCCTCTTACTACTGGTGGATTACCGGTTGTTGGTTATGTGCTTCCTACATCTGATTCGTTGATTCCTTTCAACATGGATCCGATCACAGGTGAAATCACTTTCCTGCCAATTTCTCTTGGTAACTATCAAGTTTCAATGCGTGTAAAAGAGTTTAGAAATGGGGTTCAAATTGGCGAGATTACTAGAGATATGCAAATTATTGTAGTTCCTAGCCCTAACACGCCAGTTGCTGTTATCACTAATTCAAATACGGCTCCTTATAACGGAAAAGCATATACTCTTTCTGCAGGATCTGACTTCACAATGAATATCACTGTTTATGATATGGATGCGCAGAGTATTACTATTCATGGCGCAGGTGAGCCGTTTATGTTAGCTTCTAATCCAGCTACTATAGCTATAACTAACGGAGTTGGTAATGCTTCAGCAATTGTTAACTGGACACCAAATGCATCTCAATTAAGAGTTGGAGCCTACATTATTGGTTTACGTGTTTCTGAAAATTATGGAAATCAAACGTTCCAAAGTGATTTATCGGTATCATTACGAGTTGGTGATGCAACAGGTATTGCGCATAATACTAAATCAGCTTCATTCGGAATAAATCCAAATCCTTCAACAGGTGATTTTAGCATTCAGTATAATGCATCTTCAACGATGCCAGTTTCTGTTTCTATCTTAACTGTTGATGGAAAGAAAGCCGCTAGTTTTGTAAACGAGCAAGTAACTGAAGGTATGAATGTAGTTCAAGTAAATAATTTACACTTAACGAAAGGAGTTTATTTAGTTCAGTTAGATCAAAATAATACAAAAATTGGAGTTCAACGATTAGTAATAAACTAATCGTTACTTCTTTTAAATAGAAAGAGAGCCTCATAAGGGCTCTCTTTTTGTTTTTAATGTTTGCGCTATGAAAGTTGATACATTGATTGATATTCTATTTTTTTTTCGAATAATAAGTTCATTCGTATCTATTTAGTTTTATTATAAGTAGACTAGAAATTGCAAAGTCGTCAAGGGCTCTTACATTCTCAATAGTATTTTCATGTATTTGCATTCGAACTTTTAATCATGGTTGTAATAGTTTTTGAGTTTCTGCTTATACTTCAATATGATCTGTTACTAATTTTTAATTCCAAAGAGGGGGGGCTTTTTTTGTAAAACCATCCTTTGAATTTGAAATTGTTATAGTAATCATAAAAACGAAAGCGTTGTTTCCCCTCTAAAAGTTGTCTGTAACTGTTATTGCGAGTGTTTTTGTTTTTTGCTGATCAGATACATTTACATAAAAGGTGAGGTGCTTCCACTATCATGAAAATTATAAATAGTGAAAGAAAATTTTATCATAGTTTATGTTTTTAATTCAGCTAACGATAGATGGTTTGGTTGGCTGTAATTGTATGGCTTGTGTATATAAGTTTTTGGG
>CAIRUC010000081.1 GCA_903881665.1 uncultured Bacteroidota bacterium | reverse complement strand
TGTATGGATAATTTGATACGCCTAATTTGTTTTGCTATTATTTACTTTTGTATAATTGTGTTTAAAATTCCAACAATTATATGAATATCTCAGCCCCACATTGGCCTAGTCTGTTCGGATTAGCCTTTCTTGCAATTGTATTCCTTCAATCGGGATTCGATAAGTTATTGAATTACAAAAAAGAACTTGGATGGATTCGTCAGAAATTTGCGCGCAGCTTTCTGCATGATTATGTAGCATTTTTGTTTTTTGTACTTAGTATTTCGGAAATTATTAGTGGTTTGCTTTCGAGTGCCGGATTTTTCCAGGTGTTATTTACGTGCGGGTCTAAAGTAGCAATGATGGGAGCATGGGCTTCTACTGCCACTATTATTATGTTGATCTTTGGTCAACGAATTACAAAAGACTACACTGGTGCTGCTACTTTAGTTCCTTATTTCCTTGCTTGCATACTTACATTGTACTTTTTGGTAGTGCGTGCAACTGGCGGAGCTTGCCATTTTTAATTGATTTGAAATAAAAAAAGAGGTCCGATTTTTATGTCGGACCTCTTTTTACCTTATTACTCCCTAATAAATTTCTTGCTTATTTCTCCGTCTTTATTGACGATGCGGAGTATGTAAAGTCCTTTTGCTTGAGGCGATATAAATTCGATTTTATTGTATCCAATCGACATCGATTTAGTTGTGCTTTCGATTAATCTTCCTGCTATATCAGTTAATAGTATTGTAGCAGTACCTGTATCTGATGATTTATAAATAGCATTGATTATTGATTGTTGCAAGCTAGGGTTGGGATAAATATGTAGGATTTCACTTGTGGGCATATTGATTTCGCCTAAGCTTAAAAAGCTGTACGCCGTAGCAAAATTTGGTATTCCGTAACCTAACAATGTATCTGGATTTGAATATTGATTCGCTGATCTTTTAATGGCTTGAATGATTTCCATATTACTGCGAGTTGGCCATGATTGCCATAAGCAGGCTGCTGCTCCTGCCATTATTGGACCTGAAAATGAAGTTCCATTTGCTTGAACAACACCTGGATTGAATGGCATATATAAGTAAGTAGAACCACCTACAGCAGCAACATCAGGTTTAATACGTCCGTCATATGATGGTCCGTTGCTACTAAAAGAAACATATTGCGCCGACTGATTAACTGCACCCACTGCTAATACTGAATCGCCATCGGCTGGAGCACTAATATAGTTCCATGCACTTCCTCCTTCATTGCCGGCACTCGATGTAACTAGTATTCCTTTTTTCGCAGCGAGATCGGCAGCGATTGTGCAAGGAGCGGTATTTCCATTCATATCGACATAATAATGATTTTGCGCAGGGTCATCGAATTGTGTGTATCCTAACGATGAGTGAATCACATCGGCACCTGCGCTGTCGGCATATTCTGCGGCAGAAGCATAATTATATTCTTCGATAATATATTCAGAGTTTACATCTTCAGAACGTAATAAAAGGAAACTTGCATGCGGTGCTGTGCCAACCATTTCTCCAGGAACATTTGCTGCAATGGTAGAAAGTACAGAAGCTCCATGCCAATTATCGTCGTAAACATTTGTTTGATTATCTACGAAATCCCAAGTGGCAATCACTTGGTTATTTGCGAATAGGCTATCGAAGCAAGGCATAATGTTCGCATCTTGAAATCCTCCATCGAGTAAAGCAATGATCATTCCTTGACCTGAATACCCTTGGTCATGTAAATTGTTTATTCCGATCATTTGAGTTTGACCCGTTGCTTGACCATAGTCGAAAGAAGCGGTGCGGAGATAATTGGAATTAAATTGCGCAGGAATGAATATCATTTCTTCGGCAAATTTTTCTTTCGAAGGGCGCGTTTTTCCATGTGCCATTCGTCCGATATTCGAAACATTGCTAACATATGGTAATGCACTAATAGCTGTTAATTGATTAGGATTACTGATGTTAACAGTAACTGTATTTAACCATTTGCTTTTATTTAGAACGGCAGCTCCTGTAGCACTGATGCCTTGTAAATAGGAAGGGTTTACAGGTAAGTCGGAATTATCGATGCTAATGCTTTGGTGGTTTCTACGGTCGATAGAACGTTGTGTTAAAAAAGCTAAAGGATTACTGATAGAATAGGGGGAATTGTTTTTGTCGGTAAGATGAATCACATATCTGTTTTGAGCAAATGCGGAGCATGCTAACGACAGCAAAAATGCAGACAGTAATACTTTATTTTTCATGGAGTTTTGGTATATGAAATAAGGGTTTCGGTGTAGTCATATCCTCCGGTAATAATATATCCGGAAGTGGTAGGTAATGTGTTAATATTTTTATTGCGATGGTAAATCATTCCGATACCATCGGCATATTTTTCAGTTGCATATTCTTGATGAATGGCATCTAAATAGTCGTTTTGTAAAACTGCTAATGTCTTGTTAAAACTAATTCCATTTACAATGGCAATACTATTTTCATCGGTTATTTGATATTCCTGAGGGTCGGATGTATTGAAGCTATTCCCATTCCAGGTGGACCCCAATTTTGCAGGGAAGATGAGTTTAATAACTCTTACATTATCGATCGTTCTTTCGCCAGTAGTAGTGGTTCGGTTATCTGATAAAACTTTCCAGATAATCCAATTTCCGTTTTGATCTTTTCTGAAACGCTCAATGCGCAAAGTGGGACGATTTTGAGCGTCGCTGAAAATACTACTAACGACCTCTTTAATATCGAATGTTACATTTCCTTGCTGACCGTTATTATTGGCATCCCAAAAAGTAGAATCGGCAGAATAGTAACGGGTCATACCAGTGTCGTTAGGGAAATAATTATAACCCAAATCAACATTACTTGCAGAGTCATTATTGTCTTTACTGCAAGAAGAAATGAGCAGTGCTCCGGTTAAAAAGAGTAAAATTGATTTCATAAGAACTCAAAGTTAAGAATCTTATTTTAGATGCGGTAAATCAAATACTGTTTATTGAAGGTTTGTTGATGAAACCACCGCCAATTACATCATCGCCTTCATAAAATACAGCACTTTGCCCAGGAGCAATTCCTGTTACGGGGTGATGAAACATTACTTCCATTCCAGCATCAGTATATTCGATGGTGCTTAAAGCCCCTGCATCTTTGTAACGAATTTTCGTTAGAGCAGTCATTGGGGCTGAAATAGATTCGTATTTCACGAGATTAATATCTCGAACGGTCATTTGTTGTTGTTGCAAGTCTTCGATTGTTCCAAGTACAACAGTATTTGTATCGGGACGAATTTCTGTTACATACATAGGTTCTCCAAATGCTACATCCAAACCTTTTCTTTGTCCGATGGTATAGAACGGATATCCCTTATGGTTACCTAATTTTTTACCATCTCTATTAATGAATTCACCGCCATCGAGTCTTGCATCCAATCCTTCTACACGATTCCTTAAAAAGGATCTGTAGTCGTTATCGGGAATGAAGCATATTTCATAGCTTTCACTTTTATTGGCCAATTCATGAAGATCCATGTCGCGTGCCATTTGTTTAATCACCGACTTTTCAAAACCACCAACAGGAAACATAGTACGTGTTAAACATTCTTGTGTAACACCCCATAATACATAACTCTGATCTTTCGAATGGTCGAGTCCACGTGAGATGACTGCACGATTGTTTTCTATGCGTACTTTTGCATAATGACCGGTTGCAATGAATTCGCAATTTAGCATATCGGCACGTTTTAATAGAGCCTCCCATTTAATATGCGTATTGCACATCACGCAAGGATTAGGAGTTCTTCCGGCCAAGTATTCATCCACGAAATTGTCGATTACATGTTCACCAAATTCTCCACGGATGTCAAGTATATAATGAGGAAAGCCAAAACGCACAGCAATACTTCTTGCATCATTTATCGAATCGAGACTACAACACCCCGTTTCTTTTTTAGAACTTCCGGATGAGGCATAGTCCCACGTTTTCATTGTGATTCCCAAAACTTCATACCCTTGTTCATGTAACATTATTGCTGCAACCGAACTATCGATGCCGCCGCTCATTGCTACTAAAACTCTACCTTTTTTACTCATGCGCCAAAGATACGAATCATTCTGATTATGATTTGTAAATTACTGTAATTCAATTAATACATAGAGTGTAAGAAAGTAATTCTTAAATAAAGTAATGTGAGTTACTACTGAAGAAGGGAAGGGAGGAAGTAATGCAGTTGCATTTTATTAAAAGGAAAACTTTTAAAATGTCAAATACTGAAAACAGAAAAGTAGATATAAAACAAAACGACCTGCAGATTAAATTCGCAGGTCGTTTTATTTATTTTAATATTAAGCAGTTGGAGCAGCTTTCTTAGGAGCAGCTTTCTTAGTTGCTTTTTTAGCAGCTTTCTTAGGAGCAGCTTTTTTAGCAGCCTTCTTAGGAGCAGCTTTCTTAGCAGCTTTCTTAGGAGCAGCTTTCTTAGCAGCTTTTTTAGGAGCAGCTTTCTTAGCAGCTTTTTTAGGAGCAGCTTTCTTAGTTGCTTTTTTAGCAGCTTTCTTTGCTACTTTCTTAGCAGCTTTCTTAGCTACTTTTTTTGCTCCTTTTTTAGGTGCAGCTTTTCTTGTTGCCTTTTTAGCGGCTTTCTTAGCTGGTTTTTTTGCAGCTTTCTTTGCTTTTTTAGTTGCCATTTTTAAATTATTATTTGGTTGAGATGTAAACCTACTATATGATTATTTGATTTCGAAACATGTAACTACAAAGTTATTAACATATAAAATTGTTGAAATTGTTAATATTGAAAGTGCGGTTTCTGCAGTTGATTTCAATATTTTATTTTCTGTTTTATTTCCGTTTTATTTTGCGTTTTCCAAAATGAATGTTTAGTAATTGTTTTGTAGTTGTTATGTTTTTATTTAGTGCTGTGCATCATCTTTTCAGAGGTAATTTAACGTTTGATGGATAAAAATGTTACGTGCATATTGATTTCATTATTCTTTAATTATTCTTGATTTATTCATACGCAATGATGCGAAAAAAGTTTTATTTCGTATGCTGATATCGCGTATCAAATACTTCGTTAAGGCATCACAGTGATTGTTGATGATGTTAAAATAGTTGAACGGTATGGATGAAAAATTCTTCCTGAAATCAAAAATAGTTTGTTTCAATCGATCAAATTTACCCTTTTAAAACATGGTTAAATTGTATTTCAAACAGCGATTTATAGTGCCCATTTTTCGATAATAATTCTTGATGCGTACCGCTTTCAATTACTTTGCCATGATCTAAAACTATTATTCTATCGGCATCTTGTATCGTTGCTAAGCGATGTGCAATTACGATTGATGTTCTTCCTTTAGTAAGTACTGAAGTTGCTTGTGTGATGAGTTCTTCGGTGCCAGAATCTACCGATGATGTTGCTTCATCGAGTATTAATACGGATGGTTTATAAACATATGCGCGAAGAAATGAGATGAGTTGTCGTTGTCCCATCGATAATACACTTCCTCTTTCTTGTACTTGATATTTAAATTTATTTGGAAGTTGGTTAATGAATTTCATAGCTCCTACTGCCTCGGCCGCTTCAGTCATTTCTTTTTCTGTGATCTGTGGGTTGTAAAGTGAAATGTTCTTTTCGATAGTGTCGGAAAAAAGAAAAACATCTTGCAGTACAACGGCAATTTTGCTGCGTAAATGTGGTAGATCATATTCTGTCATGTCAATACCATCAATCAGGATTTGTCCTTTACTGATTTCGTAGAATCGATTTAATATGCTAATGATTGTTGATTTTCCAGCGCCAGTAGCACCTACAAATGCAACAGTTTCTCCAGCCTTTACTTCAAACGAAATATCTTTTAATATCCAATTGGGGTGTTCGTTAGTTTGATTTTGATCATCGTAAGCGAACCAAACATTTTTAAATTCTATTTCTCCTTTAATATTTTGTGGAGCATAGGTTCCTCCTTTTTTTGTAAGCTCGGGTTCATCCATTACTTTAAATATTCTCTCCGAACTCACCATTCCCATTTGCAGGGTATTGAATTTGTCGGCTAGTTCTCTAATAGGTCGAAACAACATGTTGATGTACATAATGAATGATACCAATATGCCAAATGTTAATTCATCCTTTATAACTGCACCGGCTCCCCACCAAACAATTAGACCTATAGATATTGCCGACAGAATTTCTACGACTGGTAAAAAAATGGAGTAGTACCAAATAGATTTAATATTTGCATCGCGATGTTGTTGATTAATGAGATCAAACTTTCCGAATTCGGTTTTCTCCCGATTAAAGATTTGTACTATTCGCATTCCTGTTAATCGTTCTTGAACGAATGTGTTCAATGCGGCTACTTGGGTTCTTACATCACCAAATGCGGCCTTGATTTTATTTTTAAAGATATTCGTTGCAATAAGTAAAAGAGGTATTGTAGTTAAGCTAATTAATGTAAGGCTCCAATCCAGGCTTAACATTACACTAATGATTACAACTAGTTGAAGTATATCTCCAATAATGATAATTAGTCCTTCCGAAAAAATATCGGCTATCGTTTCCATATCTGATACACTTCGTGTAATGGTAGTTCCTACTGGTGTTTTGTCGAAGTAACTCAATCGGAAATGAATCATTCTTTTAAATAGTTCAGTTCGTAAACCGCGGATTACTTCTTGGCCTAATAAGTTGGTATACCATGTATGCAAAAATTGAAAAACGGATTGTATAATTAGCAAGCCAAACATTAGCATTGTCATGTCTAAAAGCGATCCTGCATCATCATTTGTAACATAATTATCGAGGGTGTATTGCGTCAAAATGGGACGCAATGGAGCTAACAATGCTAGTGCAATTGTTAAGAGTATTCCAATTCTAAATATTTTTTTATGTGGGGTGGTGAATTCAAATATTCGTTTGAACAGTCCTTGGTCGAAGGCTTTTCCGCTAACACTCATAAATTAAAAGGGGATTGTGCTGGATGTGATAAATAAGGATAGGTAATTTGTTCGAGGAATAATCCAAGAGACGGAACGGCATGTCCGGCTAATTTGCGATCACCGCTATTTAATATATGAATAAATTCATCTTTCGAAAGTTTGTTTTTTCCGGCATCCATCAAAGTGCCAACTATTGCTCTAACCATTCCACGAAGGAATCGATTAGCCGAAATTTTAAATTGCAGCCCGGTTTCATGTTCAATCCAAGTGGCTTCGGTGATGGTACATAAGTTGGTGAATTGTTGTCCTCCCGTTTTGCTAAAACATCCGTAATCGGTATGGTTTAATAGTAAGTTGGACAAATCTTGCATTGCCAATAAATTTAAATTGAACGGGCAAAACCAAATATGGTCAGGTTGAAAAATATTCTTTCTTTCTGAAAGATAATAACTATAGCTTCTCGAAATGGCGTCGAACCGAGCGTGTGCAGCATCAGCTACAGCATGGGTTTCGAAAATGTAAATATCATTAGGAAGAATCGCATTTAATCTATGTGAAAATTCGACTAACGATTCGATTGGTTCGTTGAAATCGATATGAGCATAAAATTGAGAGGCATGTACGCCAGTGTCAGTTCTTCCGCAACCCATAGTTTCAACAGTTTGACGAGTAAGAATTGAAATGGCTTCATTTAATTTTTCTTGAACGGAAGGCGCATTTTTCTGCACCTGCCATCCGTGATAATTACTCCCTTTATATGCTAATTCAATAAAATAACGATGCATATGCAAATTTAGTTATTTATCCTTTCAATTGATGAATCCGTTTGTTTCTAATTGGAACATTTGGTTTCTTTCTGTTTTTAGATGAAAGTAAGGATGTAAATAGAATTTGTATGGAGTGAAAAATAATAGGGTTGAAATTTTTCGTGACTGATATTAACTACTCGTTCGATAATATGCACATCTAATGACACGATATTTGCAGAAGGTCGTTTTTTTATTGGCTGCTGACCTTTAAATAAATAGCAATGAATTATTATTAATCTTTAGGTTATAAACTTAAGGCATAGATTTAATGATATTCATAAAGCTTCTTGATTTTAAGGATGCTCCTCCGATGAGGCCTCCATCAACATCGGGCAAATTGAAAAGTTCTTTTGCATTTTGATCGTTACAGCTACCTCCATATAATAGAGTAGTATTAGCAGCCACATCAGATCCGTATTTTTTTTCAATTGCTTTTCTGATAAAGTGATGGATTTCTTGAGCTTGATCAGGTGAAGCGGTTTTCCCAGTTCCGATGGCCCATACAGGTTCGTAAGCCAAAATGCAATTGGAAAATTTTTCTTTACTTAAGTGGAATATTCCTTCTTCTAATTGCTTTTGTATGACAGTAAAATGTATGTTAGATTCTCTTTCTTTTAATGTTTCTTCAATGCAGTAAATCGGTGAAATGTTGTGATGAAGAGCGATGTCAATTTTACTTGCACAGCTGCGATTGTTTTCTCCATAATAAGATCTCCTTTCACTGTGGCCTACTAATACATATTTGCATCCCAGTGATGCAAGCATAGGTGCTGCCACTTCTCCCGTAAATGCTCCCGACGAATTATTCGAACAGTTCTGCGCACCAATTTGAATGCGTGATTCTACATTGCATTGTTGAATTAATGCATTGATGTATAAAAATGGAGGAAATAAAATAACGTTTACAGGGCGAGATACTTCATCCTTAATCATCCCAATTAGTTCAGCCGTTAATGATTGGGCCTCTTCTTTTAGAAGATTCATTTTCCAATTACCGGCTACAATTTTATTTCTCATGATTGGTATTCCTATGCAAAAGTACGAATCCAGAGTTAATTTCAAAATGGCGGTTTTTCTTCCATAATATAGTTGTAATAATTTTGGTATATTCAAACTTATTTCAAATTGATACTTTATTGAATTTAGAGGTCCGTGTTTTGAATAGCAAGAAATGTATTACGAAGTTTGTTTCTTTAATAGATAGCGTTTTTGATAATTTTGTTTTAATTCGAATTGAAGGTATTTGATTCTTTGTTTCATTAAACTTGATTTTCCAAAAAAAACACATTTCGCAAATAGATTTCATTCAAACAAAAATCATATGTTTTTAATTGTTCTTTAGCCCAAATTATTAATACATAAACATGCGCGATATTTCGTATAGTTAGGGCTGCTAAGGTTTATGCTAATTTTAGATATATTTGTATGGTAATATTACACGTTTAAAAACCTTATTTATTTTAGCATTGTCATGGGAAATAATACAAGTTATCAGCGCTTACTAGATGGGAATAAGGAATGGTCTAAGGCTAAGTTAAAGTCTGATCCTGAGTTTTTTAACAATCTTACTAAAGGACAAACACCTAAGTATTTATGGGTAGGATGTTCTGATAGTCGTGTTCCCGCCAACGAGATTACAAATACCAAATCAGGTGAAATATTTGTACATCGAAATGTAGCCAATTTGGTTTTACATACTGATGTTAATTTGCTTTCTGTTCTACATTATGCCGTTGATGTATTACATATAGAGCACATTATTGTTTGCGGGCATTATGGTTGTGGTGGCGTAATAGCTGCAATGGAAAATCATGATTTCGGAATCGTAAATAAGTGGCTAAGGAATATTAAGGAAGTATATGCTAAATACGTAACCGAACTAGAAGCGATAGAAGATAAAACGGAAAGATCGAATCGCTTAGTTGAGCTGAATGTAATTGAACAAGTAAAAAATTTGGCAAAAACTACAGTTGTACAAAAAGCATGGGAGAACCGAGCATTGGCAATTCATGGTTGGGTTTACGGTTTTAATAATGGTATTATTACCGACCTGAATTGTATGATTAATGAGTTGAACGATTTAGAGCCCATTTTTAGATATCGAATAAGTAGTGACCATGAAGGATAAAAAAAAACGACTGAATTTTCAGTCGTTTTTTTTTATATTTTAAGTTTTCTAACCGCATGCCGTAATGTTACAAGGTCGTGTAACAATTCTTCAACATGATCGAGATGTATGGCGTTGGCCCCATCCGATAAAGCTTCTTTAGGGTTTGGATGTGTTTCTAAGAAAATACCATCGGCACCTGTTGCTATTGCTGCTTTTGCTAATGTTGCAATTTGATCTGGACGACCGCCTGTTATTCCAGAAGTTTGATTCGGTTGCTGTACGCTATGTGTAATGTCCATTACAACGGGGTATCCGAATTCTTTCATGATAGGAATTCCTCTGTAATCAACAATTAAATCGGTGTAACCGAAACTTGTTCCTCTTTCCGTTAACCAGATGCGATCGTTTCCTGATTCTTTAATTTTATTGACAGCGAATTTCATTGCTTCGGGAGAAAGAAATTGTCCCTTTTTTACATTTACAATTTTACCTGTATTTGCAGCAGCTACTAATAAATCGGTTTGTCGACAAAGAAAGGCTGGAATTTGAAGTATATCTACATATTCAGCTGCAATAGCTGCTTCATTACTTTCGTGTATATCGGTTAGTAAGGGTAGTTGTAACTGATCGCCAACCTTGCGCAGAATTTGTAATGCCATTTCATCACCCGGTCCAGTATATGAATCTAATCGTGTGCGATTCGCTTTTCTATAGGAAGCTTTGAAGATAAAAGGAATTCCTAATCGGTTAGTGATTTGCTGTAGCTTATGAGCTGTCTTATACGTTATGTCTTCATTTTCCACGACACATGTCCCTGCAATTAGGAAAAAATTATCAGTGTCGGTATGGCGAATATGTGGTAGATTTAACATGATATTTACTTTTTTTGATGCTACAAATTTACTTCAATTTCTGACTTATTTTTCTAGTAACGTCATTATTCAACAAATAATACTAATCCTTTCAGATATTCTGCTTCAGGATGGTAAATGCTTACTGGGTGATCTGCGGGTTGTGTAAGTTGATGCATGATACGCACATTTCGCCCTGCTTGAACTGCCGATTGAAATATGACCTTTCTGAAAAGTTCTTTATCGACGGCTTGAGAGCAAGAGAATGTGAAAAGAATTCCGCCTGGTTTGATGCGCTTAATTCCTTCTGTGTTTAGGTTTCGGTAGCCTACCATTGCATTTTTTACCTGACTTAAATGTTTGGCATAAGCCGGAGGATCTAGTATAATTAAATCGTAATTCTCGTCGGTTTTTCTAAAAAATGTCATTACATCTTCTGCGTAACTTTCATGATTTGATTCCGTGAAATTAAGATTCATATTGCGCTCAACTCCTTCGATTGCTTTTTTAGAACTATCGACTGAATGAACTTTTGAGGCTTCACCTTCTAATGCATATAATGAAAATCCACCAGTATAACAGAACGTGTTTAATACACTTTTTCCTTTTGAGTAATGCTTTACTAAAGTACGATTGTCGCGCTGGTCAATAAAAAATCCCGTTTTTTGTCCGTTAATAAAATCAATCGAGAATTTAATTCCATTTTCCACCACATATTCATCGGTGATATGATTTTCATGTTCCCAAAGAAATCCGTCAACACCTGCTACAGCTCCTTGCTTCGCCATTGTTTCAGCGCTCTTGTCATATACTGCTGTAATTTTTTCGGGAAAGCAGTTCTGTATGGCAAGTGTTATTTCGTGGCGCGCTTGATACATTCCCATTGTGTAACATTGAACAATGGCCGTATTGCCATACACATCAATTACCAATCCTGGAAATCCGTCGCCTTCAGCGTGAATTAATCGAAAGGCATTGGTCGCTACTGAATCAACAAGTAAAAGTGATTTTCTGTAATTAATGGCTGACGAAATTTTTTCTTCCCATACGCTTACATCAATTGTTCGATTGGCGTAATCAAAGCATCGAACTGTTATTGTTCCTTTGTGAAAATGTCCGGTAGCCAGATAATTTCCATTCGACGAATGTAGCCCTACAATATCGCCTTCTTTAAGATGGGAAGGTTCTTTGGCAATTGCCCCACTAAACACCCAAGGATGTTTATTTAAAACTGTTTTTTCTTTACCGGCTTTTAATGTAATAATGGGGTAGCTATGACTCATCTTGCAAAGATAATCAAATTGAATTAGTCACTATTTATACTTTATTTAGCATGCTTGTAAAAAATAGTAGCTGCTTATATAATACAGTATATCCATATTTGTAGTATGCCATAGAGAATACGTTGAAGATTTTTAAGGAACTCACAACTGGTTTCAATTTGTATTTAATACTTACTTACAGAAAAAGTAGTAAGAGAATAAAGTGATTAAAATTATTCCAGTTAGGTTTGCAATAAATCCAACAAATGCCATTTCTTTGGTCTTAATATGTCCACTTGAAAATACGATCGTATTAGCAGCTGTTGCAATTGGCATCATAAATCCTAACGAAGCTGCAAGTGTTGCTGGAATCATAAGTAATAATGGTGGCAGATGCATCGCTTGTTGCAAGGAAACTAGAATAGGCAATACTAACTGAATGCTTGCTACGTTTGATGCGAATTCGCTAATAATAGTAACCAATATACATACTATTAGAATAATCCAGATTGGATTTACTCCTTGCAAGATTTGAAGTTGCGAAGCGAGGAAACTACTAAGGCCACTGTCTTCGAATCCTTTTGCTAATGCAAAACCACTACCGAATAAAAGAATAATATCGTAAGGTAATTTTGACGTGTCGTTCCATTCTAATAATTTTTTTCCGGGTATAGTTTTAGAGGGGATTATGAATAATAAAATGGCCATAAAAATAGCGACTGTACTGTCTTGTATTTGTGCTGGATTTTTAAACATCATACTCCAACCACTTATAGTGATTTTTCCAAGAGGGATGTTTGCGCGGGTAAACCATAACAACGCTGTTAACACAAAAACAAATCCTACTCGTTTTTCGTCTGGTGAAATTTCACCTAATTTTTTATATCCTTCTTTAAATACTTCTACATCGAATACTCCTTTTAATTCTTTTTTAGGAATGCTGCTTCTAAGTGTTAACCATGTGGCAATTAAAAGCAATAGTGATACTGGAAAGCCTATTTTGAACCAACTTAAAAAGCTTAGATCACCTGCATTAGGATAAGCTTCCATATAGGCCCTGTAAAATATCATATTCGTTGGAGTACCTACTAATGTAGCCATACCTCCGATGGTAGCGGCGTATGCTAATCCAATCATTAATGCGGAGGCTAATTTTCGGTGATGTGTTTTGTTTTCGATATGATGATCGATTTGATATATAACAGCTAGCACAGCGGATAGTAACATTATTACTGTTGCTGTGTTTGATATCCACATAGAAATTATCCATGCAGTTAGCATTACGCCTAATAAAAGTAATGAAGCGTTTTTCCCCGTAATTGAAAGTATTTTTAATGCTATTCTTTTGTGTAAACCCCAGTGTTCAATGGCGAAGGCTAGAAAAAAGCCACCGATAAATAGAAATAGAACAGGATCCATATATTGAGCGGCTACTACTTTAATGTCGCTGATGCCTAATAAGGGTAAAAGTACAAACGGAATTAAAGAAGTTACTCCTATATGAATTACTTCTTTTAACCACCAAAGTGCAATCCATATAGTTATTCCGGCCATCATCATTAAGTGTGGATGAGCAGGATCAGGAGAGGTGATGTTGCCAATTAATATAGCAGCTAATGGGCCCGATAAAAGCGCAATTTTATTTAAAACTGATTTTTGCTTATTCATAATCGTTTCTTATTCGCATGGGTAAATATAATTAAAAAATAATATTCACATTTATCGTATAATTGCTACTGATTGATTAAGTTTTAGCTCATGTTGTTATCAATTCGTAACTTTGCCTTATGTTAATTACTATTAATTCGCAAAATCCTGATGCCCGCAAAATAACGCAGGCCGTTGACGTGTTGTCGAAGGGAGGTGTGATTATTATTCCTACAGATACCATTTATGCATTAGCATGCGATTTATATCAATATAAAGCATTCGAAAAAATTTGCAGGATGAAAGATGTTCGCCCTGATAAAGCGAACTTTTCTTTGTTATGTAGCGATTTAAGTAATATATCGCTTTTTACTCGTCCGTTTGATCGTTCTATTTATAAATTATTAAATCGCGCATTACCTGGTCCATATACTTTTATCTTGGATGCTTCGAGTGAAGTTCCTTCTTTTTTTCGTAGTCGTAAAAAGACAATCGGATTAAGGATTCCTAATAATAAAATTGTTCTTGATATAATAGAGAAGTTGGGTCATCCTTTAGTGGTAACTTCTATTCACGATATTGATGAAATTAAGGAGTATCCTACAGATCCAGAAGAAATTGATGAGATTTATGGAAGTAGGGTGGAGTTGGTAATTGATGGAGGTGCCGGTAATATAAAAGCAAGCACAGTGATTGATTGTACTGGACCTGATCCTGTAATAACACGCGAAGGCGCCGGAGATCCTGATATATTAAATTGATAAATCCGTTATAGATTTTCTATTATATCACTTGCAATCATTGCACTTTCCGATTTTGTTATCGCAGCTTTGTCGCCTGCTTTCCCATGTAAATACATGCCTGCCATTGCTGCTACTCCTGGCGAGTATCCTTGTGCTAATAAGCCTGTGATAATTCCTGTTAATACATCTCCCGAACCGGCTGTTGCCATTCCGCTATTGCCGCTAGAGTTATAGTAAATGGCACCGTCAGGGCAAGCCAATGCGCTATATTGACCTTTTAAGAGCATAAACAGATTGTGTTTTTTTGCAAAGTTGCTCAGTGTATTTATTCTTTCAAACGGATCACTAATATTTCCCGCCAACTTTGCGAATTCTCCCATATGCGGTGTTAATATACTTCCCTTTGGTAAGAAAGAAATCCAAGTTGGATTGGTCGCTAAAATTGTAATCGCATCTGCATCGAGTACTATCGCGCTATTGCTTTCTTGAATCAATTTTTTTAATGCATTGGCTGTTTCAGGATCAGTTCCTATTCCCGGACCAACTCCTATGGCATCATATTTTTGAGTGATTTTGAATGTTGTAATATGTGTTTCGCAATCATCTTTTTCTACCATCACTTCGGGGTTGCTGCATTGTAATGGTAATAAACAAGCCGAAGGTGTATGAACGGTGACCATGCCCGCTCCACTTCGTAAAATAGCTTTTGATGCAAGTATCGCAGCGCCTGCCATTCCTTCACTTCCTGCTAATAAGTATGCATGTCCAAAAGTGCCTTTATGTCCCGCAGCAAGTCGTGGTTTTATTAGTGCAACTATATCATTTTCGTCAATAAAATATTTTTTTGATTTTAAAGTACGTTCGTGTTCCGTATTTAATTTTAAATCAGCAATGAAAATATTTCCAGCTACCGTTGAATATTCGGCATAGAGGAAACTTTCTTTCATACTATGAAATGTTATGGTAGCCGATGCATGAAAAACATTAGACAAATCGGTAGTAACTTTATTGGTGAATAATCCAGAAGGAACATCTATCGACACCCTTCTTCCTTGCTGTTTGTTTAGATGTTTTATTAATGATGCAGCTATTCCTTCTACTGTTCGGTTAAGTCCAGTGCCAAACAACGCATCTACAATAATTGATTTATTGGAGCAAACCGGAAAGTTTTCAACGCTCTTTAATATAATTATTGAAGTTGATGGAAGTTGTTTCCATCGATTCAGATTAATATTAAAATTTTCAGAGCCTACTTCATTTAATAGGTATACGAGGCATGATTTTCCGGAATGATACAGTTGTCGTGCAATTGCTAATCCGTCGCCCCCATTATTCCCGTTCCCGCAAAAAATATGAAAAACAAATCCTGATTCAGTATTTATATTTAAAAAATTGCTGCACTTGAATGCGGCTCTTTCCATCAAGTCTATCGATAATACAGGTTCATTTTCGATGCTGTATTTATCGAGTTCTTGTTGTTGTTCAGCGGTAATGATTTTAAGCATTTCTACAGTTCACTAATTTGAATGGAAGAATTTTTGTAGTGCTCTATAATGGCTTCACTTTCTCCATGTATGGTATACACTTCTGTTGCTTCGCTTTCTGTAATGGTAAGAATAAGTTCATTCCAATCGGCATGGTCACTAATAGGTAATACGATATCCATACCTGCTTGTAATCGATCCCATCCAGAAGCCATTCCTCTTAAAAAATCTGTTCCAGGCATGTACGACTGAAGTACACTAGGCGGAATAATGTATATACATCCTGTATTTTTTTTGAAAATTTGTCGGTGATACACACTCCAATCACCTAAGTTAAATCCCGCTTCTTCGTAAATTTTATTATAACGTGAAATTTTAGGATGCACCATTACTTTCATTTCTGGCAACAACTGATTTATCAAATAAATTAATCGTTGAGCTTTGCCTAATGTGTAAGCGCCAATAACATAGTTGGTGTTATTATTATTCCCTAATACCAATATGGATTCGCCAGCTGGAGGATGTGTTTTTCCTTTTTGAGCAAAAGTGGTTTCCGTAATTAATACGTCTGATTTAATTACTTGGAAGGGCTCGCAGGTAGGGTCTTGTTGTCGCTTATAATCTCCGGTGTAGTTATGTCTTTTGCCATTACGATCCCATATTACTTGAGCCGAACCGAGCATATGTCCGGCCGGAACAAACATAAAGGGAACTCCATCTACATCAAAAGTTTCGTTGTATTCGGGAGTGATTACTAAACCAGCAAATTGGCGAAAGCGCGCTCTTAATAAGCGCGCCGTATTTTTTGTGCAATACACTTTTGCATGTCCAGGAACTGCGTGGTCGCCATGTGCATGACTAATAACTGCGGTACGTACTGGTTCTAAAGGATCAATCCAGATTTCTGTATCGGGTAAAATATAGCCGTGTCCGGTAGCAATAAGTGGTTTGTTATTTTCTGACATTATCTAAAAGTTGCTGATGAATTTGCAATACTTGCTGAATGACAGCGTTCGATCCATCGTTTTCAATAATAAAATTGGCTTTCGATCTAATTTTTTCGGAAGGCCATTGTTGTTTCATAATGGCTTTGATTTCTAGTTCAGATCGACCATCTCTTTTTTTTATTCGTTCAATTCTTATTTGTTCTGGAGCATCTACCATGATTACAGCATCGAGGTCGATGTGTGTTTCTGATTCAAATAATATCGCCGCTTCTCTGATTGTGTACGGAGCTGTTTGAATAGTTTGCCATTGCAGGTAATCTTTATTTACTACGGGGTGTACCAGTGCATTTAGTTTTTGTAGTAATATGGGTTGATGAAAGACTGTTGCTGCTAATTTTTTTCGATCAAATATTTTATCGTTAGGAAAAATTTCGACTCCGAATAGTTGTTGCAATTCATGATGCAAAACTTTATTTTCATTCATTAATCTTTTAGCAGCTTCGTCTGCATTGTAAACAGGGATTCCAAGCGACTTAAATATCGCCGCGACTATACTTTTACCTGATCCAATTCCGCCTGTGATTCCTGCTTTCATTCTGTTAAGGGTTTTGATGGAAATAATCGACCACAGCAGGAGTCCATTTTAAATGATCAGCCCAAAATGGTTTTTCAATTACTCGAATAATGGCTTTCGAAGATCCATTTCTATTTAGTTGGGCATCTACTTTGAACATCGATGAACTTGTTTCTTCAAAACGGCTGATAGGAACTCGACACGATATGGATACATAAGAGGGAATAAACTTCAAATACCTATTACTCTCCTGGGAACTGATAGGAACATTTAAATTAATTTCTGTTCCTATTTCTACTGGCACGTAAACCCATAATTTGGTTTGTTCTGGAATTAAATTCCCGTCGTTCAAAATATCGGGTAGGGTACTTCTAAAAACCGGACGATCAGTATTTGCTTGCTTGATGGGTTGAGTTTTGATTGATGTTAAAGAGGGACTGATAGGCGACGATGATGAAACGAGAATGCTATCTGGATATGCAACTGCTGGTCCCGATTGCATAAACATTTTTCGATAAGAAATGGAGTAGGTAGGTATCAGCGCTACTTTTTTTGAATAGGCCATTCCGTTCGGTAAGGTAATGTATTCAGGATTCACATTTTCTACCGTAATTTTATTTCCGAAGGGTTTTAATAAACGTTCGATTGCATTTAGAATACTCACTTTTCCTTGGCTCTTGCTGCCGCTATTTATGATGATCTCTTCTTCTGATCTGAAAAGTAAAAAGTTAGCGAGATCAAACCCTCTCCCTTTTAATTGAACAGTAGCAATGATATCGGCTTTGCCCGCTTCTTTCTTAAATGCCAACGGTACATTTAGCCTGATTTTAATACCCGTTTCAGTTATATGCTCCTTGTTTAAAGTGTTAACGACCCAAATTCCTGAGGCAATAAAAAAGCAAATCACGAACGAAACAATTTTAGAGTTCGTTTTGATGTTTTCTAAATGGAAGAAAGATGGTTTTTCTTTGTTCACGAGGCTTGCTTTGTGCGAATGTAATGATTAATTCTCGGTAGTATACCGCCCTTAATTATATTTACGCACAGGTCATGTTATTAGCAAGCCGGTGGCAAAATAAAAAATAACTTGAAATTAGCCGCCCATATTTGTGAATTTGTAATATGAAATCGAGTTCAAAAAAAAACTAAGAG
>CAIRUC010000080.1 GCA_903881665.1 uncultured Bacteroidota bacterium | reverse complement strand
TTAGGCGTATCAAATTATCCATACAGGAAAAAATTCCTAATTAAAGCACCTTTAAATCCTCTAATTAGGAATTACAAAACCAATTCAAATCGTAATAGAAATACCCAAGCAACTGATCTAACTATAATACACAAGTCCAGTTGTAAAAAGGCGCTTTATCATTTACGTTTACTTTTCAATCAAAACATACAGGATGAACCCCGATCATACTTCACATCCACCTAGCAAAAAAATTAATAGAATCTTTACGTAATTCATTAAAAATCCTTTCATACGTTTCAACGGCATCCCTCAAATTAACATCACTATTTACCTTCCGATGATCGACCGCTGTAGGATTGAAATTTATTGAAACTTCAAGCAAATTCATCGCATTATTTACATCATGTCGGAGAATATCAGCTCGTTCATCTTGCAAAATATATTGATTTTGAAAATGCTCAGCCATCGCTCTCACTTCTATCGACGAATTCTTTAATAGTATCTCGCTTAAGCGATGACGCATAATTCTCAAATCATCTTTATAAAAATTAACTTTATTAAGCCATTCTTTATGATCTGAATGTAGGTCGTAAACATATTTCTGTTCCATGGTTATTAGATTTTAATTCCTTACAAATATAATTAACACACAATGGAATTAATATGACCAAAGTTAATAGCTATGTGATCATTATCAATCGCAACAAATGATATAAATTAGCAATCTAGGATGCACTTTGGCATTAAAAATCGATTGAATATCTTTCCTTCTTTAGAATAAGAAATCGTTCGAATATCCTATTTTTGCAAATAATTATTCCAAATTGAGCAACGAATCATTTCATAATAACCTTCCTGAAGCCGTTTTAACGATTGGCAAAATCTGTCGCGAACAAGATTTGCCGGCATACGTTATTGGTGGTTACGTACGCGACCTTATCCTAAATCGTTCTTCAAAAGATATCGATGTAGTGGTAATTGGAGATGCAATTGAAGTGGCAACCAAGGTGGCTAAAGCAATCGGAAATACGATTCCTGTATCCGTTTTCAAAAACTTTGGTACCGCAATGATTAAACTCGATGATATCGAAATTGAATTCGTTGGAGCTCGAAAGGAAAGCTATTCTTCCGATTCACGTAAGCCAAAAGTATTTACGGGAACATTAGAAGATGACCAAAATCGTCGCGATTTTACAATAAATGCACTAGCTATTAGTCTTAACAAAAACGACTTCGGAACACTCTTAGATCCTTTTAACGGTCTTGCCGATATCGACGCAAAAATCATTAGAACACCTCTCGATCCTATTATTACCTATTCAGATGATCCGCTGAGAATGATGCGAGCAATCAGATTTGCAACACAATTGCAATTTACAATTGAAAAGGATTCTTTAGAAGCGATTAGCACTATATGCGAGAGAATTAAAATAATTAGTATGGAACGCGTAAGTGATGAATTAAATAAAATTATTTTATCACCTAAACCGTCTATCGGATTTAATTTACTTTTCGAAACTGGTTTACTTAAACTTATTTTTCCTGAAATGAACAATCTCTTTGGAGTTGAATCAATAAAAGGAAAAGAACATAAAGACAACTTCTACCATACGCTCGAGGTACTTGATAATATTTGTGCGCATACCGATAATTTATGGTTGCGCTGGGCAGCTATATTACATGACATTGCCAAACCACCCACTAAGCGTTTTGACCCTGAACATGGATGGACATTCCACGGGCATGAGGACAAAGGTGCTCGTATGGTTCCGGGAATTTTTAGAGATCTGAAACTGCCTCTGAACGAGAAAATGAAATACGTTCAGAAACTCGTATTACTTCACCTCCGCCCTATTGTATTGGCGAAAAGTGAAATTACCGATTCAGCAGTTCGGCGATTGTTATTTGAAGCCGGCGACGATATTGATGATCTTATGAAATTATGTAGTGCCGATGTCACTACCAAAAATGAATTCAAACAAAAAAAATACAAAGCTAATTTCGAACTCGTAAAAGAGAAATTAATTGAAGTTGAAGAAAAAGACAATATTCGCAATTGGCAACCTCCTGTTACAGGTGAAATGATAATGGAGACGTTTAACCTCAAACCATGCCGCGAAGTAGGCATTATAAAGAATGCTATCAGGGAGGCTATTCTCGACGGACATATCCCAAATCAGCATGAAATAGCTTTTAAGTACATGCTAGAGAAAGCAGAATCGTTAGGAATTCAACCTGTTAAGTAACCTTTTTTACAAAATACTTTGAACAATAAAAGTAGCCACTTAAATTTGCTAAACATAAAGAAACAGAAAGATGCCAGTAGTATACCGATTCAAGGTAACCTTTGAAGATTATGACGAGGTTAGCAGAGACATAGAAATTAAAAATTTGCAATCTTTTGAAGATCTGCACAACACCATTCAATCGTCGATTGGTTTTGATAATAGCAAACCAGCTTCTTTCTTTATGAGCACTGATCTTTGGATTAAAGGTCAGGAAATTGCTTCAGAAGAAATGACTTCTAAGAGCGGCGAAAAAATACCAGCTATGAGAGATTGTCGCCTTTGCGATTTCATTGCAGATCCTCATCAAAAAATAATCTATATAAGTGATTATGATGCTAATTGGTCGTTCTTAATTGAACTTTCTAAAATAGTACCTACTGCAGATGCAGGAAGAAACTACCCAGTTTGTGTGAAATCTAATGGCGAAGCTCCCCGACAATATATTATTATTCCTCAAGCAAAAACGGCCATCTCTCCCGAAGATAGCCTTGCGTCCCTATTATTGGTGGGATCCGAAATCGAAGAAGAAGATGATGAAACCGATGATTTGAAAGAAGATTTGATGGAAGAATCAGAAGAGGGAGTTGAGATGGATGAAATTGAAGGAATGAGCGAAGAAGGTGAAGAAGATGATTCCGAAAAAGAAGAGGGTGAAGATGAATCAATGAGCGAAGACGATCAACAAAATGATTATTAATAGAATTAAATTGCTAAATAAACCACAAAGATTTTAATCGCTTTGTGGTTTGTTTTTTTAAACACTACCCTATCCCTAAATTGGCAACATTAATCGTCATCGGCGGACCAACGGCTTCGGGCAAAACAGGACTAGCTATCGAATTGGCGAAAGCGTTAAATACTGAAATCATATCTGCAGATTCCCGTCAGTGCTTTAAAGAAATATCAATTGGCACAGCTAAAGCTACACCCATTGAATTAAATTCTATAAAGCATCATTTCATTAATTGCCTTTCTGTTACTGAAACAGTAAATGCCGGTAAATTCACAGCAATAGCCGATGCAGTTATTGCGGAATTATCGAAAAGCAAAGAATATATAATTGTTACCGGAGGAACAGGATTATATATCAAATCGCTAATAGAAGGGCTCGATAATATTCCACACATTCCGGAAGATTTTAGAAAAAACATAAAGGCTGAATTTATTTTAAAAGGCCTCAATGAATTTGTATCTGAACTAAAGTTGCGTGACCCTTTGTACGCCGAAAAAGTTGACCTCCAAAATCATGCACGCGTTTTAAGAGCGGTTGAATTAATTCGATTTACTGGTCAGCCTTATTCCTCCCTAATTGGCAATAAAAGCGAAAAGCAACGACATAGTTCAATCTCTTTTTGCATCGACATGCCTCGTCAACAATTGTATACAAGAATCAATAATCGGGTCGAGAATATGATTCAAGATGGATTAATTGATGAAGTAAAATCGGTCATTCACTTTAAATCTAATCCTGCTTTGCAAACTGTAGGCTATAAAGAAATTTTTGATTTTTTAGAGGGCAAATACAGTCGCGATGAAGCGATTGAATTAATTAAACAACATACCCGAAACTATGCAAAGCGACAACTAACATGGTTTCGACACCAAGGAAACTATCAATTCATTAATCCAAATATTGAAGCGATAACTTCTAAACTTAAATAAAAAAAATAGTTAAAGAAACTGTAAATACCTGTTATAGTTGAAGTTTTACAATCTGAAATAGTTACACAACTGATGAAATTACATTTAGGAATAATCGCGCTTGCCTTTTTATCGAACGTTGCTTTAGCACAGCTGAACACTACAAAGGAAAACATACAAAAAGTTCACGTTGTTATTAACTACGACCAAATAGACGCTCGCGATATTTTACGAGAATTGGCAATAGGAAATAATAAACCTCCTCGCAATGCTTCATTTGCTATCGACTTCACTCAAATAATAAAAGCAAATTTCCGCGAACCCAATATCCCAGTTTCAATTGCAAATGATGTAATGAATCTAAGTGGCGATATCTTTTATAAAGGGTTCGACGTTAGTGCTTTTCTTTATCCTTCTTCTTTTTCATGTACAGGTCACTTGGCATCGAAAAGTGGAAGCACGAAAGATTTTCCTTTGAATGCAAGTATAAAAGCGAATAAAGCCGATAACATGTCGTTTGCTTTTGAAGATACAAATCGTATTTTCAAAAGCATAACAATCTTAAATCAAAAATTTAAATACTACGACGCAGCTATTCGAAATTTCAATGATCGAATCCGAATAATAAATGAATATTATGGTGCTGCAGTTCAGCTTGACAATTCATATGCATTGCTCCAATCGATTAATTTAAATGATGCTGAAAACTGGAAGGCAATAAAGCAGAAAATCGAAGATGCCGAAGCGAAAATTACAACGATCGACAATAAACATTATCCTCAATTGTTGTCGATTCAAGAAAATGACCCTGCTAATGTAAATCATAAACTAAGCGAATGCAAAAATTTTGTTGCAGCAACCAGAAGCCGCTTCAATTACATGATAAACAATCTGCATTTCATTTTTTATGAAAAAGGAAACACTTTCTTGATGAAAAAAAATATTGCAAAAGCTGAACAATATTACCTTTGGTCGTTAGAAGTGAATCCTTTATTTGCGCCTTCATTACTTCAAATCGCCATTTTAAATTACCATCGTAACGAATTACGCGAAACGATTTGCAAAGCAGATGATATTCTTTACAACCTTCATCCCGACCCCGAAACGAAAGAGCGCACGTACGATTTAATTCGCGACGTATATGATACCCATATCGATAAGGCGAACTATCAACTTCAACAACGTAAAGATTATTACAAAGCGGTTGATGAATTTGAAGAGGCTCGCCGCATCTGTGAAAAATACAATACCGTACGTTGCGACGAAGCCTTATTTAACGGCATTATAGCAGCGAAAACAGGAATCTACCGCGACCACTTAGAAAAATCAAGATTGTATGTTCAGTCAGGCGATCTAGTGAAAGCCGATAAAGCAGTCGACAATGCCATTCAATATCAATTGGCAAATAGCAGAGAAATAATTGATAATTCAGAGGCATTAGCCATTAGAAAAGGAATCAACCAAAAACTTTACGACAACAAAATTACGATAGCGAAAAACTTCACCGAGCAAAAGCAATACGATGATGCATTGAAGGCTTTTGAGGATGCCGATCAACTGAAATATCAATATGAGCTTAATGCATCTGCCGATATTAAAGAACGTAAGTTAGATGCTGCTCGTCCAAGAATAGCAGAGCTGATTTATGAAGGCGAATCATTTGTAAAATTAAACGATTTAAAATCGGCTAGCGATCGATTAAAGTCTGCAACTACTTTGCAAATGAAGTACGACTTAACCACCGACAAAGATATCATCAAACATAAAGAGCAATTACGTAAGCGTATTTACACTCAAGAATGTATCAATACCGAAGAACAAATTGCTGGCTTAACGAAAGAAGGCGATTTCCAAAAAGATAAATCAAACTATCTGGAAGCATCGAGCAGCTATACGCAAGCTATTTCCTTGTCGAAAGAATTCAAAGATTGTGCTATCGATATTACTGCCATCGAAGCATCAGAGTTAGAGATTCGTCCCGCCGCAACTTACCTCACTTTTATGCGCGATATGAAATTAAAAATGGAGAATGGTGATTATCACGAATGCCTCAACTTGTACTCTAAAGCAACCAAATTTTATTCAGAAAAAAACATTGCCGACTTCGGCATCGACCACGAACCGGATGAATACCGATTTATACGCGATAAAGGCAGCAACGGACTCATCAACTATGCAGCCGATATGTACCGCGAACAAAATGAACTCGACAAAGCATTAATCCTCTCGAAACTTTTATTGAGCAGAAATTATGACGTGAAATTCATCGAAGGTTCTCTTTATACGCTCGGATATAAACTCGGTGAACGTGAAAAACTCCAGAACCCGAAAGGCAAATGGAAAACCCTCCTGAAACAATACTCCGCAGGCGACAAAAAACTCCGACGACTCGAAAAAGGATTCTCGAAAGGATATAGGAAATCGTAATTTGCTAATTTGCTAGTAGGTTAATGTGCTAATGGAGCAAAGCTCTTTACAAAAAAAAGCTGATAATAAATTTATCAGCTTTTTTTAATCTCTACTCATACAATCTAATCCCGTAGGGATGGCATTATGGTTAGGCGAATTTCGCAGCGTCCGACAAAAACTTAGCCAGACCCGAATCAGTTAAGGGATGCTTTAACAAATCGAGAATTGGTTGCAAGGGACATGTAGCTACATCAGCTCCTAACTCAGCACATTTAATAATATGCATTGGGTGACGAATAGAAGCAGCTAACACTTGCGTTTCGTATCCGTACTCACGATAAATATGCACAATTTGATCGATCAATTCTAATCCGTCGGTTGACACATCATCCAAACGACCTATAAAAGGAGAAACATAAGTAGCTCCTGCTTTCGCTGCTAACAAAGCTTGTCCCGCCGAAAACACCAACGTACAGTTTGTCTTTATTCCTTTTTTTGAGAAATAACGAATGGCTTTAATACCGTCTTTAATCATCGGCACTTTCACCACAATTTGTGGATGCAATTTGGCTAATTCCTCACCTTCTCTCACCATACCTTCAAAATCGGTAGCGATAACTTCAGCACTCACATCGCCGCCCTCTGCAATATTGCAAATGTCAACATAATGTTTCATCACTGCTTCTTTCCCTTTAATGCCTTCTTTAGCCATTAATGAAGGATTGGTAGTTACTCCATCGAGCACTCCAAGGTCGTAAGCTTCGCGAATCTGTTCAAGATTGGCTGTATCAATAAAGAATTTCATGGTTTTAAAATTTGTTCCAAAATTACTCATTTGCCCCTTTTTTAAGCTGCGAATACTTCGATTGTTGAAAAATGGACTTTAATCAAAATAAAAAACACTACAAATCAACCTGTTAAAGCCAAAAAACAGAAAAGTTCGTTTTTTTAAACAATCCGCAATCGATTAAAAATGGGAATTAACTACTTTTGTCGCTGGGTAAGTCTTATACGACCAGCTCCTACGAACCTCCCCAGGACTGGAAGGTAGCAAGGATAAGTGGTTGAGCGGTGCGATATAAGTAGCTTACCCTTTTTTTATGCCTTTTTTTTTGGACAAAGCATTCTTTTCTTCCTCTTTTTAACAAGGATTTAAACTAAATTTGCACACTATGAATCAATCATTATCAGGATTTAAACTGTTCGTCAATTTCGGAGCTATTTGCGCATTAATCATGTTCGCCATGGTTTTAATCATTTGGAAGATGGGCTACTTCCCTATGGGCGAGTCGTCGATCCTATTCAGTTGGCTACCTTTTGTTTTCATGTATGCCGGCGCAAAACATTATCGCGATACGATGACTGGTGGCGTAATTAATTACTGGGATGCCTTTAAATCAATGATGGTAATTTGCGGAGCTGCTGCTTTATTATATGTTATGCTCATGTATATTTTCGGATCAATTATAGATCCTGATTTTATTCAGCAATACAAAAATTTCACCTTGAAAGCCTTCGATACAATGAAGAGCTCTATGAAAAACATTGTAGGCTCAATTAGGTATGAAAAAATTGAAGATACGATGATTGAAAGTATGCAGAAAGTTACCCTTGCTTCTCTCTTATTTTCCGAATACCTCAATAAACTTTTATATGGTGCAATTTTATCGCTGATTATGGCATTTGCACTTCGTAAAAAACCTACATCCGACATTATCTGATGCAACAACCTGAACTCGATCTATCTATTTTAATTCCTCTGTTCAACGAGGATGAATCGCTTCCCGAATTAGCGGAGTGGATTCAACGTGTGGCAACACAACAGGGCTATAGCTATGAAGTTATTTTTGTAGATGATGGCAGCAAGGATAAATCATGGGAGGTTATCTCTAATTTATCTGCTAAAAATCCTTCGTTTAAAGGTATTCGCTTCCGTCGTAATTACGGCAAGTCTGCTGCGCTTCAAAAAGGATTTGAAGTAGCTAAAGGAAGAGTAGTAATTACGATGGATGCCGATCTACAGGATAGTCCCGATGAAATTCCCGAAATGGTCAATATGATCATCAAAGAAGGAAATGATTTGGTGTCAGGATGGAAGAAAAAACGTCACGACCCTATATCAAAAACGATTCCTACGAAGCTGTTCAATTATGCTACACGCAAGATGTCAGGGATCAATAATCTCCACGATTTTAATTGCGGATTAAAAGCGTATCGCTATGATGTAATCAAAAGCATTGAGGTATATGGTGAGATGCATCGTTACATTCCTGTGATTGCTAAATGGTCGGGATTTACAAAGATTGAAGAGAAAGTTGTTGAGCATCGCGCAAGAAAATACGGCAATACAAAGTTCGGACTCGAGCGTTTCATCAACGGATTCCTCGACTTAATGTCGATCATGTTCGTTTCGCGCTTCGGTAAACGTCCTATGCACTTCTTCGGGACATTAGGTTCGTTGATGTTCATTGCGGGATTCATGCTTGCTGCTTACCTCGGACTATCGAAATTGTACGCAGTATATGCCAATATCCCTGCGCGATTGATCACTAATCGTCCTTCGTTTTATATCGCTCTCACTTGCATGATTATCGGTTCGCAATTATTTCTTGCGGGATTCGTTAGTGAATTAGTAGGACGCAACAGCACCGAAAGAAATCAATACTTGATTGAAGATTATCGCAATCTGTAATGATAGTTTCTGAATCATCATGTCGTCAAAAAAAATAATCATCGTTGGACCGGCTCACCCGCTACGTGGCGGCATTGCAGCTTTCAACGAACGAATGGCGAATGAATTGATTAAAGAAGGACACGACGTTCAAATTATCACTTTCACTTTGCAATATCCGGGATTTCTCTTTCCCGGAAAAACGCAATATTCCTCTGAGCCTGCTCCTGCAAATATCCCCATCACGGTGGAAGTTAACTCGGTAAATCCATTGAACTGGATAAAAATCGGGAACAAAATAAAAGCACTGAAACCGGATATCTTGATATTGCGATTTTGGATTCCCTTTATGGGTCCTTGCCTAGGCACAATCGGAAAAATTGCGAAGAAAAATAAACATACCGAAGTAATCGGATTTCTCGATAATGTGATTCCTCATGAACACAGAATCGGCGATCAACAACTCACCAATTACTTTGTAAATAGTTGTGATCGATTTATTGCCATGTCGAAGCAGGTAGTTGAAGAACTGCGACAATTCACGCAGAAGCCATGTAAAATGATTCCGCATCCTGTGTACGATCATTATGGTGATGTGATGGAAAAAGCAACAGCATGTGCGCATTTGAAAATTGATCCTAATAAAAAATATTTACTCTTCTTCGGATTCATTCGCAACTATAAAGGACTTGATTTGCTCCTCGAAGCAATGGCCGATAAACGCATTGTTGAAGCAGGAATTCAATTGATAGTAGCCGGAGAATTTTACGGCGATGCTACACCCTATCATCAGTTGATAGCCCAATCAGGAAACAGTGAATCTATTTTACTCCATTCCGATTATATCGCAGATGATGAAGTGAAATATTATTTCAGTGCAGCCGACTTAGTAGTACAACCCTATAAAAGCGCGACACAAAGCGGCATATCGCAGCTAGCCTATCACTTCGAAAAACCGATGGTAGTGACTAACGTAGGCGGCTTACCGGAAATAGTGCATCATGGCAAAACAGGATATGTTGTAGAAGTAAATCGCGCACCTATCGCTGATGCTATCAACGACTTCTTCGAAACAAATAAAGGAGCTCAATTTGCGCCTTATCTGAAAGAAGAAAAGAAAAAATACAGTTGGGAATCCTTAGCAAAAGGAATCCTGCAACAATAAAACTTGAAAGAATTAAACTGAAAATAAAATAAGCTATGGCAACTGATATCCGTTCACTTATTCAAGCATCAATCGACACCAAACAACTTGTTTTAAAAGACGAAACTTTACTCGCCACTATTCAACAAGTAGCTGATGCATGCGTAGAAGCTTTTCGCAACGATAAAAAAGTACTCTTCTGTGGTAACGGAGGAAGTGCTGCCGATGCACAACATATTTCTGCTGAGTTAAGCGGAAGATTTTACACTGATCGTGAACCACTCTACTCTGAAGCATTGCATGTAAACAGCTCATACATGACAGCAGTAGCCAACGATTATTCATACGATGTTGTTTACAGCAGAATGGTGAAAGCCTGCGGAAGAAAAGGCGATGTATTGGTAGGAATTACGACATCAGGAAACTCTAAGAATATTTTGCAAGCCATGGAAGCAGCAAAAGCGCAAGGCATGATTACCGTGGGAATGACAGGAGCATCGGGTGGAAAAATGAATGATGTTTGTGATTTTATGTTGAGAGTTCCGAG
>CAIRUC010000079.1 GCA_903881665.1 uncultured Bacteroidota bacterium | reverse complement strand
TTAAAGAAATTTGTTTACATCAACAGAAGCCCAAGCAATTCACACAAAACAACAAAACGTGATAGGCAAACTATTTCGTCAAATGTAAAAACAAAATCTTAATTGGAATTCAAATATAAAGAATTAAGGATTTATTAAAGCAAAAAACACACAAACATGACAAAACAATTAATAACAACATTAGATAATGCTAACTAAAAACCAAAATAGGCAAAAAAGAACTTTCAATTACAAAATGAAAACAAAAACACTACTACCCTACAATACTTTAAAAACTATTCGATAAGAATATCGAGATGATGAAGCAGTCCGGTTACTGTTTCGCGCGAAAACTTCGTTTTTTTTAACCGATTATTATCAGGATTTAAGGAGAAATTAAAAGCTGTTGTAAAGTCAGCTTTATCGAGAATTGTATTTTCAAAGTGGGCTTTCATCAAATCACAATCTAAAAAAACAGCTTCCGTTAAATCGGTATTTGTAAAATCAACTTCGCGCAATGTACAATTCGAAAATCTCATCATTTTTATTTTCATCTTAAAAAAAGACGATAAATTCAAATTACTATTTAAAAATGAAGCCGAAAAAACAATGGTATTAGCATCCTCAAAATGCAATCCTAAGAGCTTACAAGAAATAAATTTTGAATTACTAATTCCAGTGCGTTGCAATTTCGCAAGACTTAAATCACAGCCATCAAACACACAATTATTGAAAGCCCACATTGACAAATTAGCATTTGCAAAAGAACAATTCCTAAAGACACAAGTATCATATTCTCCCAGCTCTAAAACACTAGAAAAATCTTCATTCACAAATTCTTTATCGTCGTAATATTTTTTACTCATACAAATAAATTCAAAAATATTAATCTAATTGAAGCATATTTTTACTACCGAGATGCGTATTTTTATCGAAATGAAATTGCACAAATCCAGCATTTCCCGCAGAAGAAGTGATTTCCGTTTTAGAACGGCCCATTTCCAAACCATTTTCATCGAAAACTTTAGCAGTAAGCATTCCTTTGAAATCTTTATTAAAGATAATATAGGCCAATAACAGATTATCTGTACCTAAGGAATCGCCCGAAACAGAACACTTTCCTAATGCCACACCTTGGGAAACCAAACCCTGCGACAATTTCAGCTTTACATCAAATGCCTTTTTAACGCCTTTTGAAGCGCCTACAATAAATTCGCCAGCTGTTTGACCTGCTATTTTTTGTTTAATGGCATCGGAAGTACAAGCAGATAAAAAAATCGACAATAATACCGGGATAAAATATTTTTTCATAGAAGTTCAAATAAGAATAAATACTAGTGAAAATTATAAAATCTAAGCGTGAAAATTGATTTTATAATTTCACCTAATTAACTATGTTTTTAAATAAAACTATTTTTTTTCAAGCAACCAACACATTAATTCACCTTATACTGCCCTTTACTTTTACGAATATTCACAGCAACCACTTTATACTCTGGGCATAATGCTTCACTATCATGTTCATCGCTCGTAATAATATTCAACATTACTTCAGGGAAGTGAAAAGTTGTACTTAATATTCCTTGTTTAACTTCGTCCGTCAATTTTGCCTTAATATCCACCTTTCCTCTATCAGACTCCACGCAAACCATATCGCCTTCATTAATTAAATGACGAGCAGCATCCAGTGGATGAATCATCAATACATCTTCGGTAAGAATTTTCACATTTCCAGTACGACGGGTCATCGTACCTGAATTATAATGCTCTAATTCACGATTTGTAGTAATAATATATGGATATTCTTTACCATTTTTTTCGATCTCGGCACTTTCTTTAAAATCGAAATAATGAAATTTCGCTAATCCACGAGTAAACGATTCAGTATGTAAAATTTCGGTATCGGAACCATCTTCAAGAACCGGCCATTGCTTTCCGTTATCGCCAAGATTTTTCCATGTAACTCCTTTAAAGAAAGGGACAATTCCAGCAATTTCCTTCAACATGGTTTCAGGATCATAAGGAGCTTGGTCATATCCCATACGATTCATAATATCGACCATTATTTCACCATCGCTCTTTGTACCCGACAATGGCTCAACAGCATTTTGCACTTTTTGTATACGACGCTCACCATTGGTATAAGTACCACTTTTTTCGAGGAAGGAAGCACCTGGAAGAATAACAGTAGCATACTTAGCTGTTTCTGTTAAGAACAATTCTTGCACCACCAATAATTCTAAATTACCCATTGCTGCAATAACCTTATTGGTATTGGGATCGGTTTGCACCACATCTTCGCCCATTAACCAAAGAGCTTTTAGTTCGCCAGCGATAGAAGCATCGAACATCTCAGGAATTTTCAATCCTTTTCCCAATGGAATGGATCGTTTATAATAGTCTTCGTATAACTTATTAATTTCAGGGTCATAGGCATTTAAATACCCAGCACCTTGATGAGGTTGACAACCCATATCGGCAGCACCCTGCACGTTATTTTGACCACGCAGCGGATTAACACCAACGCCTTTTCTACCAATATTTCCGGTAATAATTGCAAGGTCTGAAATCAACATCACTGTAAAAGTACCTTGCGTATGTTCAGTTACGCCAAGACCATGAAACGACATCGCATTGGGAGCTTTAGCATAGGCGATTGCTGCTTTACGCACCAACTCTCTATCTACGCCGGTGATATTTTCCATTTCCGCGATATCAAGTTTCAAAATTTGAGTGCAAAAATCATCAAAACCTTCGGTACGATTGCTAATAAATTCTTTCGCCTCTAATTTTTCGGTAATGATATAATACAGCATCATATTCAATAATGCCACATTTGTACCCGGCTTTAATTGCAAATGATACGTTGCAAATTTTGCAAGCTCTGTACGTCGAGGGTCAACAACAATAGTTGTTTTACTTTTTAACGCATGCTGTTTTAATTTAGCTCCGGTAACGGGATGAGCGTCGGTAGGATTTGCGCCAATCACCAAAATGCAATCGGTATATTTTAAATCTTCAATTGAATTAGTAGCGGCACCAGTACCAAAAGCTCTCTGCATACCCAAAGCTGTTGGTGAATGACAAACACGTGCACAACAATCAATATTATTCGTACCAATAACAGCACGAATAAATTTCTGCATCAAATAATTTTCTTCATTGGTACAGCGAGCTGAAGAAATCCCAGCAATTGAATCGGGGCCATAATTCTGTTTAATTTCAGTTAATTTATCAGCAATGAAATCATACGCTTCATCCCAAGTTGCGGGTTCTAAATTTCCGTTACGACGAATTAAAGGAGTACGAATGCGATCGGGATGATTATAGAAAGAAAAAGCAAACCTTCCTTTCAAG
>CAIRUC010000078.1 GCA_903881665.1 uncultured Bacteroidota bacterium | reverse complement strand
TAAATCAGCATGAGAGTTAACGCCCATGCTAATTCTTGCTAAGATGTATGTATTCCAGTTTGCTTTGTCAGCATCAGAAATTGTTTCACTAAAGTTTGTCAAAACTCTCGCAAAATAATCAACCGCCAAAGGCGTATAACTCGCCCCACTTGGCTGTGTTCGGTCTATGCCGATTCCTAATCTAATACTTGGCATATTAGTAACCGATTACTATTCCCGATGTAATTGTAACCTTAGTGATTCTGCTTCCTGCCGTTGCGGGTAAATATGCACCAGCTTTGATTGTATTGGATCCGATTCCTGATGTCGTTAAAACATTAACACTATCAATTTCCAACACAGTGAATACTGCATCAGAATTAACCACTAATGCTTCATAATTCTTTCCAGTTACGGCTCCGGTGATTACTTCGAATCCTGAGTCGCCGGCCATTTTTTCTATTGCTGTCATAATTTTAAATTTTATTTGGTATTGAACAACGATCCGAAATATATCGAACCTCAAAATTAATTATAAACTTCCAGCCGTTAACAAGGTCTGGCAAACCTTCTCTTATTTGAGAAAGAGTAATATTTGATTTAATATAAAAGTCATCTTGATAAGTTGGGTTTTGTAAAGCAGATATTAAATCAGTTGCAATTTGTAAAGTATCGCTGCTTATATCCATTTCATTCCTATTGTCGGAAGTTGCTAAGTCAGCTACAATTATTTCTATCGGAATATTCAGAGTCTTTTCGCTTATCGATGTATCAGTAAAGTTTAACCAAGCCATCGGATAAACTATCTGATCGCTTGCCGAAATTTCTGACAATTCACCCCAAAAACAATAATTAATTTGCGGGTGGTTTAACGCCACCGTTCTTATTAGGTTTAGGATTTGATTTAACGAATAGTTGTTCATTATTTTTCTTTAAAAACTCTTGTAACTTTTTAATATTTTTTTTTGATACTCCCATAATTAGCAAAATGTACACGGTTTTCTCAACTCAGGTGGTGCTATTGGAATGTTTCTAAAATTATTTTTACCCATACACCCAAAATCATCATCTAATACCATCCCTGAATTATAATTATTTCTCTTTGCAAATATTGTATCAATTCCTATATTAGTTTGGTTTATATACAAAGGAAATGTTGTATTATGTTGAAGTAAATATTTTGTCAATCGTTCAGAATATACCTCAGCAGCGTTCCTTGTGTGATCCATTAATCTGAACATTTCACTTTCTGTAATCGGTGTCATGTTATCTGCGTTCTGAGTGCCAACAGCTTTATTGAAATACTTATAATTCATTACGATTGGACTTTCAAATAGTGTCCACCAAACCATAACCGGTGTTATGTATAAGTCCATTAAAGATTTCTCAACCGTTGACAAACTTTTTGCGATAATTTTAGTCTTCAGGTCATTGAAAAGAGATGTCCCTAAAATTGGCAATAGATAAAAATTCTCTACGTGCAAAATAGTTGGTTTCAAAACCTTCGTATCGACATTATCCTGAATGGCGGTCTGGTCTTTTAATGTTGCTTCACTTAAAAATATTGCGTTTGCCATTATTTAATTTTTTTTACAAGTTCTTGTTGCCATGCGTGGCGGCAAAATGGGACATTAACATTACTCTTTGGGTCATGATACCAACCTCCACGCCTACGAAACGCATCATAGTTAGCTATACCATATAATGAGCCCAACTCTTCGCCTATCATATCAATATCTTGCTTTGAAAAGTATCTCGGATTAGCAATCATCGTTTTGCAGAACTCACGACTTTCGCCACCTTTAACTAAGGCCGGTGCATCAGGACGTTCAACATATTTATATCTAATCATCAAATCTTGAAATGAAGGAATCTTTTTTGAATCGCCTTCTTCAGTCGTGTTGATTCCTTTATCGGTTAAGTTTATTAATCCTTCGCCTGATAGTGTTTCTAACGCATCAGTTACGATAGATTTATCAACCTTAAGAATGTTAACCAAACTATCTTGCGTGATGTCAGGCGTATTCTTAATCAAATCCAATATAGCTTGTTCCATTTCATTCAGCTTGCCAAATTCCTGCACTGAAAATATTAATTTTTTAGTTTTTACACAAGTAAACATTTCAATAGGCTCGCCATACTTCATAAATACTTCTAAATCCAATTCATCAATTTGTTCGTTGCTGAACTTATAGGCTTTTATCGGTGCCAAAACAGGTTCAGTTGGTGCAAT
>CAIRUC010000077.1 GCA_903881665.1 uncultured Bacteroidota bacterium | reverse complement strand
GTATTAACGCCATGTATATTTGTAATTGTAAAGGGCTTTGTTAATCAAAGTAAAAAAATTGTTTTGGCTTTTCTGTGTCACTTTGGTCTCGCTTCGGCGAGACCTTTGTGTTTCTCCTTCTAAACTGGATAAATAACTACTCTATTGTCAATAATAACGATTGGTATTAATTACATATATCACTAAAAAACAAATGAATACCATTAATTATTAATTCAGAAATTGAAATATTGGCAATATTAAATGTCGCTATTTATAAAAAATGTCCCTTTTTATTGTAAAGTGTACAACTATATTTGTTGTTGTAAAGGGCTTTGTTTATCAAAGTAAAATTGTTTTGGCTTTTCTGTGTCACTTTGGTCTCGTTTCGACGAGACCTTTGTGTTTATATACATTTGCAAAGAATATGTTAACAGATCACGAATTAAAGGATTATCTCGAAGCTCAGTATAAGCGTTACAACCGACTCGACTTTATTGAATCTGACCCTATTCAAATTCCACACTACTATCAGCGGAAAGAAGACCAAGAGATCAGTGGATTTTTAGCTGCAACACTTGCATGGGGTCAACGCGCAACGATCATTAAAAACAGTAGGCGTTTAATGGAAATGATGGACGATGCGCCATATGACTTCATTATAAACCATAAGAAAAAAGACCTTGAGCGATTTTCAGGCTTTGTGCACCGCACATTCAACGCCGACGACTGTAAATATTATCTACATGCATTGAAACAATTATACAAAAGCCATGATGGGATAGAAGGCAGCTTTAATTATATTCACAAGAAAAACAACGACCTATCAGAAACAATACATCAATGGAGGCAATTATTTCTTTCGTTTCAATCGGACCCGCGACAAGGAAAACACATTGGAGATCCATTAAAAAACTCGACTGCAAAAAGGATGTTAATGTATTTAAGATGGATGGTACGAAAAGATCAATCGGGAATCGACTTTGGACTATGGAAAGCCATTAAACCATCAGAATTATATATTCCGCTGGATATTCATTCAGCACGAAGTGCGAGACTACTTGGATTATTAACCCGAACACAAAACGACTGGAAAGCGGTTAACGAACTCACTGAGAATTTAAGAAAGATAGAGCCCAAAGATCCGGTGAAATATGATTTTGCGCTATACGGTAGTAGCGTTAATAAATCAATTTGAAATTTATAATTATCGAGAAATAAAAATCATATTCTGCTGCTAAATTTTTCTTTAAGTTAAGTCTGGAATTTCGCACTTAAATAGCGAAACATTAAATGTAATTGTTAGATATTAAAAAAGCAATTACAAATTAAAACAATAAAGCAACTAACATCGTAAGCAAGCACTAATTCACATTAACTACTTCCCGTACTGAAGATTAATCTCTTCATCAGTAGGAAAAGTTACTGAATTATCACCAGCAGCTTTTACCCACGACATGTGCTTTCCGGTACCTTTACATGCATACGCAACAATTGAATCGTTTGGTTGCATAGTTAAACGACTAAACACTCTCCATCGCTTATCATTTTCTTGCGCTGCCACTTTTACATCTAATGCTTGATTGGCTGTATTTTTAAAATAAACACGATAAGTACCTTTTAATTCTTTACACTGTGTGCATGTCTTTCCCCACTCACTTTTATATTTAACAAGTTTGCCAAATAAATCATCTTCTTGTTGAAAGGAAGTGAATATTATTAGTAATAAAATCAATGAAAATTTTTCGCGCATACGATAAGCTAATTTTATTTGCAACTATTATTTTTCAAAATTATGGCAGCTTCGGAATTCCCCATAGCACGAGAAGCATTCCAATCAACGCAAGCGCCTTCTTTATCACCTAATCCTTTTTTCGCGAAGCCTCTATTATTATAAGCTTCCGCATCTTTCGGATCGATTGACAATGCTTTGTTAAAATCGTCGATCGCCTCATTAAATTTCTTCATTTTATTATACGCAGCACCTCTAGAAATATAAGCCCATTTATGATCAGGATGAATAGCAATTACGCGATTATAATCGTGTAATTCACCTTCAAAATCGCCGATCTTACTTTTTATAAAGCCACGTTTAATCCATGCATCATCATTCAAGGTGTCAGCATTTATGGCACTCGTAAGCATACGAATAGCGTCGTTGTTTTTAGACTGGCGAAATTTGATCAAAGCCTGATTAACAAACTTAGTAGAAGCCCTTTTATCTTGAGCAGAAGCAAAAGAACCAATCAAACAAAGAAATAGAATTCCCCAGAAACGCATAAATTTATAATTCATCATTATTGAGAAGCAAAGTTAACAATCTCTATTTAGACTGCATTTAAATCGCAACAACTGATTGTAAGAATTGTAGTATAAAAGCATCATTCTGAAAACCATAAAGACTAATTTGCGTAATAGCGATGGAATCGGTATGCATAGTAGTGTCAAATTACGAATTTCTGATTTAGCAAACACCAGCTGAAGGCTCATTAAAACAATGAAAAAAATGAAAACAATTGATTTTCAATTTAATAACACCACAATAAAATGTATTACAGTGGTCGCTTTTTTATTACTTGCGCACATTGGGCAAGCGCAAAAACTAGTCTTTCTAGAAATTCCAGTAAAACTAGATGTCGAAAAAGGCGACCTCAACGAAGTAGTTATTAGAGTCAAGAAAGATGGCAAAGATGCCTTTACGCAATCGGGAGCCAGTAAAATGCGCTTTAAGCTTGACTATAATAAGAAATACTCGTTGATGTTCACCAAACCTGGATACATCACTAAAACTATCGAAATAAACACCAATGCGCCTCAAAAGCGTATTGACGCAGGATTTGATGCCTATAAAATTGGGGTAAAACTTTACAAGCAAGGGGAAGAAGAAAACGAGGTAGTATACGAGCAGCCGGTAGCTAAAATTAAATACGATCAAACCATTGAAGAATTTAATTTCGATACAGACTATTCTAAATCGATAATAACGTCGATATCGCTTAACAAAGAACCGAGTGATGCGAATGATTCGGCACTGGCTTCATTAAGCAATAAAGATGAAATGACAACCATACAAACGCAAAAAGCTAAAACAATAGAAGCTGGTATTTCTGCAGAAAAAAACACAACAGCACTTAATTCAACAACAAAAGTATTGGCAGAAAAAAAGTCAGCCGTTTTGAAATCAGAAAAAAAGCATCTCCTTAAATCAGAGAGAACCCCAGCAGCTACTATTAAAAAAGTGCCCGCTGATGGAACCGATATTAATCATCGTCCATTATTAGCTTCGTCGCGCCGTGAAGAAGAAAAAATTACAAGAGAAGATGTTGTAGAAAAAAATAGAATCGTAACAAGAGTTAAAGTAATAAATGGATCGCACAGCACAGAGTATAGTTGTATCAATTACAAATGGGGCGGACAATTTTATTTCAAAAACAACACAACATCCATAAATGAAAATTTGTTTGTACAATGGACGGGGATTAGACCTTAATTTTACAATTTGAAGATTTGTTGATTTGAAGATGGGGAGCTATGCTCGCGCCGGGATTAAAATTAAAATAAGTTTCACCCAACATAAAGTTTGATTCATCAAAAGATGGGAGTGAACACAATAAACTAAATGTAACTTGAGTATAGATAAAAAATCTGTGCTTATGTTAATGAACGAATTTAATCAACGCTATTTCCGCCCACAAAGCGAGGAACAACAAAGTTTACTTGATCGTTTTCTTACGCTGAGAAGTATGTACGGACATCCATCACGAATAGGTATTTTAAGAAATCTGGCAAAGACTAGAAAATATACGAAAAGTATTTATCCTCCGGATTGGAAAGTGATTTAACAATCAATTTACGATAAAACAAAAAAGCCCTGCAAGTTTAACTTACAGGGCTTTCTTAAATTTTGATTTATTATTTGTCGATGCTGATTAATTCAACTTCGAAAATCAATACGCTATTTGGTCCAATTTTCCCACCTGCACCACGTTCGCCGTAAGCAAGATTTGAAGGAAGAACCAATTTCCACTTAGAGCCTACAGACATTAACTGTAAAGCTTCTGTCCAACCCGGTATTACACCGCTAACAGGGAAAGATGCAGGCTGTCCGCGATCAACAGAACTGTCGAATACTGTTCCATCGATTAATGTTCCATGGTAATGAGCAGTAATTTTATCGTTCAATGTTGGTTTAGCGCCAGTACCTTCTTTAATGATTTGGTATTGTAAACCTGAAGCTGTTGTGATAACACCCGGCTTTTTCTTGTTTTCTTCAAGGAAAGCTTTACCTTTCTCAACGTTTGCATCGCCTTTCACTTTCTCTTTTTTCATCATGAATGCATTGATAGCTTTATCAGCATCTTCCTGCGTCATGCTGGCCTTACCTGCAAAAACATCTTTCATCGCTTTCGCCATAAGATCCACATCTACTGAATCTAAGTTACTAGTTTTGAAGTTGTTAGCAATAGAAACGCCTAAACCGTAACTTACGGTATCCTTTTCGTTTTTCATATTTGCGTTTGATTTCGATTTGTCCTGTGCGTTACAAGAAGCAGCCATCATGGCTACAACAAACGCAGGGAGCATTAATTGCTTAAGTTTCATGTATAAATGATTGAGGCTGCAAAAATAAGAAAACAGTTGAAGCAAGGAACGAATTGACCACTAAATTGCCTGAATCTTTCTCATTTTAACCAATTATTCACAAGAAACCTTCAATCCGAGCATCTGATTGACATTTCCGCTTGTAATTGATTTGATTTCTGGGATATTAAAATAGTCGATTGACGGACGGACTTCATAATAAACGTAAAGACGTTTCCAAAATTCCCTCCTCTTTCCTAATCGAAGCGAAGCCCCTAATGGTGCATAGACAGAACCTACGATACTGTTTTTATTTACAAATCTTTCAATTTGATCATTAAAAAAAGGATAAATTGACTGTGAAGCATAATATTGTCCGCCTGGGAAATAATACTCCACATTTTCATTTTTTTGTAATTGAACAGTAGTTGTATTATTCACGGTACTTCCCAAAGTAAAACCTAGTCCGCTATATAACTTCCAAGCAGATTTACCATTTGTAGAAAACAAAACCGACAAATCGAGGCGAATTTGATGCGAATTATAGGTACAATAGTAACGTTGCTCGTTTACCGAATCGACATAAATAACAGCATTTGAGTTACTCGAAGTTAAAGTATCGATAGGTATTCTTTGTTGATTAAAAAAAACTGTAGAATGCTCGCCTGCACCATAAAACATCAGACCAGCTCGCACTTGAGGATTCAGTTTCATAGTACCTTTTATCTTATCTGCAAATTTCAGATGAACCGATAACGAAAACATAGAATTATTAAATTCGTTAGACAGATACCCCGAATACAATCCGTTGGCATTTTTCAATAAAGAACCATTAGGAGCCAACTTCCTGAAATCATTAACTGTAAAAATTTCCATAGTAGAAGCCGACCAACCCGTATTTACAGATACATCACTAATAATAACGGGAGAAAACAGTTCAATGGTATCGGATTGCGCATGAACAGGAACAAACCATAATGAGAGATAAACAAGAAGAATATTTTTTTTCATGTGATTAGAATGAGCGAATAAAAATAAGCAATATCTCGATTCCGCTCAATGACGAAGACGACCAAACTTATTTTTAATAATACAAAACTAGTTATCTATTGTTTCACAGAGGAATTCTTGATTGTTTGATTTAAATATATGAGTTAGAATAACCTTATCTTTGACCCATGAATTTCGAATTAGTATCAGTTTTTCAACCAACTGGAGATCAACCTGAAGCGATTAAGCAATTAACGGAAGGAGTTGATCGTGGGGACTTTGCCCAAACGCTATTAGGTGTTACGGGTTCGGGTAAAACATTTACCGTTGCGAATCTTATAAAAAATGTACAAAAACCAACGTTAGTATTAAGTCATAATAAGACCTTAGCAGCGCAGTTATACGGAGAGTTCAAACAATTCTTCCCGAATAATGCTGTAGAATATTTTGTTTCGTATTATGACTACTATCAACCAGAAGCCTACCTTCCTACCACCAACACATACATTGAAAAAGATTTATCGATTAATGAAGAAATTGAAAAGCTACGCTTAAGCACCACCACATCATTATTATCGGGAAGAAGGGACATCATTGTAGTTTCTTCGGTAAGTTGCATTTACGGAATGGGAAATCCTGCTGACTTTGCAGAAAACATTGTTCGCATACAAAAAGGACAACAAATCAGTAGAAATGGATTCTTACATCAATTAGTATCGAGTTTATATTCACGAACTACAGCAGAATTTAAGCGAGGTAATTTTAGGGTACAAGGTGATACAGTAGATGTTTTTCCAGCTTACAGTGACTTAGCGATTCGGATTAGCTTTTTTGGTGATGAGATAGAAGAATTAGCAACGATAGAGCCATCGACAGGAAAAAAATACGACCGACATGAGCACTTAGCCATTTTCCCAGCCAATTTATTTGTAACTAGTCAATCGCGACAGCAAGGCGCAATTCATCAGATACAAGAAGACATGATGAAGCAGGTTGATTACTTCAAAGAAACAGGAAAGCATCTTGAAGCAAAACGATTAGAAGATCGTGTGGTATTTGATTTAGAAATGATTCGTGAATTAGGTTATTGTTCAGGCATTGAAAATTACTCTAGATACTTTGATGGAAGAAGCGAAGGCGCACGACCGTTCTGTTTACTTGACTATTTCCCAGATGATTTTTTAATGGTAATTGATGAAAGTCACGTAACTGTGCCTCAGATAAGAGCGATGTTTGGTGGTGACCGATCTAGAAAGCAAAATCTGGTAGAATACGGATTCCGTTTACCTGCAGCAATGGATAATCGACCATTGAAATTTGATGAATTTGAAACCCTTTTAGAGCAAGTCATATTTGTAAGTGCTACTCCTGCCGAATATGAGTTACAAAAATCGGAAGGCGTAATTGTAGAACAAGTAATCAGGCCTACGGGATTATTAGATCCACCAATAGAAGTTCGTCCGGTAGGAAATCAGGTAGATGATTTATTAGAAGAAATTCAAAAAATAATAAAGCGTGACGAAAGAATTCTTGTTACTACTTTGACGAAACGAATGGCGGAAGAACTTGCGAAATATTTAACCCGATTAGACGTAAAATGCAGGTATATCCACTCGGAAGTGGAGACATTAGAACGTGTAGAAATACTACGAGATTTACGATTAGGAGTATTTGATGTATTAATTGGCATCAACCTATTAAGAGAAGGTCTAGACTTACCAGAAGTGTCTTTAGTAGCCATATTAGATGCCGACAAAGAAGGCTTTTTACGATCGCATCGTTCGTTGACGCAAACCTCAGGAAGAGCGGCACGTAATTTAAATGGAAAAGTAATCATGTATGCTGACAAGATCACAGACAGCATGCGAAAAACGATTGACGAAACCGAAAGAAGGAGAGCCAAGCAAATTGCCTATAACGAAGCGCATGGACTTACACCGCAAGCTCTTAATAAATCGAAAGAAGGCATCTTCCAACAATCGGCGGCAGCATCTCGCAATAACAATATTAAAGCCTATATAGAGCCAGAAATATCGAGCGTAGCAGCAGACCCCGTGGTTCAATACATGAGTAGAGAACAACTCGACAAACTTATTTCGACGGCAAAGAAAAACATGGAAAAATCGGCGAAAGAACTCGATTTCATGGGAGCCGCTCGTTTTAGAGATGAACTCTATCAACTAGAAAAATTACAGAAAGAAAAATTCGATCATTAAGATGAATGCACTTTTACTGATTACCACTGTTATTCTATACATAATAGCCTTAGTTGGAGCATTTGTACTAACGGTGCTCTCGAAAAAATTCAGCCATAAAACGCTGAACATTTTCATCATCATCCATTTTGCGTTAGTACTAGTTGCATTAATTGCTATAATAATTAACATAGAAAATACTAGCAACTACCTAATGAGCGTAGCCTTTTGCAGTGGATTAATCATTGCAGGTTGGGCTATTCGGAAATCAGAAAAAAAATTATATCAAATTTATTTCGGTCTATACTTTTCAAGCCTTCTGTTATTTCTATACTCCCCATCGTTACTATTTTACAGCATCAGCGGAAACTTTTCACAACGACGTGCGGAACAAGAATTTAAACTTACAAAAAACTATTATTTAATGGAACAACAATCGATGCTGCAATTACTATCGAACGTTAAGGCCTACAAAGTGAGTCAGAAATTTGGCATCTACAACAGAACTATTGCACGCGACATTCGTTTTGAAGGCCGATTAGACAGTGTGAAACTGGTAGCATTAACCGAAGATACATTAATCCTTCAAGGATATACTAAAGGCTTAATCAGAGAAATACACCTAAAACCAGGGATGAATAAAAATCAAATTGTGCGAAAAAGGAAACCTTAAATCATTGTAAAATCATGAAAATTTACGATATTGCACCAACAAAAATTGGAACTATGAAAAATCGTATTCTTACAGTTATTCTTTTATCTCTTAATTTATCATTTGCAGTTGCACAATCGAGCAGCACAGAAATATGGCTAATTGATTTAGCTACCAAAGACGGAAAGCAAATCGCGGGAGCACCGGCAAGAGTTACCGACAATGATTTTTATGACAATCAACCTTGTTTTTCAAAAGACGGAAGCATGATTTGGTTTGCTAGTATGCCCGACACTATCCAAAGTGATATTTACAGCTACAATTTAAAAACAAAAGAAACCAAACAAGTTACATCTACTCCAGAAAGCGAATATCAACCCTACCCTATTCCTTTTTACAGAGATAAGCTTTCGATAATAAGAGTAGACATAGACAAAGCGCAACGCTTTTATGAATTACCATTCGACGGATCGGAGCCGGGATTATTAATACCCAATGAAGATTCAGTTGCTTACTATTGTTGGATGAATGACACCACCTTAGGAACCTATATGTTAAATGGTGGCGGAGGATCACTTCAACAATTCGACCTTATCCCACAACAATCCATTATATTGATGCCTTTTGGTGGATTTGGAAGATGTTTGGCAAAAATTCCAGGAAGTGCTGATTTAAGTTACATTTTAAAAAATAGCGACGGAAAAAATATTCTTACGAAATTTAATTTTACCACTCAAGAACGTAGCCCTTTAGCAGAAATGCCAGGAGATATTGAAGACTATTGCTGGGGAAATGACATGAAAGTATACATTGGCAATGGAGGAAAACTATTCAGCATTGACACGCATGAAGAAGGTGCAAAATGGGTTGAAGTAGCTGATTTTAGCAAAACTGTAGGAACCTTTTATCGATTAACAATGAGTCCTAAAGGAGATAAAATTGCTTTAGTATCCTACAAAGGCAAACGGCCATAAACTAACGGTGACGCAGTTACGAGAAATAGACTATTTAATTTCCGGACAAGGATTGGCCGGCAGCTTATTGGCCTGGCATTTATTGCAGGAAGGGAAAAAAGTAGTAGTTGTTGACGAAGACCTGACATACACCTCCAGTAAGGTTGCTTCAGGAATGATGCACCCAATTACGGGGCGAAGAATCGTACTAAGTTGGAGAGCGGATGAATTTCTTCCTTTTGCTAGAAACACCTTTAAATCGATTGAAAAGGCAACTGGCAAGCAGTTTTTCTTTGACATGCCAGTATTTGAGATTTACCATGACCATGGCAATAGGAACGACTGGATAGCAAGATCAGCACAAGATAAATTCAAAGATTATTTAGGTGAAGAATGCTTGGCAAATGAAGTGCATGAAAATGTGAATGCGCCATTTGGCGGACAATGGCTTAATAATTCGGGATGGTTAGATGCGGGAAAATTTGTAATCGCGATGAAAGAATATCTTTCAGATAACCATAGTTATTATTCGGGAAGGATAAACAGCAATGACTTCATAAATACAGAAAATGGCTATTTCTTCCACGACATTAAAGCCACTAAATTTATTAGTTGCACCGGTTACCAAGCCATCTTTGAAAACGACTGGAAACACCTTCCGTTTAATCCCGTAAAGGGAGAAGAGATTGCTTTTACGATTGAAGAAAATTTGCCTACAGATTATATTATACATGACAGTATTAAAATAATTCCGCTAGGAAATAAGCAGTATCGTTGCGGCGCAACCTATACATGGAAGGATTACACACCTACTCCAACTACTGAAGGTTTATTAAAACTAAAAGAAGGAGTCGCAACTCTAATTAAAGTTCCCTTTACAATTACATCGCAACGGGCGGGAATACGACCTGCGACCTTTGACAGAAGACCATTTCTTGGAAAACATCCTGAGAAAGAAAATCTTTTTATATTCAACGGATTGGGCTCGAAAGGTGTTATGATGGGTCCTTTATTAGGATTTGAAATGATGCGTTTTTTGGTATATGGAGATGCCATACATGCGGAGTATGATATTAAGAGATTTAGCGAAGCATATTATTCATCCGTTGCAACAAAGTAGGATGCGAATAATAAACGAAAACATAAGCCGGATGTGGATTTAAATTACTGAGGCTATCTTTCGATAATTTTTTAAGTGCGTTGATTAAATCATTAGCATCGGATGTTTCAGCAGCAAAATTATCGGCCTCAAATTCGTGCTTTCTAGACAGTATATTCATTGCAATACTAAGCAGCATAGAAACAGGGCTATACAACAGAAAAAAAGCAATTAACCCCAGCGGAAAAGCTGCATAAGAAGCACCAAGTGCCATCGACAAATTAGGCGTATTTATAAATTTTCCCAATATAAACATCATCAATCCGGTTTGCAATACTGACATTCCGATCATGGTAAACGTATGTTTCTTTTTATAATGTCCCACCTCATGTGCCATCACAGCCACCAATTCATTTACCGATTGATTTTCAATTAGCGTATCGAACAAAACGATTTTCTTTTTAGGACCAAGTCCCGAAAAAAAAGCATTTGCTTTACTCGATCGTTTACTTCCATCCATTACAAATAAATCGGCAACAGGAAATCCAACCTTCTTACAATATGCGGTTAAAGCATCGCGCAATGCTCCATCAGGAAGTGGGCTAAGTGAATTAAATAAAGGAAGAATAATTGACGCATAAAACATAGAGATTAGCAAGGAAAATCCGCTAATGCTCAACCAAGCGATCCACCAAAAAGAGGCCCCGGCATATTGATAAAACAAAACAAACAAAGCCATTACACTACCACCTAAAGTAGCGATGATCAAGTACCCTTTCAATTTGTCAAACACAAACGTTTTAAGCGTAGTACGATTAAATCCAAATTTCTCTTCAATCACAAAAGTACTATACAAGGAAAAAGGCAACTGCAAAACATCGGAAAGCAGTGCACAAAAGCCAAAAAACAATATTGTTTGAAACATTAAATCTTTAGTAAAAACAGATATTTCATTCAACAAAAAAGCAAAAGATCGGCTATACACTAACGTTATCATTATCACAAGAGAAAAGGCCGACGACCATTTCGACAATCGATCTTTCTCTTTATCGTAATGTTGAGCCTTCTCATATTCGTTTTCGTTATACACATCAGACAACGCATTAGGAACTTTAAGATCCCACGACTTAGCGTTCAGCATATCAAGCATCCTTTCAAAAGCAAAAGAAACGAGCAAGACCACTATTATAACAATGGAAAGATTCATGTTATTTTATTTTATTTTATTTTATTTTATTCTTAAGATACATTCCAGTAATGGAGCGCTTTTCTTTAACCATATCTTCAGGAGTACCTTCAAATAAAATTTTGCCACCAAGATCGCCACCTTCAGGACCAATATCAATCACCCAATCGGCGCATTTAATAATTTCCATATTATGTTCGATTACCACAAGAGAATTACCATTCTTCACTAATGCGTTAAATGCATCGAGTAATTTACGAATATCATGAAAATGCAATCCTGTTGTAGGTTCATCGAAAACAAACAACGTATTGGTTGCATGATTCCCTTTACCTAGGAAAGAAGCCAATTTAATACGCTGTGCCTCACCACCACTTAGGGTACTAGAAGCTTGACCGAGTCCAATATACCCTAGACCCACATCAGCTAATGGCTGAATTTTATTAATGATTTTTTGATGCAACGAATGATATTTACTAGGACCCGCAGTTTCATTAAAAAAATCGAGTGCCTCATCTACAGTCATTTCGAGAATATTATAAATATTTTTTCCTCTATAATCAACAGCTAAAATCTCATCTTTAAAGCGATGTCCTTTACAATTCTCACATTTAAGATGAATATCGGCCATGAACTGCATTTCGACGGTAATACTACCTTCACCCTGGCAAAATTCGCAACGACCTCCTTCCACATTAAACGAAAAATGCGAAGGTTTAAGCGCTCGATTACGCGACAACGGAAGATCGGCATATAATGCCCGGATTTCATCGTAAGCTTTTAAATATGTTACGGGATTCGAACGTGTTGACTTACCAATTGGATTTTGGTCGACCATTTCTGCTGCAGTAATTTCTAAATAATTACCATCGATTCTATCAAAATTACCTGTTGACTCACCATATCCACCTAACATTTTCTTCACTGCAGGATATAAAATTTTCTTCACCAACGACGTTTTACCAGAACCACTAACACCAGTAACTACCGTCATAATCCCCATTGGGAATTTGACATTCACATGCTTCAGATTATTCTCGCAAGCTCCTTTAATTTCTATATATTTTTTCCATTTACGACGCTGAACAGGAATTGGAATTTGTTCTTCTCCTGTAAGATACTTTGCGGTAAGGCTATTTTTTTCATTTGCAATCTCTTTATAATTGCCCTGAAAAACCAGATGACCTCCATTCACTCCGGCCATAGGACCAATATCAATCAACTGATCGGCGGCACGCATAATTTCCTCATCGTGTTCAACAACGATTAAAGTATTACCAACCTCTTTCAGCGATTTAAGTACTTTAATGAGTCGATGAGTATCACGAGAATGGAGTCCGATACTAGGTTCATCGAGAATATACATAGATCCCACAAGTGTAGAACCGAGCGAAGTAGCCAAATTGATACGCTGAGATTCTCCACCAGAAAGCGTATTCGACAAACGATTCAACGTAAGATATCCGAGACCAACATCGTCGAGAAACTTAAGACGATTTGTGATTTCTATTAGCAAACGCTTACCCACCTTTTGATCTACATCTTGAAGTTGAATCTCCGTTAAAAAAACGAGCGCATCTTTTACTGGCATAAGTACTAATTCGCTAATCGACTTACCTGCAACCTGCACATAATTTGCATCCATGCGCAAGCGAGTCCCGCGACACTCGGGACATACTGTTTTACCACGATAACGCGACAACATTACACGATACTGAATTTTATAAGTTTGCTCCTCGAGATGCTTAAAAAACTCATTAAGACCTTTAAAATATTTGTTACCGGTCCATAAAACATCTTTATCGGTAGAATTAAGATCGTAATAAGGCTTATGAACAGGGAAATCGAACTTATGCGCATTCATCACCAGCTTATCATTCCATTCTTTCAATTTATCACCTTTCCAACAAACGATGGCGCCCTCGTAAATCGACATACTTTTATCGGGAATGACTAGATCGATATCGATACCGATTACAGAACCGAAGCCTTCGCAACACTTACATGCACCAAACGGATTATTAAAACTAAATAGATGGACAGAAGGTTCTTCGAAAGATAGACCATCCATTTCGTAGCGATTTGAAAAATCACGAATAGAAAGCGATCCATCCTCTTCAGGTTTATACACTATACATGTGCCGGCTCCCTCATTAAAAGCAATTTGAGAAGAATCGGCGATACGCGCGATTAAATCGTCGTCGGCCTCACCATTTATTGAAACACGATCAATTAACAAATGATAATTCGGAACGGCCACCGCAATCGCCTCAACAATTTGGGGATCTTGCTTAGGCTTACGACCGCGAGCAGGTTTAGGAGCAATTTCGACCACCTTTTTACATGACAAATCCTCTATCAACTCATCGATTTCGCGCACCTGATTTTCGACCATTACACGATTAAATCCCTTCTGGCTTAACGAATTTAATTCGTCGGCTAGTGTGCGACCGGGATACTTCATAAGAGGCGCAGCAATCATAAATCGAGCTTTGCTAAAAGAAGAAATATACGCAACGATATCAGCCACAGTATTCTTCTTTACCTCAACACCAGAAACAGGAGAATAGGTTCGCCCTAACCGGGCATACAGCAACTTCAAATAATCATAAATTTCGGTACTCGTACCAACTGTAGAACGCGGATTACGTGAATTCACCTTCTGCTGAATAGCAATTGCCGGAGCGATACCATGAATATAATCGACCTCAGGCTTATCCATACGACCGATAAACTGTCGAGCGTAAGAAGAAAGACTCTCAACGTAACGACGTTGGCCTTCGGCATACAACGTATCAAAAGCGAGCGAACTTTTTCCGGAGCCGCTAAGGCCGGTAATAACAACAAACTTATTACGGGGAATAGCTACATCAATCTTTTTGAGATTGTGCATGGACGCACCCTTTATAATAATGAAATTACGCGCATCGAGTTTACTGATATCAGCCATAGTATTTAGCAATCGACAAATTGGGGTGCAAAGATAGCAGTAACTATCAAGAGAAAATTATTTTTTCCATTTAATCGTACAACCAATTGCTTTTGTGAAAGGTTGGGACACCAATTTACCCCTCATCACTTCAGTAATAGCATTTTCTACATATTTGATTTTTACGGCATCAGCATCATCGGAATTATCATCAATTGCACCATCATAACGAACAGCGAAACCAATATCAGAATGCTGTAATAAAAAGACATGCGGAGTGCGCACTGCACCATACGCTTTGGCGATGATTTGCGAATCGTCGAGGAGATAAGGAAAATTAAAATTCTTGTCGGAAGCGCGAATCACCATCTTGCTATAACTTTCATCAGGATAAGCGACTGAATCACTAGAATTAATTGCAATTACGGGAAACCCCATAATATCATATTTTTTATTCAGCGCAATAATACGATCTTCATAAGCCAATGAAAACGGACAATTATTGCATGTAAAAACAAGAATTACACCTCTAAGATTAGCATAATCATTAAGCGACACCACATTACCATCAACATTTTTTAATTTAAAGGGTATAGCAGTATCACCAGCTTTTAATCCGGCGGTAGCACCCTGAGCATTAACAGCCAATGAAATGGCAAAAGAGAGAAGTAAAAAGATTAATTTTTTCATAGCATTTATTTTAGAGGAAGCAGGAATTCGAACAATTTTTTTTCGGTAAATTCACCCTCATAGAATTTACATTTAGTAGTATCAGCAGAAACAACAAATGTTGCAGGAATTGCACCTTGCCATTGAGGGTTAACAAGATTTATCCAATTATTGTAATTACTATCTCCCAATAATAAAACGTGACTATTCGTTAAATTTTTTAACAGGAATGGAATTACCTTTGTGTCGTATTCTTTTTTAAAATCGAGCGAAATAAAGAAAAAACGAATTTTAGAATCCTTAAATTGCATTTCAGCATTGACGAAAAGAGGCAACTCAGCAACACAAGGTGCGCACCATGTAGCCCAAAAATTAAGAATATAAATAGAGTCGATAGGCGGATGAAGCAATTCCTGCAGATCAGCAACCTCAATCTTCCGATACTGCTGAGCCGAAGCCTTCACCGAACTAAGGCACACTGCCAAGAATAAGATAAGCCGATAAAAATTCACGAGGCGAAGCTAAAAAAAAGGATCATCGGTGCCGGCATTTACAACGCGAAAATTACACTATAAATTAGAAAGCAAGTACGAAACAAGTAGCCAACTGCCATACATTAACTAGAGTAAATGTTAAATATTCAATAAAGCGCGGGCGACAAATTAACGAAAATTCAGCACCTTAAAAAAAGACAAAATAATTCAATATCAACTATTTACCGATCCAACGAATTTCATCAGTTTCATACACCTTCATATTGCTCGAGCTATATGAAACACGAATCATAGCTTGCGCAACAACCTCATAGGACACGGGCTTGAAATTTTTAAGTCGACCTTTCAACAAAAATCCAAATGTTGTAAAAAACACCTTCATCAATTTCTCGAGAGATCGTGACTCTTTACGGGGTCCGAGCAACAAACTAGGACGAAAAAATGCAGTTTTAGGGATTTTGAAGTTTGAAACAGCCAATTCCATCTCCCCTTTTGTTTTCAAATAAAAATTCGATGAATTAGGACTTGCTTTAAGAGAAGAAATAACTAGATAGCTACTCACCTTCATAAGTTCAGCAATTCGAGCCAATTCAACAGGAATATCGAAATCAACTTTCCTAAAATTTTCATTAGATCCGGCCAATTTGATAGTCGTTCCTATACAACAATACACCGAGAAAACACCAAGAAACAAAGGCTCGATAGACTTATAGTCTTGAAAATCAAAGTAATGAAAATCGATTTTCGAACTAGCACGAACAGGTTTAGAACGACCAATAACGATTACACGTGAAACGGCAATATCTTCCAACAGCAAATCGAGCAGCTTAGAACCAACCAATCCGGTGGCCCCAACCACCAAGACTGAATGCGGCGAAGTACGATTAATCATAAGATTATAAGATCAAAACTCGTTACTAAAAAGGAGACCTCTTTCACGCAAATCTATTAAAATTGAGGGCACTAAACAATCCAACAATAATACTTTCCAGAAACTGCTGAATAAAATTGGAAAATCAGTACCTTTGTATAGTATTAAAGTAAAGAATATGGCGGAAGAAGAAAGCCCTGAAGAACAAAACGAATATCTAAGTAGTTCGATCAGGAAATATGAAGAAATGAAGCGTAGGAAAGAACGCTATTTTTTTGATGTTGACGCGCTATTAAAGATCATAGATCATTTTATTGATTCATTTGAATTTGAAAAAGCATTAGATGTAACAGGATATGCTTTATCGATACATCCCCAAAGCACTAGTTTCACACTAAAAGAAGCACAACTTTTCGGATTAACAGGAAAGGAAAAGGAAGCATTAGTTTTACTTGAAAAAGTAGAGCATATCAATCCATTTGACATTGAAATACACCTTATCAGAGGGAATGTATATAATGCAACAGAGCAATTTCCCAAGGCAATTTCATCGTTCAAAAGAGCATTAGAGTTATCGGATGAGCAAAAAGACGACATCTATTTAAGCTTAGCCATCACCTATCAAAACATGTCGGATTTCAACAAAGCAGTTGACTATTATAAGCTCTGCTTACTTGACAACCCTAACAATGAAGTAGCAATGGGTGAAATAGTATTGAGTTTAGAATTCAGCAACCGATTAAATGAAGGAGTAGACTTTTTCAATAAAATGATAGATGAATATCCATACGATTTTATGTTATGGTATTATTTAGGAGAAATTTATTCGAAGCAGGGGACATTTGAGCTAGCATTAAACGCATATGATTATTGCTTAATTATTAAAGAAGATTTTGCACCCGCACATTTAGATATGGCGCAAGCCCTATCGATGATGGAACGATTTGAAGATGCCATTTTAAGATATAAAACAGCATTTGAATACTGCCAACCGGACGGATTTACCTACTATAACATTGGCGAATGTTACGAGCAATTAAAAAACTTTGAAGAAGCAAGAACTTACTATAAAAAAGCAGTGAAAATTGCTCCGGAAATGGCTCAAGGTTGGTACGGAATAGGAGTTACATTTGAAGAAGAAGAGCGATGGTACGAAGCACTTCACTATGTAAAAAAGGCAATAGAAATTGACGATCAAAATGGAGAATACTGGTTAGCACTAGGCGACTGCGAATACCGACTTAACAACTACGCAGAAGCAGAAGAATGCTACAAAAAAGTTGTTGATTACGATCCAGATAATACCGAAGGATGGATAGCCTATGCCGATTTATTGAATGAACTTAATCGTTCGATGGAAGCCTCCGAATTATTGAGCACGGCCCTACTCTATCACTTCGATAATATTGAAATACATTATAGAAAATCTTGTTATTTATATCTTTCAGGATATCTAGAAGAAAGCTATCTTCAATTAGCAACAGCACTAGATAAAGACTTTAACATGCATCCTGTTCTATTTGAGATAGCACCGCAGATGGAAAATGATTCAAGAGTACAAATACTTTTATCACAAAAAAACAACCGACTATGATGAACTTTGAATTATCGCATGTTCCACAGCGAACAGAAAAGCCTAGAAATGCAGGACTAACCATGGTAATGGACAAAGGATTAAGTATACGAGAATGTGAAAACTTAGTGGATGGATCGGGCCCTTATATCGACATCGTCAAATTAGGATTTGGTTCATCGCTTATTACGCCGAATCTAGAACGAAAGCTAGCTTTTTTCAAGGAAGCAAATATTCCAGTATACTTTGGAGGAACCTTACTAGAAGCATTTATCATTAGAGGAATGTTTGACGACTACGTACGGTTACTAGAAAAATACAACATGGAATACTGTGAAATTTCTGACGGATCGATTACGATGCAACACGATCAAAAGTGTGAATATATACGTCGTTTATGTAAATACGTAACAGTAATTAGCGAAGTTGGTTCGAAAGAAGAAGGAATTTTGATTAGACCAAACAAGTGGATAGAAATGATGAATGCCGAATTACAAGCGGGAGCATGGAAAGTAATTGCAGAAGCAAGGGAAAGCGGAACGGTGGGTATTTACCGACCAAACGGAAAGGCGCATGTAGTTTTAATAAATAAAATTGTATCGAAAGTTCCGGCCGATAAAATTTTATGGGAAGCTCCACAAAAATCACAACAAGCGTATTTCATCAAACATTTTGGAGCAAACGTGAACCTTGGTAATATTGCACCTAACGAAGTGATTGCATTAGAAACACTACGCATAGGTTTACGGAGCGACACCTTCTTTCAATTTTTAGAGCAATCAATGCAATCTTTTAAGCAAACAAACGAATTAATACAAAGTGAATTTGAAGAACCCCAAACTGCAAAAGCATGATGAAAGAAAAATCAGTACAGGAATTAAAACAAATGTTAGATGACGGAGTTGACTTTCAACTTATCGACGTTAGAGAACCACATGAATATGAATCATGCAACCTAAATGCAATATTAATTCCCTTAGGTACAGTAATTACTGAAATCGACAAAATCGACAAAAATAAAGATGTCATTATTCATTGCAGAAGTGGGGCTAGAAGCGCAGCGGCCATCATCGAAATAGAAAAAAGATTTCAACTAACGAACCTTTATAATTTAAAAGGAGGCATAATGGAATATGCCAGAGAAATCGACCAAACATTAGAAGTTTTTTAACGACAGCATTTTCATATTAAAAATACAGTTTGCAGTTTAAATTGCAAACTGTATTATTATTTAACCTCCATTTATATAATTTAATAATGATTCAACAATTACTAGACTTTATTTTACACATCAACGACCATCTTTCTACGATGGTAAGCGAATATGGACCATATGTTTATGTTATACTTTTTCTGATTATTTTTATTGAAACAGGTTTAGTATTTATACCCTTTCTTCCTGGAGATTCACTGCTTTTTGCGGCAGGAGCATTATGTGCCAACGAAGCAACAGGATTAAACTTAGGAGCACTAATAGGAGTATTAATATTAGCAGCCGTTGCAGGTGACAATTGCAATTATTTTATAGGAAGAACATTGGGAGTTAAAGCCACGCAATTAAAAATTGGTAAAAAGGCGTTGGTAAAAAAAGAATATCTCGACAAGACGCATGAGTTCTTCGAAAAGTTTGGAACAAAAGCCATTATTATGGCGAGATTTGTTCCAATTGTACGCACCTTCACACCCTTTGTAGCAGGAATAGGAAAGATGAACTACAGTCAAAAATTTCTTCCATACGATATTGCAGGAGGCATACTTTGGATTAGCACAATGTCGGTATCGGGATATTTCTTCGGACAATTTGATTGGGTTAAAAAGCATTTTGAAGCAGTAGTAATACTTATTATTTTAATATCAATACTACCTATGCTAATAACTTACTTAAAACACAAAACTGCGAAAGTAAAATGAAACGATTCGCGCTAATCGGATATCCATTAGGACATTCTTTTTCGAAATCTTATTTCCATTCAAAATTTGAAAGAGAAGGACTAACCGAATTTAGCTATGAGAACATAGAAATTGAAGACGAAAAAAGTCTCAAAGAATTTATAGAGGCAGGCCAATTTGACGGGGTAAACATCACCATTCCCTGGAAACAAAAATCGTTAGAATGTTTAGTTGAACTTTCGGAAGAATGCAAAAAAATAGGATCCGTAAATGTGCTAAAGAAAATGCCCTCGGGCCATTACAAAGGATATAATACCGATAGGATAGGCTTCACTGAAACACTACGCCCTCTTTTAAAGCCGTGGCATACTTCAGCATTAATACTAGGTGATGGAGGCGCAACAAAAGCCGTAATTTATGCACTTGAAAAGCTGGAGATCGACTATCAAATAGTAAGCAGAAATCCAGGCAATAAACTCAACCGAATTTCGTATGAAAATATAAGGCAGATTGATGTTCGAAATGCCCCATTGATTATAAACTGCACTCCTTTGGGCATGCATCCACATACAGAAAACCTCCCTGAAATTCCCTATTCAGGAATCCACAAATTTCATCTTTTGATTGATTTGATCTATAACCCTACCGAAACCCTTTTCCTCAAAAAAGGAGCAGAAAGAGGAGCCATGACCAAAAACGGCTACGACATGTTAGTACGTCAGGCAGAAGAATCATGGAAAATATGGAATACAGAAAACAATTAATATTGCCTTTATATTAGAAATTAAATGTAGTTTGATTTATCAGCAGACAAAAAGTGTATTTATAACCTTAAAATAGTAGGCAATGAATAGTAGCAAGGATAGTCATTTTTACCCTTTACAGTGAAAAAGAACCATATAAGTTGACCGTAATCTTTTAATAACTGTAAAGTTCCTGCTATATTCGCATCCAGAAATAAACTATGAATACTTCCACTCCATCCTCAGACAAGAAAAAGTTGCTAATCACTGCCCTACTATTAATAGGAGTGCTTAGCAGATTGATCCCTCATACGATGAATTTTACTCCAATAGGGGCAGTTGCACTATTCGGAGGAGCTTATATTAAAGACAAAAAGCTTGCATTTATATTGCCTATGGCTTTGATGCTTTTTAGTGATGTTTTATTGCAAATCACATCGGGAGCCGGAATTCACGATCAGATGATTTGGGTTTATGGAAGTATGGCTTTAACGACCTTATTAGGTATTTACATAAGAGGAAACATAAAAGCTTCAACTATTTTGGTTGGATCGCTATTAGGATCGTTATCCTTTTTCATATTAACGAACTTTGGTGTTTGGGCATTGGGATATTACGGACATACCGCGAGTGGCCTTGCACAATGCTACATAATGGCAATTCCCTTCTTTAAAGGAACCTTATTAGGCGACTTGTTTTACAACACTGCCTTTTTTGGAAGTTACGCTTTGATAACCCGATATATTCCCACGTTTGCGGCTAAAACCCTCAACTAATAATTAAAAAAACTATTTAAAGCCCCGGTAATACGGGGCTTTCCTATTTCAAGCCGAATTTGTGATTGATATAATCAATTAATTTGTTTGAATAACTGTACCTTTGAACTCTACTAAACGACTATTGAAATTATGATTACACGTGAGCAAGTATTGGAAGCATTAAGTCATGTTGAAGAACCAGATTTGAAAAAAGATCTAGTCACCTTAAACATGATTGATGATATTCAAATTGAGGGAAAGAAAGTAAGCTTTACGGTCATATTAACAACTCCAGCATGTCCATTAAAAGAACTCATTGCAAATGCATGTCGGAATGCGATTATACATATGGTTGACAAAGAGGCTGAAGTAACAGTAAACATGACGGCAAAGGTAACTTCACATAGAAACACCGCAGATCATCTTTTAAAAGGCGTAAAAAATATCATCGCTGTAGCCTCTGGCAAAGGAGGTGTTGGAAAATCTACAGTAGCGGCCAACCTAGCCATAGCAATGGCACAAACTGGAGCTAAAGTAGGTTTAATTGATGCCGATATTTATGGTCCGTCGCAGCCCATAATGTTCGGAGTTGAAAACGAAAAACTATACGTTAATGAACGCGATGGAAAGCAGTATATGATTCCGGTTGAAAAGTACGGTGTAAAATTACTTTCGATCGGATTTTTAACAGATCCAGGGCAGGCAGTAGTATGGCGTGGTCCTATGGCATCAAAAGCATTACAACAATTATTTTCGGATGCTGAATGGGGCGAATTAGACTATATGTTTATTGATCTACCTCCAGGAACTGGGGACGTGCATTTAACATTAGTCAGTTCGGTACCATTAACTGGAGCCGTTATTGTTTCAACACCACAGCAAGTAGCATTAGCCGATACCTTAAAAGGAATCGGGATGTTTAGAATGGAACAAATAAACGTACCGATTATTGGAATGATAGAAAACATGGCCTACTTCACCCCTGCTGAATTACCGGATAATAAATATTATTTATTTGGCAAAGGGGGATGTAGAAACATGGCGAAAGAATTATCAATTCCATTCTTAGGAGAATTACCACTAGTACAAAGTATTTGTGAAGGAGGCGACAGCGGCCATCCTGACATCCTTGACGAATCGAGCCCCGCGTACGTACCACTTTTAACCATTGCTGGTAATGTAGCTCAACAAATAGCAATTTTAAATGCTAGTAAAACAGCAGAAGTAAGTAAATAAAAAAAGGATGACGAAGAATTTGCAAATTATAGATCGAATTGAAGACACACTCTCACAATTACGACCTTATTTAGAAGCAGACAGTGGAAATGTATCATTCATAGAGCTTACTGATGACATGATTGTTAAAGTGCGACTAGAAGGTGCGTGTTCATCATGCTCGATGAGTAACATGACCTTAAAAGCAGGTATTGAACAATCACTATTAAAAGCAATTCCTGAAATAAAAGGAGTAGTTGCCATTGAATAATTAGCAACTATATTTTTCTATTGTTTATCAACGAACAAATCGAAAGTAAACGAAATACAAATCGATATTCATTCAGCAACAAAATCAACTTGCTTTGCCTCTTTCAGAAACAAGTTCATCTTGAGTTAAAAAATCGATTACTCCTTTAAGACGCCGTTAATGTAAACGGAAGTATTAGAAATATTTCCGTTTACATCATAAGTAATCCAAGAGCCCTCTTTAATACCTTTTCTATAATTCCCTGTTTCCTGTAATTTACCATCAGGAAAAAAAACTTTAACAACTCCATCCGGCTGATCATTTTTATAGTTCATTTCAAGGATACGATTTCCATCTTGATTTAGCTGAAGGTAAGCTCCCTCCCGCTTACCATTTAGATAATACTTTACTTCAGCAATACTATCGTTTTCATAAAAAACCATCCATTTTCCATTAGGATTACCCGATTTATAATCTTCGATAGCCTTCATTTTTTCATTTTCATTAAAATACAGCCACACGCTATCTTTCTTTTGAAGCTTGTAATTTCCCTTAGCAAGCAACTTTCCAGATTCATAATAACTGATACCTTTCCCAGATTTCCCGTCTTTAGAATTCACGACTTGAGCCTTCAACTTTCCCGACTCATACCAAGAAGAAGATTTACCCACAGGAACATTATTTACAAAAAATGATTCTGCACAAAGAGTATCTGTTTTATAATATTTTTTCCAAACACCTTGTTTTTTATCTGAAATATCGAGTCGGTTAATTGTATCTCCTTTATAGACCTGAAAAGACTTCAACTTTGCGCCCGCTTGAGCCTCCGCGAAATAAGAAAGAAACAATAAGTTACATATAAGGTATATCCTGTTCATTTTACAAATTTGAATAATTCCTTTCAAATAAACGAAATCGAAACTAAATATTGTGTAACAAACTTAACAATGAGAGATAAAAGAATTATGTTCACTTACAGATGCATCTAAAAAGTCATTGCTTGCAAATAAAACAAGTGCAAGAAATACGCTTTAATATCAAATCAACCGCTAATAAAGCAATTAAACAGGATCCACATCTATTTGAACAATTAGTTGCTGATGATCCGGTATTTTTTTAAAATCACTAATCGACTTAGTAAGTTTTCTCTTAACATCGGCCACACTTAATGTTTTTTCAAGCTTCAGCAAAACTGTTCTAAGATAATAATTACGCACACGCGTTACCGTTGGAATTGTAGGGCCAAGCACACGTTTTCCAAAAGTTTTTTTCAGTTCATTCGTTAACGCATCGGCCGACTTATCAATTTTATACGGATCCTTATGTTTTAAGCGAATCTCAATTAAACGTGTATATGGTGGAAAACCGAAATTATATCGCTCAATCAATTCCTTCTCATAAAAGCCTTTAAAATCGTGACGGATTACATGCTGAAGCACCCAATTTCCAGGATCATATGTTTGTAATAAAACAGAACCCGTTTGATTTTTCCTACCTGCTCGTCCGCTTACTTGCGACATCAATTGAAATCCTCTTTCATAAGAACGGAAATCGGGAAAGTGCAACATAGAATCAGCATTAAGGATACCCACTAAATTAACCCTATCGAAATCGAGGCCCTTCGTAACCATTTGAGTTCCTACCAGCACATCGATATTTCCCTCTTCGAACTCACCCAAAATACGTTGATACCCCATTTTACTTCGCGTAGTATCATGATCGAGTCGCCCTACTTTAACATCCGGCAATAAAATTTTTAAATCCTCTTCAATTCGTTCGGTACCGAAGCCACGCATACGAATATCATGTTCGCCGCACGTTCCGCATTTAAGAGGAATAGCGGCAATGAATCCGCAATAATGACATCGCAATTCATTCTTTACTTTATGATATGTAAGAGAGACATCACAATTAAGGCAAGTGGGCACCCAAGAACAAGCATTACACTCGAGGAAAGGAGCAAAACCACGCCGGTTTTGAAACAAGATTACTTGATGCCCGTTTGCCAATACTTCAGAAATTCTTTCAATTAAACGAGCAGAAAAATTTCCATTCATTTCTTTACGTTTCATGGCCCGTTTCAAATCGAGTAATTCAACTTGTGGCATTTCTAATCCGGCGTGACGTTTATCGAGATTTACTAACGCATACTTACCCGACAACGCATTAAAATACGACTCCAGGCAAGGAGTAGCCGACCCTAGCAACACATCAGCATCTTGTTGATTAGCGAGCACCACCGCCACATCGCGTCCGTTATAACGCGGAGAAGGGTCTACCTGTTTATAACTATGATCATGCTCTTCATCTACGATAACCAATCCTAATTTAGAAAAAGGAAGAAAGACAGAAGAACGGGCACCGACCACAATTTTAGCAGAGGTATCCGACAAATTATCATCTAGAATTTTATTCCACACCTCTACCCTTTCGTGCTCATTAAAACGACTATGGTACACAAGTAAACTATTTCCGAAATGACGTTGAAGTCGACGAATAATTTGCGTCGTTAAAGCAATTTCAGGTAATAGATAAAGCACTTGTTTATTCTCTCGTAATTTATCTTCGATGAGATGTATATACAACTCCGTTTTACCAGAAGAAGTAACACCATGCAACAACGTAACTTTTTTATTATCGAAAGCTTGTCGAATATCTGACAAGGCTTGATTTTGATCGGGGCTTAAAGACTTTGGCGGTACTACATCACCGTTATACACTGGCATCCGATCGGCCTGCACAGAAGTTACTAATAATACTTTTTTCTTTTCAAGGGCAGCCAATACCGAAGCCGTTACATTCGCCTTCTTAAGCAAATATGATTTCACAACATCAAGCTGACCGAGCTCACGCGTATGCTGATAAAAAGCTAACAATAAATCGACCTGCTTAGGCGCTTTTTTTTCGATAGAAGCAATAACTGCCTCAACCGCTTTATCATCATTATTTAAATCGGGATGAAGAGAAACCATTTCTACGAAACGTGGTTTATATTTTTCGTCGAGCGTTTCGAGAACCAAAACCACCTTCTTCTTAACCAAGTTACGTAAAACAGGCATCACAAACTTTACAGAAAGAATTTTTGATATATCAGAAATAGTCAGCACTGGTTTCAGCTGCAATGCCTCATAAATCAAGTACTCTCGATCAGTTAGCGCCGAAGCATCTCCATCGAACTCTTCATTCGGAACAATTACCGATTCACTTTGCAATCGAAGAGCGGAAGGGAGTGCAGCCAACATCAACTCTCCTGGAAGAGCAAGATAATAATCGGAGATCCATTGCCACAAACGAAACTGCTCATCATTAACAATAGGCTGATCATCGATTACACTCAAAATTTCTTTTGTTTCATAATTTGTTGGAGGATGATTATGCAAATTAAAAACGAGCGCAGCATATACACGTTGACGACCGAATTGCACCACAACACGTAGTCCACGGCGAATAGTATCACGCATACTCTCAGGAACTGCATAGGTAAACAACTCGGGCAGTGCCAATGGAAGTATCACATCAACAAAAGAACAATCATCAGCGTCCATCATGATTTATCGAGCCAACCTTTTCTCCAAAACACCAACAACTGAACAACAACCAAAGCCACCATAAAAAGCACCACACCAATGTAACCATAAGGAGAATGTAATTCGGGCATATTATAATTAACGCCATCGATTTTCAAATCTTCGAAATTCATACCATAAACACCCACAATAAAAGTGAGAGGAATGAAAATAGTAGAAATGACGGCAAGGACTTTCATAATTTGATTCATGCGATTACTTACGCTCGACAAATAAATATCCATCAGCGAAGCTGTAATCTCCTTATAAGACTCCACCAAATCCATCACTTGAATAGTATGATCGTAAGTATCCTTTAGATACAATTTAGTTTGATCATTCATAAAGACAGAAACGGTGCGCAACAAATCATTTATTTTATCGCGCTCAGCGAAAACGGTACGACGAAGAATAATCAACTCTCTTTTAATAACCTGTATTTTTTGCAAAGAAATACGGTTTGGCTTATCGAACAACTCATCCTCGAGTTCATCAAGTTTATCGCCTATATGTTCGAGTAAGGGAAAATAAGTATCTACTACTGCATCTAAAAGTGAATATGCAAGATAATCGACACCGTAGGTACGCATTAATCCTTTTCCTCCTCTCAAACGAGATCGGACCGGCTCAAAATAATCATCATAATGCTCCTGCATACTAATGATTACATTATTACCAACAAACAACGACAACTGATCATTTTTCAGCAGTCCATCGCCACAGCGACTGATTACCCTTGTAACAACAAATAAATGACGACTATGCTCCTCCATTTTAGGACGTTGATACGTATTTACCACATCCTCCATCTCCATTGCATGAATATCAAAATCGTTGCAAAGCTGTTCAAGCAAATTACGATTTCCGAAGCCCCTTACTTCAATCCAATGCGACAAATTAGGATAATGAGCTAAACGAGAATGAATATCACTCAATGAATGAACGGGTAATTCGAGGTGATGATCGTTACCATAAGAAGTAATAAAAAGTTTAGGTTCACGAGCGTCTTCGGCGGGGTGAATAAGTCCAGGAGAAGAACCTGGAGGAGTTCTTTTATGCTTACGAATACGTAAACGAAGAGGGATTTTAGAAATTCTGCCCGACATATTGGAATCAAAAATAAAGTATTCGGGTTAATAGTAATGAAAATCTAGAAATAAAGAAACGGAACTTCGCTTGTAATTACTAAATGCTTGTTTTAACCGAATAAATAGGGCAATTTTGCACAAGAAGAAAAAGGAGAACACGTTCACCCTTAATTCTTTTAAGGACTGCTTATCAAATATTTACGACATCGCCCCAATTAACAGAGCATTTTAACAACAAAATGGAAGAAAGCAAATCCTGGTTTGAATCGTGGTTTGATTCGCCCTACTATCACATCTTATATAAAGACAGAGATTTGAGAGAAGCGGAAGAATTCATTGACCAATTAATGAGCAGGCTACAGCTTCAGCAAGATGCTAGAATTTATGATATGGGCTGTGGGAAAGGCCGGCATTCGATTTATTTAAACAAGAAAGGTTACAACATCACTGGCATCGATCTATCAAAAAAGAGTATTGCCTTTTGCAAACAATTCGAAAACGAAACCCTCCATTTTTTCGAGCACGACATGCGAAATATTTTTCGCACCAACTACTTTGATGCGGTTGTAAATTTATTTACAAGTTTCGGATATTTTTCGCAACAACACCAGAATCAACTACCCATTTTAGCAGCCTCAAAAAGTTTAAAAAAAGGCGGGTATTTACTTGTTGATTTTTTGAACACGAATAATGTTGTAAAAGGAATTCCGAATGAAATAACGAAAGAAGTAAACGGGATTAAATTTAATATTCGCAAGAAAATTGAAAATGATTTTATTAAGAAAGAGATAAAATTCGAAGACGATGGGCAACAATTTTCATTCACAGAAGAAGTACGAATTTTATTATTAGAAGATTTTTATCAATTTTATATTCAAGCTGGCCTAGAGGTTATTAGTATTTACGGCGATTACAATCTCAACGATTTCGATGAACATGAATCTCCAAGATTAATCATGCTTACTAGAAAAATATAATATGCTACTATCAGATTACCTTATATTATTTCTCAGTGTAATATTGGGAGGTGGATTATTTTTTCTAGTAAAAAATCCAGGACCCGGATTTTTAAAGCTACTCCTATCATTTTCGGGCGCATTTTTATTTGCCATTACAGTTTTACACCTTATGCCAGAAGTTTATTCTGGCGCTATACCCAAAATAGGTATATGGATTATGGTTGGGTTCTTCATACAAATTGTACTTGAATTCTTTTCTGAAGGTATTGAACACGGTCATGTGCATGTACACCATCACAATCATGCCTTTCCGATAAGCATGATGATTAGTTTATGCTTACATAGTTTTCTTGAAGGCATGCCATTAGCGGGCGGTGGCCATGAGGCCCATGGAAGCCATCAAAGTTTATTATTCGGCATTGCATTACATCATATTCCCGTAGCATTTGCTTTACTAAGTATGCTTATTGCTTCGGGAATTGGATCAAAAAAAGCATTCTTTTACTTAACGGTATTTGCCTTAATGGGGCCGTTAGGAGCATTGTCGGGTAACATAGCAGCCCATGGCTCATTTAGTATGATTTCGGGTTACCAGGATCAAATTATGGCAATAGTAATTGGTATTTTCCTTCATATTTCAACCACTATTTTATTCGAAACTAGCTCAGACCATCGCTTCAATTTGTACAAAATGATAGCCATCTTACTAGGAGGAATGATAGGGATTATTGCCTCGTAAACGTCGGAAAACGGAGAACTACAGATCCTTTCGCATCCAAAATCTACTAAAAAAAAATTAACCAATAGTACAGAATGAAGTTAGGGTAATTACCCAATGTAATTGCCGAATTAAAATTTAATTAGCTCAAAGGAAAAGCTAAGAAAGACAGAAAACCGAATTAACTGAACTTACAAATAAAAATAATTACTATTTTTATCGATAGAATTGAACACAAACACATAATCGAACACATGAAAAAAAAATTACTCTCATTAGTTGCATTAATTGCCTTTGCATTTACGGCAAACGCACAGACATCAGGTGGTCCGGATGCTTACGGATATATATGGCGTGACAGTAACGATCCGAACGGACCCGTTTACAATTGGATAGACGTAAGTTCATTACCAGGAACCACTGAAATTTCGGGACTTGCAGACGACAACTTCGTTGGGCCATTTGTACTTCCTGCTCCCTTCCCTTACTATTGGTATTCAACAAATAAATTTTGGGTAGGATCGAACGGATACATGAGCTTCGGCGCTACACAATTTGCGCATCCATTCCCTGTAATTCCAGGGTTATCTGCTACAAAAAACAACTACTTGGCTCCGTTCATGACTGATTTTAACTTCTCAGGAACAACCAACCCTGCAAGATGTTACTACTGGCAAAGTGACTTAGGCGACAGCGTAATTCTTTCTTTCGTAAATGTACCATTTTGGGTAAATGCAGTACCTGATTATACAGGAGACAACACATTCCAGATTATATTAAACTACAACGACAGCACGATTACATTCCAATACGAAACACAAGTTGGAGCGAGTGCATCAGTGGCAGACTATTGCAATATTGGAATTGAAAACAACTCGGGACAAATCGGAATCATGTATACGCATGACATCTACCCATCAACACAATATGCAATTCGTTTTTATGCGCCTGCATCAACTACATTACAAATTAATGATGCTGCATCACTCTATAATGACACGGAAAGCAACGAAGGGAAATTTTTAAGTAAAAACGGAAATACATTTGCATTAACATCAGCGGTAAAAAATGTAGGTAATACAGGACTAGGATCATTCAATGTATTAACACAAGTATTAGCAGCGAGCAATGCAATACAAGTAACGAACACAACTGCATCAAATTCATTAAACCAGGGCGACATACAAGTAATAAATCAACCTAATCCGTTTGTTCCTACAGCGGCAGGAATTTTCAGATTCCGAACAACTACGCAATTAGCGGGAGATGCTACACCAGCGAATGATATTAAAATCACCGAGCTTGACGTAGTAGATACAACCACAGCAACCACAGAATTAGCTTATGAAAATGGAATTTCATCTACAACTACAGGAATTTCATGGAGTGGCGGTGATGGAGGTGTTGCAAACTTATTTATTCCACCATTCTATCCTTGTGATTTAACATCGGTAAAAGTATATATCGTTGCAGATCCAAATGCGGTAGGATACACCATGCGTATTTGGGATAATTCGGGATTGAACGGAACAAGGGGAAACCTATTAGACTCGGTAGTTGTTTTAGGAGGATTTGTTTCACCAGGATTTGTAACAACAGCTTTAAATGCACCAGTAAGAATTAACAGCGCTGGATTCTACGTAGAATGGGTGATGAATGGAGATCAAGTAGCACTAGGACAGAATCAAGTAGCACCTTTCTCTAATCGTTCATATGAAATTTTAGGTGGAACTATGTCGGATTACCGTTATCGTGAAGTAGAAGATGTTATGATTCGTGCTATCATTTCAAAAGTTAGTGTTGGCATCAATGAAAATGCTGCAGCTAACGGATTTGGAGGAATCTATCCGAACCCAGCACAAGACTATGCAACAATTAATATTGATGCTATTCTTGTAAAAGGAAACAAAGCTGACGTTCAACTATTCGATATAGCAGGTAAAATGGTTGCTGAATCGAACCAAACTATTGAAGCAAACAAAATCACTATTTCGGTTAAAGAACTTAACTCAGGAATTTATACTGTAAAAATAAAGTCAGGAAACAGTGAAGCGACTCAAAAGTTAAGTGTGATAAAATAATCACCTCAACTTCTATTTAAAACAAAAAAACCTCTGGGAATCCGGAGGTTTTTTTTGTTTTAAGGAATATCAACTAACATTACACCATTCATCGAGCTTATCATTAACTCATCGGAATCTTTAATTCGAGTAGCGGCAATGCCTTTAATTAAATAATGAAAATGAATGTTTTTATTATTGATTAGATCTACTGTTAATTCATTCTCATTAACAGAATAATCATCATGTCCGTATTTTTTAATTAATGAATTAATTAAAGGGCGCAAGGAAATTGTATCAGGTGCGCCATGATTAAATGAAACTTTCAAATAATAATCACCCTTATGATAAGCGATATCGACTTCAGAAGAATCGAGACTTCGATTAATAACAGAAGAAGATGAACTCATATAAATATCAACAGGAAATAAATAATCGAAATCACTTACGTTGGTTACCACAGAAATAGTGGATGAATAATTTAAGTATTCCACATCTTTTTGTCGGGTAGGATCGATATACTGCGTTTTATAATCGAGACCCATAAGATCCATTACTCGCCCTGCTTTAAATGACCCAGACGTATTTGAGCTATTATTCGTAGTAGCAATAAGATTAACGGAGAACAAATCCTGAATACTTGTTAATCCATGAACATCGATCATATACGAAACGATAGAAGAAATTTCAACTTGATCATCGACAGGAATAGAGCGCTCTATTTTGAGCACTTTCCCCTCTTTTAAGATTTTATTTTTAGAAAGTAAATCCACAAGGCGGTGATGTTGACTATCCTCGCTCACGCTAAAAGCATTCCAAGGCCCATAACCAGAGAGCAAAGCAGCAAAAAACAAGCTTAGCGGAATAAACTTAATATGTTTACGATGACTAACTAAAAAGTAAACAGCCACCATCAACAACCAAAGCGATAGAATAATTAAGAAGTAGCGATTTTCGGTTACACCGTATTCAATAACACGGCGACCAATCGCCATGGAAAGCAAAATAATAAGAGGAAAAATAGCAATGAAAAATCGTTTCGTATAGGTATGAATCCATCCATAATGAGCATCCTCGCGCAAAGGCCAAACCAATAAAAATGCAAGAATTCCCAACGCCGAGAAGCCAACAATCAAATAAGAAACAATACCACGCGGCCAAACCATTGTAAAAATAATTTTAGCACCATACACATATAGAATCAACAAATAAATGACCACTAACGGCATCAGCACATATTGCGTAAACACCCTTAATCCTTTAGGATATTCGGTAACTGATTCGAGGCTAAGAATTCGAGGAGGCATACCTGAAAGAAAGAACCAAGTATTAAAAACACCAATAATTATTAAGCACATTCGAACATACACATCGGGAACAATTTCAACTGAAAACAAATTATCGATAGCTAATAAAGCAACGGATAATCCACAAAACAGCACACTAGAATACAGCACACCAGTAAGAAAACGAATAAATAAAGACTTATTAAACTGCCAAAAACCATTCACCTCAGTAGTCACCATAAACGGCGCAAACGAAACACCGAGATGGGCAGCCAGCAAAAGCAAAACAAACCTCGCCATTGCCTTAATGGTAAAGACATCGGGCAAAGAATAATAGTAATAAACCATTAGTCCCGCAACGATAATATGAAAATACACAACCGTTGATTGTCGCATAGTATAACGCTGAGCAAAAACAGCCAAACCGATATAAGCAATCATACCAAGGCTAAAAGTCAGCACCAATTCAGCGGCAGCCGTTTTATCTACTTCATCACCATTAAAATCAACTAAATATAATGCAGCTGCAGTAGCAAGAACTGCACAAATTAATGCCATTGGGAAACGCTTAAAAGCATTTGCCGCAACTACATAAATATGATGTATTGAGTACGATTTCATTGGAGGTTCTTATTATAGTAATAACGAAACAATCCACTAATGGTTACCAATCACTTGTAAAACCATCGATTTCGCGACGATTTTTCTTGGTAGGACGACCTACTCCGCCTTTAATATTCCATGCGGCTTGAGCCAATTGATGCAATCTATTTTTCTCTACCTCAGCAAGAGGAGTGATATCTTCCAAAAAATCCTTCACGTAAGCTGCGCCCATTCTTTTTTCGGTAATTTGAAGCACTTTTACATGCTGATACCAAGGACCACGATGCAGGACAACCACTTCCCCAACTTTAACATTACGAGAAGGTTTTACAGATAAATCACCGATTCGGACACGACCTTTATCACAGCTTTCGGCAGCTAAACTTCTCGTCTTAAACAAACGCACTGCCCAAAGCCACTTATCAATACGGACCTTTTCGGTTAACTCCATTATTTTTTTCTATTAGCATTATGCGTCAAGTAACTATAAATAGCAGCCTTTTGCATTTCAGATATTTTTGCTTTCGGTTGCATTTTATTTAAGTTTTTTGTCCATTCTTCTCGAGAAAAACGCTTTGGATTAAACAACGAATGACAACGATTACAATTTGCAATATATAACGATTTACCCTCTTTCAACTGTTCCATTGTGGCATCACTCGATACATTAACAGAAGTTGGCTCATACAATTTAGGAGAGCAAGCAGCAATTGTAAGCACAACTAACGCTGCTGATATAAGAATAATAGATTTTGATTTTTTCATAGTATAAATTTGGAAGTATAAACTTCGTTGAATTAATTGATTTTAACAATTTTTAGGGTAACCTTTTTTTCGTCACCCAAGATTTTGACGAAATAAACACCGGGAATAAGGCTTTCTCCAAATACCACCGACTGCTCGGAAGCAGATACGTATTCAACCACACGACCATCAATATCCAAAATTACAATAAACCTTTGCTCATTTAATTCCTTAAAAATGGCAGTAAAGATTGACTGAGAAGGATTAGGATAAACCACTGCTTTCCAGTTGCTTTCATCGTAACGACAAGAAATATTAACCGAAGTTGGCAAGGACAAAAGCTTTACATCACAACCGGCATTATCGGCACTAAAAGGAATTACCGAATAATCGCCAGGTGTATTTACATTTAATGTAGGACCAAAATCATAGAAATTGCCATCCTTTATCCATTCATATTCATAGTAAAGCGGATTGGGGTAAGTAACTGATAAATCGACGCTACTTCCAGCACAAAAATCAGTTGGTCCATTTGCTGTTATTAATGGAATCGGATTTTCACCAATAATAATACTTAACGAATTAGACATCTTAATTGGACTAGAGGAAACAACTCTCAAATAATAATTTCCTGGCACAATGGAAATCGGAATAATTTCATTTAACAAAACGATTGGATTTGAAAATGCTGCATCGGTAGCCACCTGAAAAGTAAACTGATTATTACTATCAAAATCGCCAGAAGCATTTACCATTACCTGATAAAAAGTATTCAAACCAGAATATAAATCAACACCATTTTTCACTAATGAATTACCTTGACAAAAAGTATGTGGAATGGAATTAAAAAAACTATATGCATCATTATAATTAAAGTTAATTTTCAACTGAGCAGGATGACCACTACCAATCACCTTTGCACGAAATGGAGAGGTAGCACCTAAATATCCAGCAGGATACGTATTAGGATCTAGTGCGAAAGGCGGAATTATAAATTGAGAACTATTACCGAAAGCTCCCGTAACAAAAGCCTCATCGGCAGCATTACAACGAACGTTTTTCAGGTTTAACGAATTATATGTCCAACGCAACGTACCTGATTGACTATATTTCGCCAAATAATTATTAGTAACAGAATAAATATTTCCTACCGCATCAACATCAAAATCATTTCCGATAATAGACGAATTCGTCCATGCTACCACACCAGCAGTAGATAGTCGAGATAATCCATCTCCATTCATTACAAATGCACGACCTACTGAATCGAGATCGATTTTAGAACCACCCAAAGAATTATTTACCCATTGCACATTTCCATTTGCATTCAAACGAATAATTCGATGATCATCGGCGATCACAATTTTATTAGTAAAACCGGTTGCAATTGAATGACCAAAATAAACGCTGCTAGTCCAAATAAAATTACCCGCAGTAGTATAAGCAGCAGTAAATCCGTTACCCGTTAAAAAAACGCGTCCAATTTTATCAACTGCTAAATCGACCGCTTCATTTTCAAGATTAACAGCCCACTTCACCTGCCCATACTGATTTAACTTCATTAAAAAAGGTGCATTTGAAATTGAAGATGTTAAAACATGCACTGAATCGGCTGTAAACGTACCCGTGTTATACACACCAATCACAAACACATTTCCCATCAAATCGGTTGTAATTTTACGAGGAACAATTTCTTCTCCATTCACCACACCAATTAAAAAACTCCAACGCGGCAAATTCTGCTTCGACACTTTCAATAAGAAATACTTATTGTAGCAACCCATGCATCCCTGCTGAGCTTGAAGATAATATTGGTTTGAAGAAGTATCAAGTGCTTGATCGTAAATCAATGTGTTTCTAACTCCATCATAACTAGACTGAGCCCATTGAACATACTGCGCTTTCAAGGAAGAAGAAAGCAAGAAAAAAATGAGGAAGTAACGGTACATTACATTATAATTTTTAGGTAGTTTAACACAAAGGGACAAATTATTTCTTCGCCATCCTTATAGGGTATAAAAGGTTCGAAATGCGGAAAATTATCGACTGCAATAACATATTCGATTTGTAGAAAGTTCATTCAATCCATTCATTTAAACTAATCAATATTGCGATCACCTATTCATCGAGCAAACAAAATTGCCCATTAAAGAAATATAGCCTAAACGTCAACCCTAATAGATATCATCTATACAAAGATAGAAAACATCTGCTTGTCTTATAACATAGAACTATCTACTTTTGCAATTGTTAAATCAACAAACATCTAAAAAAATGTCAACACGTGTATTATCGTTGGGATCAAAATTCCCATCATTCAGCAAGAAAGCCGTAGTATCTATAGAAGTAGGTAAAGAGTTTTTCGAACTCAACTCAGATCAGTTAAATGAATCAGGAAAATGGACGGTTATGTTTTGGTGGCCAAAAGATTTCACTTTTGTTTGTCCTACAGAAATAGCTGAATTTAACAACCATTTTCAAGACTTTGCGGACCGCGACACCACATTAATTGGGGCATCAACCGACAGTGAATTCGTACATCTTGCTTGGAGAAACAATCACCCTGAATTGAAAGGATTACGCTTCCCGATGTTAGCCGACACATCAAAATCATTAGCTGAAGAATTAGGGATTTTAGAAGAACACGAGAAAATTGCATATCGTGCCACATTCATTATTGATCCTACTGGAACGATTCGTTGGGTATCATTATACGATTTATCGGTAGGAAGAAATGTAAATGAAGTAATTAGAGTTTTAGACGCTTTACAAACGGATGAATTAACGCCATGCGGTTGGCATAAAGGTGATGCTACTTTATAAGAACAATTCACATTTGAATTGCAAATAACAATTATAAAACGAGCCGTTCTGCGAAAAGCAGGGCGGCTTTTTTAATTACCCTAGGCTGAAATCCTAAAGTAATGATTTTCATTAGTTTTTAAGAGATTAATGCCGTATCTTTGCAGCCCTTAAAAGAAAGGATCATGTTGCAGGTTACAAATTTATCGTTACGATACGGAAAACGGGTGTTATTTGAAGAAGTGAACCTTAGGTTTACCTCGGGAAATTGCTATGGAATTATTGGTGCAAACGGTGCTGGCAAATCCACTTTTCTAAAAATACTTTCGGGTGAAATTGATCCTACAACCGGCCAAGTTTCTATGGGACCCAACGAAAGGATGAGCGTTTTGAGTCAGAATCACTTTGCTTTCGACGACTGTCAGGTTTTGCAAACTGTAATTATGGGGAACCGTAAATTATGGGATATTTTAGCGGAAAAAGATGCTATTTATGCAAAAGCAGATTTCAACGACGAAGATGGAGCAAGAGCAGCCGAATTAGAGAATTTATTTGCCGAAATGGATGGATGGGATGCAGAAAGCAACGCTGCCAATCTCTTGAGTGAATTAGGCGTAAAAGAAGACCTGCACTTAAAGTTAATGAGTGAATTAAACGGTAAAGAAAAAGTAAGGGTATTGCTTGCACAAGCATTATTCGGAAATCCAGATATTCTTTTACTAGATGAGCCAACAAACGATCTTGACGTAGAAACCATCGCATGGTTAGAAGATTTCCTAGCAGACTTTCAAAACACTGTAATTGTTGTATCCCATGATCGTCACTTTTTAGATGCAGTATGTACTCATATTGCCGACATCGATTTTGCTAAAATTCAACTATTCACAGGTAACTATAATTTCTGGTACGAATCGAGCCAATTGGCACTTCGCCAACGAGGCGATCAGAATAAAAAAGTAGAAGATAAAAGAAAAGAATTACAAGATTTCATTGAACGATTCAGTGCAAATGCATCTAAATCAAGACAAGCCACAAGTCGTAAAAAACTACTCGACAAACTAGTTGTTGACGAAATCCAACCATCCAACAGAAAATACCCAGGTATTATATTCAAAGCAGAACGTGATTGTGGAGATCAAATTTTACATGTAGAAAAGCTAGGCAAAACCACAACCGATGGTACGCAATTATTTTCAGACATTACCTTTACCTTAACCAAAGGCGATAAAGTAGCATTTTTATCGAGAGAGCCAATGGCGGTAACGGCCTTCTTCAATGTATTAATGAATGAAGACAAGAGTAACGTAGGAGAATTTAACTGGGGAAGCACAATCACAAAATCGTTCCTTCCGAATGAAAATTCAAAATTCTTTACAGGAGAATATAATTTAGTAGACTGGTTACGACAATTTTCGCAAGACAAAACAGAAACATATGTACGAGGTTTCTTAGGCAAAATGCTCTTCTCGGGAGAAGAAGTATTAAAGAAATCGAATGTACTATCGGGCGGAGAGAAAGTGCGTTGCATGATATCACGCATGATGTTAACGAATGCCAACTGTTTAGTGCTAGACGAACCTACCAACCACTTGGATCTAGAGTCGATCACAGCCTTTAATGATGCTTTAAAAGATTGGAAGCACGTTGCGCTCTTCACATCACATGATCATGCATTCATAGAAACAGTAGCCAATCGTATTATAGAAATAACGCCATCGGGAGTAATTGATAAGCGAATGACATACGACGAATATCTCGCTGATGAAAACATAAAAACACAGAGAGCATCGATGTATCCAGCATTAATAACTGCATAAAACATAAGCCCTTTAGCAATAGCGAAGGGCTTTTTTAATGGATTCAAACAAGCTATTTATTACGTAATCGAAAACGTTATAACTTTACCCAAAACAATAACATGAACCCTTGGCACGACATCAGCTATGGCGAGAAATCGCCAGAAATTGTAAATGCAATTATCGAAATTCCCAAAGGCAGCAAAGGAAAATTCGAAATCGACAAAGGCAGTGGATTAATTAAACTAGACAGGGTACTATTTTCATCGGTACAATACCCTGCCAATTATGGATTTATTCCACAAACCTATTGCGACGACAATGACCCATTAGACATCATCGTAATTACATCGATAGAAGTACCACAGCTATGCCTTATAGAAGCCAAAGTAATCGGCGTAATGAGAATGGTAGATCAAGGCGAAACCGATGATAAAATTATAGCCGTAGCATTAAACGACATCTCTGTAAATCACATTAACGATATTGATGAATTACCACCTCACACCGTTATCGAAATGCAACGATTTTTTGAAGACTACAAAATATTAGAAAATAAAGAAGTGGTTGTAAAAAGCTTTTTAAATAAAGCTGAATCATTAAAAATAATAGAAAACAGCATTTTGCTTTACAATGTAAAATTCGGCAAGAAAAGCAACAACTAATCCTATTAACTTTTAAATTAGTTCATTATTTCACTAATAACAATTAGTCACAAATCGTTGAAAGAAACAAACTATCAATATATTATAGCGGGCGCGGGTGCAGCGGGCCTTAGCCTTGCTATACATATGATTGAATCAGGATTAAGCAATGATAAGCGCATACTTATTATCGATAAAACCACGAAAAACGAAAACGATCGGACATGGTGCTTTTGGGAAACAGGAAAAGGAAAATTTGAAGAATGCGTAATACAGCAATGGGAGCAAGTAAGTTTTATCTCACCAAAATTCCATAAAAAAATAAACCTCCTACCCTATCGTTATAAAATGATTCGTGGTATTGATTTTTATGAATATTGCAAAAATAAAATAAGTAAGCATCAAAACATTACAATTGTACAAGAAAACATTGTTGCAATTTATGCTGAAGGGAAAGTTAAAACAGTAAAAGAAGAGTATAACGGACAATTCATATTTAACAGCACCCAAATAAATAAAACAAAAGATGGCAGATATCATCAACTTTTACAACATTTCAAAGGTTGGTTAATTGAAACCGAAGAAGAAACGTTCGACACTTCGGCCGCAACACTAATGGATTTTACCATAGAACAAAAAAACGAATGTCGTTTTATGTACGAATTGCCATTAAGTAAAACAAAAGCGCTAATTGAATTTACATTATTCTCCGAATCATTGCTTAAAGAAGAAGAATACGAACATGAATTAATCGATTATATTAGCAAAAAACACCCTCAACTAAAGTATCGCATTACCGAAAAAGAATTCGGAATCATTCCCATGACCGACCAACCATTTAATGCATACGAAGGCGGCAAAATAATTCATATTGGAACTGCGGGAGGTGCAACGAAAGCATCGACTGGATACACCTTTCAATTCATACAAAAGCAATGTGATGCGATAATCGAATGTTTAAAAAACACTACATCATTCGAAGAAATTAATCAAATCAAACCTCGACGATTTTACTTTTACGATCGCGTATTTTTACGAGTTTTAAGAGAGAAAAAAGAACCCGCTTTCAAAATATTCACTGACTTATTTAGCCGATTACCAGACTCACTTCCATTTAAATTTTTAGCTGAAGAAACAACACTAATGGAAGACGTAAGGGTACTTCGTTCATTTAACAAATCGTTATTTGCAGGAGCGGCAATACGACAAGAAATCACTAAAAAATTAATTAAGCCTGTTCAATAAAATCGATAGCGATTCTGTTAAACACCTCAGGTTGATCCATGTTAACAACATGACCACAATTATCAATTACAGATAGGAAGGAATTTTTGTGAACGGCCACCATATTTTTAACAGGAGCCAAAAACATATAATCTTCTGAGCCCATAATGTATAAGATTGGAAGGCCTGTTTCTTTTTCACGAAAGAATCTCAATAACGGATTAAGTTCAGCTGTTAATTTAAACCAACGAAGAAATTCCTTCTGATACAAATTTTTAGCTTCATTTATAAAAAATCGACGAGAATCAGCATGACGTTTACGAGGCATGATAATCCATGCAAACAAACCATAAAGCCATATATACGGAACAAATCTTTTCAATGCATTTCCCATTTGCACAAAAAACTGAGAACGCAAATTAAGACGAGTAATAGCACCACCCATAATTAGTGATTTAATACGATGAGGTTCCATTTCTCCAATAATACGAATAATAATTGTGCCCAAAGAAATTCCAACAAAATGCGCTTGTTTTATTTTCAAATGATCGAGCACTTCCAAAACATCCTTGCTCACCTTATCAAAAGTATACTGATTCTCTTTTAGCGGCCCTTTCGTCTTTGATTTGCCATGCCCACGAAGGTCTACCATCAAAACATTAAAACGCGCCTTAAAAGCACGAATTTGTTTATGCCAAATTGCAGAACTACCACCAGCTCCATGAACAAACACAACCCATTCGGGCGAATCACTATGATTAAACGTTTTAAAATAAAGCATGAAATAATTAAACTTGGAATGGCTATAAGAAAGTACATAAAATTATAAAGAAATCGCACAACTACATTACGGTCTCCATTGGAATATCAGCAGGACGAGGATGCTTCCAACGCTTATGAGTCCATAACCAATATTCGGGAGCCTTTACAATTTCCTTTTCTAATTCAATATTAGTTTGCTTTGTAATAAAACCCTTTTCAGTGCTAGCAGGATGATCGGCTACAACCTTAAATTCGAACGTGTAATATCCTCTTTTAACTTTAGTAACAGAACCAAACAAAACAGGAAAATCATACTCAAGAGCATATTTTTCTGTTCCATACAAACAAGCCGTTTCTTGATTAAGGAAATTCATCCAATAACATTTACGCGGATTAGAAGGACTTTGATCGATAGCAAAAATAGTTGCTGTAAGAGAATCCTTCTGTTCTCTAAATATTTCAGCAACACGTTTTGTACTAATCATATCTAACCCAAATTTCCCTCGTGTGGAACGCATCTTTGCATCAAAAAATTTATTTGACAACGTTTTATAAATTGCAATTGACTTATGACTTATTTGCTGATCGATTCCAGTAGCAATCCATTCCCAATTATTAAAATGTCCGCCAGCCAAAATTAAACTTTTGCCTTGTTCATAATAAGACGCTAACAATTCAGGATTTTTTAATATCATTCGTTTACTAATTTGATCTTTAGAAATCGTAAACGACTTAAACGTCTCCACAATAACATCGCATAAATGAATATAAAATTTTCGCATCAACACAAGATGCTCTTTATCGGTTAATGAAGGAAATGAATTTTTAATATTCTTAAGCACAACATCCTTCCTATAACCGATGATGTTAAAAAATAACAAAAACAAGAAATCCGAAACAAGGTATAAAACGGAAAAGGGAAGTAAAGAAACTGGAATTATAACCAAATAATAGAGCAAATACGAGAAGATAACCATATTTTCGTGGATCAGAAGCACAAAAGTATCAAATAACTGCTAATAACCTACCAATAATAAGCCCAATTATCGTTATCTTTGGAAACCTTTATGCAAGCCGATTTTGATTTATTGGAGATCGATCCATCTTCAGGAATAAAAGAAATTAAGAAAGCTTATCGAGAGAAAGCTAAAATATTTCATCCTGATAGAAACCAAGCCCCTGAGGCAGCTGAAAAATTCAGGCTTTACACCGAAGCATATGAACGACTTATTGACCTCCGAGAAGGAAGAACATTTATTTTCATTACCGAAAGTTCGTATGCAGACGAAATAAGAGAAAAAGCCCGACAACAATCATTAAAAAATTACCAAAACTGGAAGCAACAACTTAATGCCTATGAACGGTTATCTATTCACAAAATATTTTGGGGTAGAAACACCACTATCATCATGATTGGCATATGTTTCTTGATCTTATTCGACGATAGAATGTTGGGAATATTGATACCAGAAACCATACTAGAAGGTGAAATTTTAGAATCCAACGAACAATTTTACACTAAAATAAAAACCGAAAGCCGAATATTTGAAGGAGCTACAGAAATACAAGGCACTGATTTAAAAGCAGGAATGCCCATCATCATTCACGAAACACCGCTGTTTCACCATTTAAAAAGTTATACATTAAGTAATGGCAAAACATATTATCCGCCAAACACAACACATGAATATTTACCAGCAGCAATAATCACCTTAGGACTACTTTTTAGTAGTTTTATTGTCACCTTTAAAAAATATCAAAGCAAATTATGGCTAAAAACAATGACTATTGTAGCCATACTATATTATCTATTATCTATCTTAAATGCACAGCATTAAAAAGCCTGCAAAACAACTATGAAATTTCAAGAACTAAACATAATTACTCCTATCCTAAAAGCATTAACTGAAGAAGGATATACGGAGCCAACTCCAATACAAGAAAAAGCGATTCCAGTTATATTACAGCACGAAGATTTATTAGGTTGCGCACAAACAGGAACTGGAAAAACCGCAGCCTTTGCGATACCATTACTACAACTTATTTACAACAAAAAACCAGCGCATCATATTCAATGTTTGATATTAACTCCAACTAGAGAGTTAGCAATACAAATTGGCGAAAGTTTTGATGCCTATGGACGACACTTGCCAGTAAAGAATTTAGTTATTTACGGAGGTGTGTCGCAACATCCACAAACAAAATCTTTAAACAACGGAATTGAAATTCTAATAGCCACACCAGGCCGACTACTTGATTTAATGCAACAAGGATATGTTAGTTTAAAACAAATCGAATATTTTGTATTAGACGAAGCCGATCGCATGCTGGACATGGGATTCATAAATGATGTAAGAAGAATAGTTGGAAAATTGCCTAATAAACGCCAAACATTATTTTTTTCGGCAACGATGCCAATGGAAATTGCAGATTTAGCTAAAAATATTCTCCAAAATCCGAAGTATGTAGAAGTGACTCCAGTATCGAGCACCGTTCAGGCCATTGATCAACAATTATATTATGTTGACAAAGATGAAAAACGAAATCTTGTTACTACTCTACTTGAAGAAAAAAACATACTTTCTGCAATTATATTTACTAGAACAAAGCATGGAGCAGATCGTGTATCGAAACATTTAAATAAAGCCGGAATAAAATCGGAAGCAATTCATGGCGACAAGTCGCAAAATCAACGACAAAATGCGTTGAGTAAATTTAAAGCTGGAGAAGCAAGAGTTCTTGTAGCAACCGATATAGCAGCAAGAGGTATAGATATTGACAACTTAAGTCACGTGATAAACTTCGACTTGCCAAACGTTCCTGAAACATACGTACATCGCATTGGAAGAACAGGAAGAGCGGGTGCAACGGGATCTGCCATTAGTTTCTGCGATTACGAAGAATTAGGATGCTTAAAAGACATCGAAAAGCTAATTGGCAAGAAAATAAAATTCATGAATAGCGCAAACATACTTACGCCAAAAGATAAGAATGCTGCGCCAAAAGACAACACCAAAAAAGACTTTCGCCATCAAAAGAAAAACAACTACAATAAAAGATAAAAATATTGTTTGAAACGCTAAAAAAAGCAGGCCTCAACAACTTTCTCCTCAGCCTAATTTTTGCTATATTTTTTTGCTTATATATTTCAACCAACATGCATCCAATATAGTATCAATAATAGTAAGAATATAACAAACAGTGGCTTGTCTGTTATATTCTTTTTTTATGGAATAGGGCATGATAAATTAGAATTGGTAATAGATATACTCCTTCAATTGCTTTTCGATGAAGCTGAACAATTTATTTTAGGCGGCATTATAGCCAAAAAAATGGCAAGAAGAGTCTCTCAAAACAAAAATTAATTTATTCAGCAAACAAGAGGTGAAACTAAATTACAAACACTAATTTTACAATCCCAAACAAATTCAAAAAATGGAAAGTATTAGCGTTTTCGAAATGATCAAAGTAGGCATTGGTCCTTCAAGTTCTCACACGATGGGGCCTTGGATAGCAGCCGAAATGTTTTTAAAAAGAATTGATCATTTATCTAATATAGATGAAATAGAATCCCTCAAAATTCATCTTTACGGATCACTGGCTAAAACGGGCAAAGGACACGGAACTGACGTAGCATTATTGATGGGCTTAAGTGGATTAAACTTCACTACTATCGACACAAATTCAATTGGAGAGCGATTCGAAAAGATTATTAGCGAGAAAAAAATACATCTCGGCGGAAGAAAATATTTAAATTTTGACTACGCAACAGATTTGCTTTTCCACAAAGACATTAATATGCCGCAGCATCCCAACACGATGAATTTTGAAGCGCAATTAAAAAGCGGAAACACTTTAGAAAGAAGCTATTATTCAGTTGGAGGAGGATTTGTTGCTACAGACGAAAATAACACCATTAATAAACATGCTATTTCTACGCCATACCCTTGTCATATACCCAAAAGCATAACAGAATAT